>NZ_JBMPOR010000002.1:0-439333 GCF_049340265.1 Undibacterium sp. Di26W
CCAGCACTCAACATTAGGTTATCGCTCGCCGGTTCAATATCTGGAAGACTGGATGAAGAAACAAAATCAAGAGAATCTGGCTGCATGACAGTCACCTGATGGTGAACTAATTACCGAGGGAAGCTCACATCTGCTTCTATTTGCGCCCAGAATTTATCATCTTTTTTCTCAAATAATTTATTTTCAATACCGTATTTACTTTTTTGAGATACGCAATTCAAGAATTCAACCCAGTCATTGGGATTGGATTGATAGCCAGAATTGATTGTTGAAAAATAGGCCATTTTTGTTCTCTCGGAAAAAAGGGAAAACCGTTTACACAAAATTCTGGACACCCTCGTTAGGCGGAATGATATCGGTCAATAGAACATCGAACAAGGCAGCAGCAATTAAGTTATATCAAAATCCCGATCAGGCTCAAATTCGTGCCATTCAGGTAAATGCAGCTTGGAAGTTTCTTTTCTATCTTTAAATGCGACGATATGTGCTGCACCTATGGCTTCTGTGATCATGTCAATTTTAGGACATGCCTTAAGTATGTCACTCGCATATTTATCAACGACCTTCGCCGGACCAAAAACCACAATGTGTGGCTGATCAAAGGCTGTATCCATACGCGTCGATTTAATGAGATCCCCCCCTATTCGACTTACAGCAGATGAAAAAAAGGGGTCAGGTCTTACATTACGACAATTCTACGCCAAGGAAATGTGTGAGTATAAGACCTGCCTGTCTCCGACCTTCATTCTCGCGAAAGTCTTTAAAGAAGGCGTGAAATCGACACAAGTCTACTGTCAGCATTTTGCTTCAAATGCCCGTACTGCCCTGCTGACAGTGACGTAGTGAACAGAGAAAAAGGCTGCAATTTCAGCCATGGAATAAGCGCCTGACCGATACGCCTGGGCCATGGCCTCATTGCGGTCGGTGAAGTTTTCCTGATAGGCATGCAATGGCAAAGAAATAGCACGTCGATGCGCGATAGAGACATCCTTGAGGTCTTCAGGGCGCAATTGATGCTGGTATTTTTCGACAAACGCATCATCCCCCAGCAGCAGTTGGTGCCGGGTTGCCAGCAAAGGTGAAGCTAAACCCAGCCCATCCAATACAAATCTGGCATAGGCCACCCTGGCCTGTTTACGTTTAACGCCAAACTGCCCCAATAACCAGTCTGTATCCAGCCACGGCGGGGCATGCTGGTCACGCACGCAAAAATCATAGCTACTCCAGTGCCATTGCTCTGGCAAATTCACCATCCCGGCACGTACTGGATTAAGAATAATGTAGCGCGTCAACTCCAATAAATGCGCTTCTTTTTGTATCAGAATAGCTTTGTACCTGCCCTGGAACAAATGCCCGACTTGTTTGTGACGACGATTAAAACGCTGGGTATACAAGCCATTAAGCTGGCGCATACCACGCGATAAATTGCCATCGATGGTTTCCACCAGCAGATGGTAATGATTGCTCATCTCGCAGTACGCATGTACCACCCAGTTGAAGCGGTCACATACCTCGGTTAACACCGTCAACCACTCTTGCCTGTCCACCTCATCCAAATAAATATCCTCACGCCTGTCTCCCCGGGAAGTGACGTGATACAAAGCACCTGCAAACTCTAATCTTAGTGGTCTTACCATGCTAAAAGTATAGCATGTTTTTTAAGAAATGTATGAATGTAAGACCTGACCCCGGCTTTTGACCCCGGCTTTGGTTGGGGCGCCGCTTCCTGCGGATGGGTGTGTCTAGCAATTCCAAAGTAGCTCCCGCTAAAATCTAACGGGAACTACTTTGAGGGTTTTTTATGCTGGTGTACAGACGGTGCTGATGAGGTGCTTACGATTCAATTTCAGACACCATTTCTAATGTGACTTTTTTCCAACCTTCGTGCATATCACCAGTTTTTTTCTTTAATAACTTCATCAAGTCGGCATCCTTTGAGAAATCATAAGTCTTCAGACGCGAAAATTCCAAGAAAACCGCTGTGATGTCACGTATGGTTAATTCGTCTTGCGTGACTTTTAATTTTTTTTGCAACAATGGAATTACTTGCGGTCCCTGTTCTGCAAAGGTGTGAGCAAGATAAATCGCAGGCGGGTGCATGACCTGATTTCCAAAAAGGAATAGATTATATTGCTCATCAAGGCTATATTTTTTGAATTGCTTTATCTGCTCTGTTATCGACATACGGAAGTAGTTAAGATAATCCTGCCGGTTTGATACTTCAGCATTACCTGATATACAGCCAAATAAAGAAAACAGAATCGCTACCGCGGACATTCTTTTGTGCAATTTTTCTCCCCCTTTTTATCGCCATTATTTAGCGAATTAAGTATTACAGCTTGATAGGCATATGCGTCAATCTCTTTCTGATTCTTTTCATATCCATTCTGACTGTCCCACAAATAACTAGCCCAAGTCATTCCATCGGCATACTGTCCAACATGTACTACTTCGTGGCCTAGCAATGCCAAATCTTCGTTTGTGACAAAACTTTGGTTTGGGTTACGGAAGTAAATGTCATTGCCTCGTGTAATACCTGTTGCCCAGTTAGGTGCGTACCAAGGCATTTCTCCGATATGAATATCTGTACTTCCTAAATCTCTTTCTGGGAGAAATGGCCAAAGTTTACACTTCTCCCATGGAGTTAATGGCCTAAGTCCTTTAGGATCAATATTACTAACCGGATCACCTTTGACATAGGCATAAGTATTTGATCCACCTCTAAGTCCAATCGGATCACTCTCCACATACCTCCCTGCCTGCGGATCATAATCCCTGTAGTAGTTATAGTGCAGATTCGTCTCCGCATCAAAGTACTGTCCCGGGAAGCGCAGGTTAAACGTGAACTTGTTGGTGGCTGTCGTCGGTTGCTCGTTCGGTACCGTTTCCCCAAACGGTGCACTATCCCAACGCCAGACTTCATTACCATTCGCATCCGTGATCACACGCGGTGTGTTGATCTGGTCACTATGAATGTCATACGCCTTCGGTACGTTCGCCGTCACACTCACCGGTACCGCTGCTGAGGTGGTGATTGCCCCAAGGTTGTCCGTCGCCCTGGCTGTGATGCTATAGGTGCCCTGGGCAACATTCGCCCAGTTAGTGGTGAATGGGGCTGTGGTTATTGTCGCAATAGTCGTTGCGCCATTGAAGAATTCCACCTTGGCAATCGTGCCGTCAGTATCTGTCGCAGTCGCATTCAGGATGATAGTCGCCGGTGCTGTTGCACTCGCCGGGTTGGCCGTCATGCTGACCGTGGGCGGACTGTTGTTGATGACATTCACAGTGACCGGTGTGCTGGTCGCGGTGGCGTTGGCACTGTCAGTCGCTTTGGCGGTGACGCTATAGCTGTTGGCAGTGACATTTGTCCAGTTGACGCTATAGCTGTTACCGTTGGCTATGGTCGGTGCACTCGCTGTGGCGATCAGTGTCGTGCCCTGATAGAACTGCACCTGGTTGATGCTGCTGCCACTGACGGCTGTTGCCGTGGCGGTCAGGCTGATGCTGGCCGGGGCGATGAAGTTGCCATTGGCAGGAGCCGCCTGAGTGGTCTGCAATACGGCTGGTGCCAGGCTGATGGTCGGCGGTGTGGTGGTTTGAGCTTGCACACCTGGAACTGCGAAGCAGCTCAACAGGACAACACCCATTGCTGACAGTTGCAAGCTGCCCCATGCCCTACGCACGGTTTGTAAAGTTGAATTCATGCTTTTGCTTTTTCTAATTGATTAGTCAGGGGCAGAAATGCGCTGCTTTACTTGATGACTGCTACAGGAATATCGCCCAGGTAGATGTAATCCACATCGCTTTGCCCGCTACGTTCGCTAATGAGCTTGCCGCCGCCATCGTAGTGATACAGGGTACTGGTCGCGGCATTGCCGCCATTTGCCGGTACGGCCTTTTGCACCCGCTGCCCCAGCGCATTGATGGTGTATTGGACGACACCGATGCTGGTGGTGACTGCGGTCATGCGGCCCCGGGTGTCGTACGTAAACTGGGTATTGCCGTTATTGTTGATGCTGCCGTTGGCGTCGCTGACGATCGCATTGCTCTGGCTATCAGCAACCTGGGTCAGGCGGTTGCTGGTGCTGGCATAGCTATAGTTGGTATTGGCGGCACCAGTTGTTTTGGTACTGCGGTTACCCACGGCATCATAGGTAAAACTCTGGCTGGTTTGCGGGGTGGTGTAGCTGGTCAGCCGGTCAAGATTGTCATAGCCATAGCTGGCCTGGCGATTGCTGTTGTTGACTTCATTGATCGCGGTAATGCGGTTGGCCGCATCATAGGTGACTGCCTGCACCTGGTTGTTGAGGGTGTAGCTGGCGATCCGGCCTTCATTGTCAAAGCTGCGTGTGGCTGCTTGCCCTGCACTGTTGTGATAGCTTTGTACGCCACCAAAGGGGCGATAAACGACCTGGCTGACCAGGGTCAGCGTTATTCCGTCTTTGCTGCTGTCGATCTGGGTAATCCGACCCAGGCTGTCACGGGTGTAGCTGACTTTACGGCCATTTGGATAGGTCAGGCTGCTGATGCGGCCTGCGTTGTCATACTGGTAGCGGGTCACATAGTTGACGGCATTGATGGTGCGGGTATCGGTCAGGATGCGACCACGGCTGTCGTAGCTGTACTGGATGGTGCTGTTGGCATCTGCGATCTGGGTCAGGCGGCCTTTGGCATTCACGCCCTGGTCGTAGCTGTAGTTGATGATGCTGCCATCGTTATAGGTGATGCGGGTAATGCGATTGAGTACGTCATAGACGTAGCTAGTGGTCTGGTTTTTAGCATCGGTGCGGGTCAGGATATTGCCGGCGGCATCGACGGTGGTCGTGGTGACGCCGGTATCCGGACTGGTCTGGTTGAGCTGATTGCCCAGGCCGTCAATACTGTACAGGGAACTAAGGTTGCGTGCATCGGTGACTCTGATCAGGCGATGCTGGCCGTCATAGTCATAGCCGGTGACTTTGTTATTGCCATCCGTCTGCGTTTGCAGGCGGTTGTGGGCGTCGTAATTTTGCAGCGTGGCGACATTGTTGGCGTTGGTAATTTTAGTGACATTGCCGACGTTGTCGTAATCGTACTGATAGACGGTGGTTTGTGCCTGGGCCTGGCTGCACAGGGCAGCCACGGCCAGTACCATCATTTTAGGAGTGATGGCAGGGTTCAGGTGGCGGCTCATTGTGCGGCTCCTGTTACTGTGCGTAATTGGTTCAATGTGTCATACACACGGCTGACCTGACGCGTTAAGTTGCCACTGCTATCGGTGACGGTTTCATTGATGCGGTTACTCATGATGTCGAGGGTGTAGTTGATGCTGTTGCCCAGGCTGTCGTTGATTTTTATCAGGCGATGGGCGTCGTCATAGGTGTAGCTGATGCTGCTGCCATCTGGCAGGGTGACTTTGGTCATCTGGCCCACCCCATCGTATTGATAGCTGGTGGTTTCTGACACGCCGTCACCGTTAGTCACACGCTGGCTTAACCAACCACGTGGGGTGTAGCTCAGTGTCGTGACCAAGCCATTGGGGTCAGTAATCTGGCCAACGCGGCCATTGCCGTCATAATTAGCGAGAGTCGTGACATGACCAGCGGCATTGCTGACGGTACTGAGGTTGCCTTTGGTGTCGTAGGTGTAGGTGGTTCTATCTACGACATCGGTACGTGGGCCAGTTACCGTCAACATTTGGCCTACATTGTTGTAGGTGTAGGTCCAGACACGGGGTGTACCGGTCACGCTGGCATTCGCACCCTGGCTGCCATTCGTATCAGTGGTTGCCTGCGTGGTTTTAGTCAACGCATTACCTTTGGCATCATAGGTGTAGGTCGTGCGCAGCAAGGGTTCGTTGATTTGTGCTGGCAGGCGATACGTTGCATGCCACGAGGTGGTTGTGGTTAAAGGTTGCGACGTATTGAATGCGTCTGTACGGCGAATCTCCAGATTACGGGCCATATCAAAATCGTAGGATGTCCCGATATCTTTCCAGTCGTATTTACTAGTCAGATTGCCGTTGGCGTCGTAACCATGGCCTTTGGTCGCTAGGCAACCGGCACACCGGTCATACGTACCACGGTACTTGGCAACCCCTAGTTTCCAATCATATGCATACGCCGTCCCACTAAAACCAGGATTGGTGCTCGTTCCAGTAAAATATTTCACGCCATGAGTGCTATGGCCCTCTCCCTGAAACCCATATTCAATTACCACTTTTTCCACGCCGCCTGCATGCATGGATAAAGTCGCATTACCCTTGCAGTCATATCCCCAGGAGGCAAACCGGACGCCGTTCTCATCAGTGATGCCTGTCAGCATATTCACCATGGAAAAACTGTTCGCGTAAGAATAAAAACGGCACGCGCTATTGAGTAACCCTGGTTCATTGTAATGATAGGTTTTAGTCTTGCCGTCCGGGTATACCAGACCAGTCAGATTCAAGGCGTCGCAGGTATAGTTGTGTTCCAGATGTGGCCACTCACCTCTGTCGCGCCAGGTACAGCCTGCCGACGGGCCATCATAAGTAAAGGTGTATTCCTGATTGTCTGGCGCGATCACCTTGGTGATGCCTTTGTAGCCTGTTTCAAACTGGATTTGATTGCCCCAATTGTCAGTCACACATAACAATGAGCCTTCATTGACGGCAGGTTCCCCTTGCACATGGCTACAGACGGGCGCATCTGCAGGCCATTTGTAAATGGCACTGTTATTGTTGACGCCAGTAGCATAAGTCAACGTTTGTGTAATGCCACTACGGGAAGTGATGGATAACAGCTTGCCAGTTGCGCTGTATTTCTCTACATCTTCCGTGTTGGCATCCACAAACGTCCAGACTATATTGTTGTTGGCATCAACACCGGCACGCAAAGTGCTGCTGATATCGGCATCGCTAACACCAACGCCGCTCGTCATGGTAAAGACATTACGCTCACCATTCGGGCGGGAGACCGATACAATTGCAGGGACATTGGTGCCAGTTAATGGTTGCGACTGGCTATAGCAAGACGTGACATCATCCGACCAACTCTGGAAGCAATAGGCGTTGGGGCCACCTTCTGGCTTGACCAGTTCTTCTCGTATGCCCGAGTCGAAGCGCGTAATCCAGCGACGACCAAAAAAACGCTTCAAGGATTCATCGACATTGTATTGGCTGCCATTGTAGAAACGCTCGAAACTCAAGCCACTGCTGCCCACCACAAAATCGACTTCCTTCTGGATCTTGGCACCGTTCGCTGGATTAATAGGGTTGCCGCAATTCGGGCAAGAAGGCGGTTCTTTATTCGGGTCAGGACGGTTGGGGTCTGGTGCTGCGCATATTTGCTTCCACGGCAACCACTTATTACCGGGGGGGCATTTGCATGAGACGGCGACTCCGTCATCGAACAATTCGCTTCCTGCCCCCATGCATACAGGTCCTTTTAATATCCAATATTGAAAATTGGCTAAACCTTGCCCGCTAACATCTCTATAGACACAGGCAGCCTGCTTTTCCGATCGTGGATACGGACTATCCTTTGGAGCTATACCGAAAATGTGCAATCCACTCGTATCAGCCTTTGCAGATACATCACAAACCTCCTCTGGCGTATCATAAAGAGCCCAACCCAAGCCCCCTGCCGACCATTTATACACCGGTGGCGGAGCTGTATCACTCAACGCATGCGCGAAGGATCCGAACATTAAAAGAGACAGGAGTACTAATAGTTTATGCATAACGAAATTTAAAAATTTAACACAAGGGGACACTCATACGTCAAAGACGTATGATCATTAGACCGTGATCGATATAGTGATGTAACTCAACAACAACGAGACAGGAAGGGATTGAAGACACGCACGCGCAAAACTAAGGCTACATTTGCACTCGGATTTTTATCAAAATAAACGATGCAATTATATTATGAAAAAGTCCTTATTGTTAAATTTTGTTACCAATTTATTTCCGCGTGGATATCTTGACATTTCATACACAAGGTGATTATTTGATAGAAAAACAAAAACTTCACTAAAACTCCACCGTAGCCAAGTCAGTAATGAAAATCCTCAAGGCGTTTTAAATACCCAGTCTTCATAGCTTTTTTTATTTTCAAAATCACTCATTGAAACTGGAAACTGGGCAATCTTGATCGGTTGCCGGTCTGATTTGCTGTGAATGCCAACGATGCCTTTACCGTCTGGCGAAGTGATCAAACCCCAGTCTGGTTTCAAGCGAATGGGGTCAATATATAGCTTGCGCAAATGTCGCCTGACGGTGGGTGTGCGCTTGTCGCGCAATAGTTCATCCAGTGATGGCGGTGCCTTGTTGCCACCGGGTGGCGTGGCGTTGGCGTAGCTTAACAAGGCACGTTGAAATTCTTGTCCGATGAAAAGCAGTTCTTCTTCGGCCGCCCGTCTTTGTGCAAAAGAAGCCAGTTGCAAGGTCGCCATTGCCGCAAGCGACAATAATGCCAATATCAGCAGCAGGCTGAGATAAGTCAGGCCGCCGGATCGGTACATGAATAGGTAATTGGACCGGTGATTGTTCATCCTGATTGGCCTGGCATGCATCATAAAGAGCGATACGGCTTGCCATCAGCACGCTGCCCTTGCGCGCCACTTTGCAGGTTATAGACTTGCCCTTGCTGCCCTTCCGCTGGCGGAATGATCAGCCAGGTGGATGCACTCTCTGTTATTGGGTCTATTGGCAGGGCCTTCAGGTATTTTCGCTCTACCAGTTCTGATAAGCTGTCAGGGTAACGGGCAGTGTCTGCATAGAACTTGTCTATACTTTCCCTGGTGGTGCGCAGGTTTTCTAGCAAAACAGTTTCTTTGCCTTTGTCTATACTTTGAAAATATCTGGGTATGGTCAGCGTCGCCAACAGGGCAAGAATAGCCAGCACCACTAATAACTCTATGAGTGTAAAACCGGTACTGCACTTTGCAATTGATGGATGTTTCCTCTGCATTACCTGCTGCCTTCTATTTTTTAATATTGACCATCACCACTGGCGATAAGCGATGCCGTTTAAACCTGTTTGTTTACTGACCGTATAGATGTCGTAGACATCTTCGCCTTCTTGCGGGTCGCTGGCTTCGCTGGCATAAGAACGCTTACCCCATGAACTTGCCGCATCCAAGGTTTGATTCGCTTGCATAGGGTCATGCGGCAACCTGCGTAACAGGTATATCTTTTTGCGATTCGGATCACGCTGATCAATCAAACCGTCTACCAATACATCCAAACTGGGTGGATAACCCGACGCATTGAAGTTGCGGGCAATATGCCCTTCATCACTAAGTCGCTTGTATTGATCGATGGCATTGCGTATTTCTCTCAAGGAGAGGCGCAACTCCTGTTCTTTGCCCCGTTGCGCCGACAATTGCACCATGGGGACGGCAATGCTGGCTAGTACGCCGATAATTGCCAGTGTCACCAGCAATTCAATCAGCGTAAAACCCAATGCATTTTTTGATTTCATTGTTCTGGTCAATCAAGGCAATATTTCAATGTTCACCGGTGCTATCTGCGACATGGGAAGCACTTTGCCAGTCATACCGACAGGCGCTACTGATGTGACTTGTACTGGGGTGGATTCAGCCGCTGCCATAGCACGGAAATTGATTGTCATCAAACTACCAGGGCTGCTTGCGCCGCCCAGTGTACGGACATTGGTGACAACAACTTGGCCGTTGGGATCAATTTGCGCATTGAAGGTGGTTGCCGCCCCGCCCTGCTTTAAAAATATGCCTTCATTTACGCTGACAACTTGTAATACTTGCGGGTTAAAGCTCAGGCTTAATGGCACACTGGTGACCGCCTGATCCGATTGCATGATCAATTGCAGCGAAAAAATGTCACCTATTTTTACACTGCGTGGCCCCTGCCAGCCCAGTTGCGGCATGCCGGGCAAGTTGGCAGCAGCAACACCAGGCCCGATAACACCTGCATTGCCTGTATTGGTGCCAGCATTGGCATTGCCATTCAATGCATTGGCATTATTTTTTGGTGCGGTTTTGGATGTATCAACACCATTGGAAACAGTTGCCGCTATGGTTGTAGCTGCAGCATCAGGAAAATCTGGGCGAACCCTGAAACTTGTTTCTGTACCTGATTGAAATTCAGCATTGACCGCATCTGGTCGCTGGATATTGCGTATTAAATGCGGGGTAATCGACAAGACGATTTCTGTTTTTTGGCTGTCGTCAAGCTGACTACCGAACAAACGCCCTACCAGCGGCAATTCACCAATGCCAGGCATTTTGTTGGCAGAGTTACGCTCTTCATCATTGATCAAGCCTGCCAATATTTGTGTCTCGCCATTTTTGAGGCGCAGTACTGTACTGGCAGTACGTGTGCCAATTTGGTATGCCACGGAACCAGATTGTGTTTTGAGTTGATTGGTCAGGCTACTGACTTCCAGCGCAATTTTGATACCAACATCGTTGTCAAGATAAATGGTGGGTTCGACATCCAGTTTTAAACCCACTTCGATATAGTTGATGGATTCTGAAACAAAGCCTGTTGATGTTGCCGTAGTGGTGATATTGGGCACACGTTCACCTATCAGGATTTTGGCTTTTTCATGATTTTTTGCACGTATGCGTGGATTTGCCAATAAATTAGCATCACCTGTTTCTCTTCTTGCCTTGACAGAAACGGGGCTTACACCGACACCTATGGTGGAAGGATTGATATTGCTGCGCAAATCACGCAAATTCAGTGCGCCACCAGCGGTTGCAGACAAAGGTGTCAAAGTAAGGCTGTTTGGCCACTGTATGCCCAGGTCCAAAAGACGGGTACGTTTAATCTCCAGTATTTCTACTTCGAGCATGACTTCCGGTTCTGGTACGTCGTGCAGGGCAATCAGTTTTTCTGCCAGCTTGATTGCATCCGGGCTATCCCGCAATATCAGCATATTGAGCTTTTCATCAACGACAATGTCACGGGTCTTTACTATGGTCTTGAGTGAACTGGACACTGCCTTGGCATCGGCATTGGTCAGGTAAAAGCTTTTGACTATCATCTCTTGATATTCTTTTTGTTTCGCTGCAGTGTTTGGGTAAATCAGAATGGTATTGCTATCGAGCACCTGTTTTTCCAACTGATTGGTCAACAAGGTAAAGTGAATGGCTGCTTCTATCGTGCTATTTTTTAGCAAAATGGAAGTGCGTTGATCGGTCTTGACATCACGATCGAATAAAAAGTTGATACCTGAGGTACGGGAAATAACTTCAAAAACCTGTCTTACTGGCGCATCCCTGAATTCTATGTTGATTGGCTTTTTGTAATTGCTTGTTACCTTGGCTTCTTGCGGGGCCTGCGCAATCATTTCAGACACCACTCTGCCCAGCCTGTTGGCACCGGCATTCATAGGGTTTTCTGTCAGGATTTTTTTCAGCAATTGCTGTGCATGTACAAAATCTTTCTTGTCATATGCACTTTGCGCCTCAGTCAATATGGCTGCATGCTGATCAAACATCTCCAATTTCAACAGACCTGCCCTTGCCTGTTCGTTGGCTGCATCTATGCTTAAAATTCTTTGATAGTTTTTTCTCGCAGCCTGGTATTTTTCCAGTTTGACCGATTGGTCGGCCTGTTCTGACAAGTCGTAGATTATTTTTTCTCGCGTTTTGAGGTAAGCCTTGCGATATTCAAGCTGGTCAGGTGCTGCTGCCATGGCAAGTTTGAATTTATCCAGGCCCTCTTCAAGCTTGTCCTGGGCAATAAAGTCTTTCCCTTCACGATAGGCCATCTGCGCTGCGCAGCCACATAGTGATAGGGATACGGCGATGACAACCATATATCGTAAGGACTTACGCAAAACCGCCCCAACTGCGTTGCAGCTCCTGGCCGTACTAAAGTACTGTCTTCGTCGCTGCACCTTGTTGTAACAATTTTGCGTAAATCCTATTAAAAAGGAACGGCTAGAGTATGAAGTCATAAATAATTAATCTGCTGATGGTGGCGTCAATCAACGCTACCAATTTGTATGGTTTGTACCTGATTCAGGGGCAAGTAAGTCAAGGTCATGACAGGCGGTTTGATGGAATCGACTCTATAGCTGCCTTCAAGCACACTCTGCTCTTGAACGATATAGGTTTTGTCACCGTAAGACAGGTAAACTTCTGTCGCTCCTTCTTCTATTCTTTTTCCGATATAACGAAACGGTATTGGCGGCGCCGTTGGTGGCGGAGGTGGCGGAGCCTTGACCATTGGCGGTGGAGGCGGCACCCACGATTGCGCAGAGAAAAAACCGTCACTGGCCTTATAGTCGCCAGAGATGAGGGTTTTTCTATCAATAATGCTGGCAATGCTGGTTTCAGCTTTTTTCTCTGTCCTGGCATCAGTTTGCTTGCCTGCCTGGCTGTACGCCGACTTGCTGGGCATCGCTTCATTGCCTGGGACATTGACTTCTTTTTTTGTTGCTTTTGCTGAGGTGGCGGCGTCAACAATGCCATTCTCGGGTGTCTTGTCTGCAAAAAAAGCGAACCAGACTGCTACCAGCAAGCAGATGCCAAGTAAGATTTTTCTTAACTTCATTCGATATTTCCTGAAGTCTGTACTGGCTCATCAGTGACAAATAAGGTGAAAACGATTTTTGAATCAATGACCGTCCCATTAATCGTTTCACGCTTGAACGAAATTTCATCAAGTGACGCAAAGGGAATAGTGAGCAGCACTTGCTCTATAAATTTGCGCAGTTGCTGGTAAGTACCCTTTACTGGCAGTTGTATGCGGTAGGTAAAATACTGACCTGCATTATTTTCTGATAGTTGATATTCGCCGGTCTTAAGTGCGATACCCGACTCTGCTGCCAAAAAAAACACTGTCTTGAGTTGCTGTTCAACATGTTTTTTTTCGCCCAAATGTTCATAGAACAGATGTATGCGAACTGTATTTTCATCGCTGACCATCTGTTTCATTTCGAGCTGCTGCGATTGTTTTTTATCTTTCAATTCTGTCGCCCGCTCTTCAAGTCGAAAGACTTGTTTTTGCGTGTAAGGGATGCCGCAAAACCAGGCAACAATAATCGCTATAAGTACCAAGAGCAGAAACAAGTTCGCCACGCCGAAAGTACGGCAAGCGACTTGTACTAGCAAGCTTGTTTGCAGTGGGCGATTGATACGATGACTGATCATTGTTTTACCTCACGCTGCCACTGCGCCTCAAATTGAAAACGGATTGGTTTGCCTGGATCTTGTTCATTGATTTCATGTTTTTCCAGAACGACCGAAGAGAAAAAAGTTTGGCGCTTCAATATTTCGATATAGGCAATCATGTCGTCACTGGTTTTGGCTTCGGCAATTCCTTTCATCAGTGCCTTTTTCATGTCTGGAGTTACTTGCAACAAAGCCGCTTTATCTGTTGTCGCTTTCTCCAGTGCGTCAAGTAAATTGGTCCATGGTGTATTCAATTGCCCAATGGCCTGATTGACCGCGTTGATTTTATCGATGGGCAGTTTCACCACTACCTGCTTTTTCTTATTTGCTTGTAACTTGGCTATTTCGGCTTGCACAGACTGCACTTTAGCCTCTGCATCCATCTGCCTTTGCAACAGTTGTGTATAACGCCACGCCAAAATACCGCCCATTGACAGCACCAGCACCGTTAACAAAAAAGTCGTCAACGTCGTGTTATGTAAGCGCCTTACCAGGGAGTTGGGCGCGAAATCAATTCGCAATATGTTCATGATGCCGCTCTCGCTGGCAAACGATCTACCTCTTTCGCCTTCAAGGGACTTGCATCCGTGCTTGGTAAAACAAGCTTAGTGACAGTCCAGGTTTTTGACGTAGAACTATTGGCACACGCCCAGTGCGCAGGTATATCGCCCACCAATTTAAGCTGCCCGGGCATTGGCAATTGATGTGAGATGGACTCACGCTGTATTTGCGCACACAACCAGTCTTGCGTGCTACCCAATGGCATGATCAGCGTTTTTATTGCCTGCAACCGACCTTCATTGATCATGGCCAGCACCACACTCTGATCGAAAATGGTAGCAAACCAATCCGCCGCCGCCAACTGATGCCGACAGTCATTCCAGATACGTACAAAACGTGGCTGCATACTCAATACGTGCTGACGACAGGTTTTAGTCGAATTTGAAATGGCCATTTGCAGCATCTTTGGTATGGCACAAACCAGGGATGGTGATGCAAGTTGCCAATCGGCGTTTATCTGCCAATCATCACTTGGTAGCCCATATAAAGACTCAAAGCGCATCTTGGCAACTGCCATATAGTCCTGCAAGGATTTTGCGTTAGCAGGTGGCAGCACAACAAAATATTTGACTAAATCATCAGTAATCGTCAAATCCAGCAGGGTCGATTTTTTTGACAAGCCATCAAAAGCTTGGCCCCATGCTTCTGGCAGGTTTGTCCAGTTGAACTGTGCGTCTGCACTCAATGCATATTGATGCTGATGCAGTGGTGTCAGTTTTTTTGAGCGATGCCATGCCGCTGGCCTGTACACCAATTTCAAATAGGCGGCGTGAATATCGACACTGATGGATGACGCAAATACTTTAAGCATGCAGCGTAATCCTTTTGATTTCTTCCAGTGTGGTTTCACCACGCTGTACCAGTGTCAGGGCTGCTTCTCGTAGTGTTGTGGTACCGTTACGACGAGCGGCATCCTTGATTTGCCTGATAGGACGCTTTTCGATAATCATTTCCCGAATTTCATCAGTCAATGTCAGTATTTCTGCAATCGCACGTCGCCCTTTGTAACCTGTCCCTCTGCAGTCACCACAACCACTGCCTTTTCTAAAATGGAACCCCTGCACTTCATCCAGCGTAAGATTGACACGCTTAAGCATATTTTCATCCACTGGTACAGTGGTCGAGCAATGTGGGCAATTGATACGCACCAGGCGTTGTGCCCATATACCATTCAAGGCAGAAACAAAGGCATACGGATCTATGCCCATATGAGAAAAGCGTCCAAAAACGTCGAACACGTTGTTCGCATGCACGGTGGTCAACACCAGATGACCTGTCAAGGCTGACTGCACGGCAATCTCCGCTGTTTCCTGGTCACGAATTTCACCGACCATGATTTTATCGGGATCGTGCCGCAAAATTGAACGCAGGCCTTTGGCAAAGGTTAAACCTTTTTTTTCATTGACAGGTATTTGCAAGATACCCGGCAACTGATATTCAACCGGGTCTTCGATTGTAATTATTTTTTCTCGCCCATTATGTATCTCAGACAAGGCTGCATACAGGGTAGTTGTTTTGCCTGATCCTGTTGGACCGGTGACCAATAACATGCCATATGCTTCTTCCGTCAATATGCGCAAGGTAACCAAGGAAGATGCATCAAACCCCAATGCTTCAAGACTTAACGTGCCATAGGATTCAACCATGGCTTGCTTGTCCAGAATACGGATTACTGCATCTTCGCCATGAATGCTGGGCATGATGGAAAGACGTAAGTCAATTTCCCTATCGTTCACTTCAATGCAAAAACTACCGTCTTGTGGCACACGACGTTCTGAAATATCCAGCTCTGCCAAGACTTTCAATCTTGAAATTACTTGTTCGGCATCAGAAATACCCGTCGTTGACGTGATGTGATCCAATACACCATCAATGCGATATTTCACTGCCAGTCCTTGTGGGGTACTTTCCAGGTGCACGTCTGAAGCCCCTGCTTTGAGTGCATCGTATAAAGTAGCGTTGACCAACTTGACCGCAGGGCTGGTTGCCTCGCTTATGGAGCCATAGGAGAGTTTGGTAGCCGCCTTGCTTTCACGCTTTTCATGAGATGTCGAGTTCACCAGCCCATCAGTAGTTTTTGCTGATTCTTCCTGCTTGGACAAATAGGCTTGTATATCCGAACTTAAGGCAAGACGAAATTGTATTTCTGATTTTGCGGTGGAATTCAAGAAGACCTGAATATCTGGATCAAATGCATCTGAAATAATCCCTGACAATTTGCTGCTGCCATCGCGTAAAATCAAACACTGTTTTTGCATGGCCCGGTTCAAGGGCAACAAATCGAATGCAGGCTCACAAGCCAGCATATCAGCGGTTTCCGCTATGCGCATGTCAAATAAAACTGCCACCGATACCAATAACTGTCTTGGTTCCAGATGACTTATTTGGATTAATGCATCCCACAAGGAAAGGTGGTGAGAAGATGCAAAATCTCGTGCCTCTTGCAGCAAGGCATTGCTTATTTTTACAGTGTTGGGAACGGTGTTGGCAGTGTTCATGAAAAACCATCCGCTAGATTAAATATAGGCATATACAGCAGCACGACAATGACACCAACAATAATGCCTATCACTGCCATCAAGAGCGGTTCAAAACTGCGAATGAAGCGATCTATCCAGCGACTGATTTCGCCTTCATAAAAATTGGCTGACTGTGTCAGCATCTTGCCTAACTCACCGGTTCTTTCACCAACACGTAAAAGCCGCTGTGAAATGGGAGTGGTCAAATGATGACGTTCAAATGCGTCTGACAACATCACCCCGGACTCAATGGCGTCGCTGGCCTGCTTCAACGCTGGCTGCATATCTGCGTTCAACATTGTTTTCGTTGTCGCCAGAGCGGTAACGATGGGGATGCCGCCATCAAGCAGCATGCCTAAAGTCATGTACAGCCGGGACAGGGTGTAAATTCGGATAGATTCGCCAAAGCCTGGTAACTTGCTGATGATTCCTATAGCACCACCACCTTTCCATACGCGCACCAATAAGAAAACAAGCATTGAAACAAATACCAGGCTAGCCACGCTGATGGCTGCGCCATGACTGGCGACGAAATTCCCCCAGTCCAGTAATAGTTGAGATGACCAGGGCAGTTCCCGGCCAGTTCCCCGGTATACTTCGGCAAAGCGCGGCACGACATACCCGAGGAGGAAAAAAGTCACGCCAGAACCTACCGTAAACAGTATGCAGGGATAAATCATGGCGCTGATGATCTTGTTGCGAACAACGTCGATACGCTGCTGATATTCAATGAACCGGGATAGTGACGGCGCTAAACTGCTGGTACGTTCGGATGCTTGCACTATGCCGACAAACAAAGGGCTGAAGTAGTCATTTTGCTCAAGCAGCACTTGGGAAAAGCGCTTACCTTCTTGCAGCCCGGAGAATACCCTTGACAGAACTGAGCGTATATCCTGATTACTTTCTTTTTCCAACAAGGCTTCAAGTGACTCTACGATGGTCAAGCCGGCATTGAGCAAGGCAAGCAATTCCTGGCTAAATAAAAGCAGGGAAAATTTGCCCTGGCCAGCACCTCTGCGGAACAAAGCTCCGAAAGGCAGCGTATTGGCCTGCTGAATTGAAGATATGACCCATCCACGCGCCCTGATCTGAAGGCGCGCATCATTTTCATCGCGCGCATCGAGCAGTTGCTCGACAATTCGTTGATCTGGAGTCAATGCCCTTACTTTGTAGCGCATACCATTTAATTTTCAAGAACTGTGCGCTCAAAGCACTTAATTACTAATATCGGCATCATCACCGGTACCGCCTGCCTGTCCATCTTTTCCATAAGAGCTGATGTCAAAGTCTTTGTCTTTTGCTGGTGACTGATAGTGATATGGTCGCCCCCATGGATCTAAAGGAATGGCTTTTTTAAGATAAGGGCCATTCCATTTTGGATTTGATGCAGGATTCTCCAGCAAGGCTGTCATACCCTCTTCCGTTGTCGGGAAGCGTCCCACATCAATCCGGTATGTATCCAGGGCTTTCTCGAAAGCTGTTATCTGTGCTTTGGCGACTGCAACTTCGGATTTGCCGATCTGTGAAAAGTATTTTGGCCCCACATAAGAAGCCAGCAAACCGATGATGACGACTACGACCAATAATTCGAGCAATGTAAAGCCTGCTGACGAAGGTCGAATAAATCGCCTTCCCGGCTGATGAGGTAATGCGTTCACTTGTATTTTGAGTCTTTAGCTAATGTAGAAATTTTGCGCAGCTTTTATGCACATATTTATTGCAGAAAGAATTCGGCGCGGGCTTGAATGAGCAGGAGTGATAACTGCGGCCAAAAACATGCCATAAATTTAAGTAACTGAAGAGAGTAACATAATTTTACATTTGAAGGAACAATATTGCCCTTCTCCAACAAATTTATCCATAGACAGGCCGTTAAACCGACATTCGCAAGAAATACGTCGCCCGACCTCATCATGGCGTCAATCCCGATAAAACAATCTGTGAGCAATCTGCGCCACACCAAATCCGTATCATTTTAATGTTTATGATACGCTCAGGAAATATTTTCTCCTGACGCGCCAATAAGGCGATATTTTTTTACTAATATATCCTATAATTATTGGCACCTTTGCACTTCTTCAGAAGCAATATGCTTTCCCGCTCTTCTGGTTGTACCGCCAACAGATGGAAGGTTTCACTTCATGACGACTATGACTGCCATCAATACCAGCCTGCCTGAACCTGCCCCCAGAAAATTTCCTGTTACTGCGCTGGCAACGGGATTTGTGATCTTGGTCTGTGCTTCTTTAATTCTGGTCCAGGGTTGGGTAACCTGGCGTGCACGCGAGGTGCAACTGGCGGAAACCGAGAGGGCTACCTCGAATCTGGCTCGCTCCATAGGGCAGCATGCCTACGATACGATCAAAGGAGCCGATACCGTTCTGGTGGGCCTGGTGGAAAGACTCGAAGTGGATGGTGTTGCAGAACCCAGTCTTGAGCGCTTGCATTCTTTACTGGTTAAGCGTGTCAAGGAATTGCCGCAACTTCACGGTTTGTTTGTGTACGACCATGATGGTCGCTGGGTAACCAATTCACAGGCTACGCTGAACAAGACTGCGAATAATTCTGACCGTGAATATTTCATCTATCATCGCGGGCATACCGACCGGGGGGTGCACATAGGCCCACCGATCAAAAGCAAATCCACTGGGGAATGGATCATCACCGTAACCAGGCGTTTTAACAATAGTGATGGCAGCTTTGCCGGCGTTGTCCTGGCGACCATCGACATGAACTATTTCAAGAAGTTTTACGAGCAGTTTGATATTGGCGAAACCGGAGCGATTTATGTTGCGCTAACGGATGGCACCGTCCTGTTAAGGCGCCCGTTTGAAGAAAAATCCCTGGGCAGAAATATTTCACAATTCCCGCTGTTTCGTGACCACCTCCCCTATGCCAAAGTGGGTACGCAAACCTTTACTTCTGGCCAGGATGGCATCACCCGCATCAATAGCTACCGACAACTGGAACAATATCCACTGGTGGTGTCTGCCGCCTTGTCCAAAGATGAAGCGCTGGAAGAATGGAAATCGAATTCCACTTTGCATGCTATTGGTGTCGGCTGCCTGGTATTTGGCCTGGCCCTGATCGGATCACGGCTGATCATGCAGATCAATCTTCGTGTGCAGGCAGAAGCTGAATTATCCAAGGCTCGTCAGTCACTGGAAAATTTGAATCGGACTTTGGAAAAACTGGCCATGCAGGATGGACTGACGGGCCTTGCGAATCGCCGCCAGTTTGATATTGCCTTGAAAGATGAGTTCAGCCGGGCCATGCGCAATGCCAGTTCACTGGCATTGATCATGATAGACGTGGATTGTTTCAAGCAGTACAACGACATCTATGGCCATGCCGCTGGCGATGAATGCCTGCGTGAAATCAGCAAGGTGGTTGCCGCTGGCAAGCACCGCCCGGGTGACCTGAGCGCACGTTATGGCGGTGAGGAACTAGCAATTTTATTGCCCGGTACCGATGTGGCAGGTGCCATGAAAGTAGCGGAAAACATACGTCAGGCCATTTACGAACTTGAGCTCAAACACGCTGGCAATTCGACCGGCGTGGTCACTGTCAGCGCAGGCATAGACGCTTTTGTACCCGTCAGGGAAAATAATAAGGCCCTTGAGTTGATCGAAGCCGCAGACAAGGCACTTTACCTTGCCAAGTCACAGGGACGAAATCGCGTGCATGCTGGAAATGGCAGTCATACATCGGACTAAAACTGCGGATGATTTAGTTAAATAATTTAATGGCAATCGAAGATAGCCCTGCAATAACAGCAGCAAGTATCTCCATGTAAAATGTCTTATTTGGTTTCGGTGAACTGACATCAGTTGATATTGCACCAACCAATTTAAATTTTACCAACAAGATAACCGTTACAATACACACAGCTTTTCAGTCACTTCGCCAAACACCACATAAGCACCGCGACCTAAGCGGTTTCTGCTGATCACACAATCTCACCTGCCACGACTACTTTCAATAGCTGAGACTTCGGCGACTTTGCCGCGCCGCAACAACGAAACAGCATTCATACTGTCTCCCAATTTTATCGAGCGCAAACATCAGTGCTTCCTTGTCTCTTAAAACCAGCGTGACCATGTGTCGAAATGTTAAACTCAGCATCTTAGTTGCAATTTCTCAACATGAGGAAGTATTTGGCGCAAACAGGTCAAAAACAGGCCAAATTTAGCCTATATTAAGTGACCTTTCTCTTTTGAATTTTTTATGCATTCGTTTAGCAGCACAATAGCAAACCCTGAGATTTTGTATGGCGAGCAAAGACCTGATTTTTTGCGTGATGAAGTGCTGGCAGATTTGCTTGAGGCAAGCGCGGCAGCATTTCCAGATAAGACGGCACTCATCGCGGGCGAGCGCAGTCTTAGTTATCATCAGTTAAACGAGCATGCTGATCGTGTAGCGTCTGTTTTAATCGCTGCGGGTGTACGCCCGGGGCATATTGTCGGGCTGTGGCTGACGCGTGGCATCAATCTGCTGGTGATGCAGGCTGCTATCGCCAAATCGGGGGCGGCCTGGCTACCTTTTGATGCGGATACCCCGATTGATCGTATCGCAGTCTGCCTGCAGGATGCCAATGCCTTTGGCATCGTCAGTTGCCAGGCATTGGCCGATTCCCTGAGCGTGCTCAGCTTCACACCATGGCTGGCAGAAGACCTGCTGGCGACGACTGCAGCAAGCCCGTTGAAACGTGGCCCGGTCAAGGGCACCGATCCAGCCTATGTCATTTACACCTCTGGTTCTACTGGCAAACCCAAGGGTATCGTGGTGAATCAGGGCAGTATCTGCCACTTCCTGCGCAGCGAAAATCATGTGCTGGGCATACGCAATGATGACCGTGTGTACCAAGGGTTTTCATTGGCATTTGACATGTCTTTTGAAGAAATCTGGATCAGTTATCTGGTGGGTGCGACCTTATGGTTGGCCCCCAAAGAAATTACGGCGGATCCGGATGCATTGCCACTGGCATTGAATGCAAATCATATTACGGTCTTGCATGCGGTCCCTACCCTGCTTGCGCTGTTCACGCATGAAGTCGACAGCCTGCGCCTGATCAATCTTGGCGGTGAGATGTGTCCCGAGGTATTGGTCAAGCGCTGGTCACGGCCAGGGCGGCAAATGTTCAATACCTATGGCCCGACGGAAGCCAGTGTTTCTGCCAGCCTGGCCAGGCTACAGGCAGACCAGGTGGTGAATATTGGCAAGCCTTTACCGAATTATTCGCTGCTGGTGATTGCTACTGATGTCGAAAACGGCTTGCGCCTGCTGCCTGCAGGTGAAACTGGCGAGCTGTGCATTTCTGGTCCGGGTGTGGCGATAGGTTATCTGGGGCGACCTGATCTGACGGCGGAAAAATTTCTGCCCAACCCCTGGGCCAGTCATCCACATGAAGAAAGGCTGTACCGCACCGGTGATCTGGCCTGTTTTAATGCAGATGGCACAGTACAGTGCCTGGGCCGGGCAGATGATCAGGTAAAAATCCGTGGTTTCCGGGTTGAGCTGGGCGAGATTGAATCCGTCCTGGCGAAACAGGCGGGTGTGGGTGCCGTGGCCGTGGTGCTGCGCAAAGAAGACGAGATAGACCAGATCGTTGCCTTTATCGTCAATGATCAATTAGCGGCTGATGCCGGTGCAGAGGCTTTTGCCCATCATGCGGCTGATTTGCGTGTCACTTTGGGTAAGGCCTTGCCTGTGTATATGGTGCCGGCCCGCTTTGAATATTTACCTGAAATGCCCAGGCTGACCTCGGGCAAGATTGATCGCAATGCCCTGAAAAAACTTGAACTGCTGAAGTTGGCTGCGAATCATGATTCTGATGTTGCCGAAACAGCGACGGAAGAAGTCTTGTTCCCTGCCCTGGCCAGCCTGTTCCCCGGTCAGGCGATTCACCGTGCGTCTGATTTCTTTACGGACCTCGGTGGCCATTCATTGATGGCGGCCAAGCTGGTCTCAATTTTGCGCAAACATCCGCAATTTGCGTATTTCAGAATCAGTGATATTTACCAGCATCGCACCATCAGCAAGCTGCTGGCAGCGCTGGAAAGTGCCAGCCAGGCCCAGGCAATAGCGGCAACTACAGCAGCTACATCAGGCACCAGCAAACCGACATGGACCCATGCACCTGACTGGAAGCGCTGGCTATGTGGGCTGGGCCAGGCTATCGCCATTCCATGGCTGGTGGCGATGCGCATGGTGCAGTGGCTGGCACCATTTTTTGCTTACCATTACTTTACCGGTGATCCTGATGATTCTATCGCCAGAGCGGTAGTCTTGTCGGTGGGTGTATTCCTGTTGCTGACGCTGGCTGAATTTGCGGTTGCCATTGCTGGCAAATGGCTGATTGCCGGCCGCCTGAAAGCCGGACGTTATCCGCTATGGGGCTGGACCTATTATCGCTGGTGGCTGGCAGACCGGCTGGTGGAAGCCGCACCTTCTTACATGCTCAGTGGCTCATCCCTGTATGCATGGTGGTTACGCGCACTCGGGGCCAAAATAGGTAAGGATGTAGTGATAGGCTCCATCACCTTGCGTGCGCCGGATCTGCTACAGATAGGCAACCACTGCAACATCGGCAATGCCAGCAATTTTGAAAATGCCCGTGTACAGCGTGGCGAACTCTTGCTGGGGTCCATTACCATGGCTGATGAAGCCTATGTCGGTTCTTATGCGGTATTGGAAGGTGATGTAAAAATTGAAGCTGCTGGCCATCTTGAAGGCCAGTCTGCCCTGAGCAGCGGTCAGGTCATCCCTGCATCGCGTATCTGGAAAGGTTCACCGGCACGCGATGTAGGTGCATTTGATCCGCATATCTATCCGCCCAGGCCGCAAGTCTCTGCCTGGCGTTTGGCGGGCGAGACGATCTTTTTTATATTTGGTTCTTTACTCATCAGCGCATTGTTCTTCATGCCGGTATTCCCCAGTTTTGTAACGATAGACTGGTTTGATAATTCTGAATTATTTCCTGGCCTGCAAAGCAATTCCGTGATTTTTCAGTTGGTGAAGTACTTCTTGCTGGCCTTTCCGGCAACCGCCGTGCTGATCGTCTGTACGGCGCTGCTGTCTGCCGGTATCCGCTGGAGTATTTTACCAACCTTGAAACAGGGTAATTATCCTGTGCACGGTAATACCTATTGCGGCAAATGGCTGGTCAACCAGATACAGGAATCCAGCCTGAATGTCTTGCACGGCGTTTATGCCACGGTCTATGCACCGTTCTGGTATCGCCTGCTGGGTGCCAAGGTGGGTTGTGGTGCCGAGATTTCAACAGCATTGGGCGTGGTGCCCGATATGCTGACACTGGGGGATGACACCTTTATTGCGGATGCGGTATTACTTGGGGATGAGCAAATCGATGGTGGCTGGATGAGCATGCACCCCACCGTGATTTCGCGTCGCAGCTTTGTCGGCAATGGGGCGTATATACCAGATGGCACCATATTGCCGGAAAATGTACTCATCGGTGTGCATAGCAGTGCACCGTCGAATCAGCAAATGCGTGAAGGCGACACCTGGCTGGGTTCGCCAGCGATTCATTTACCAGCACGTGAAGAAACCAAGGGTTTTCCGGAAAACCTGACCTTCCGTCCATCGGTGATCCGTCGCCTGGGCCGCGGTTTGATTGAGGCTTTTCGTATCATTGCGCCGCACGCCATGGTAATCGCTGTCGGCTACACCATCGTTCTGGATTTGATGCCTTTGGCCGGTGATGACCGCTGGAGTGAAGTTTTGTATTACCTGGTGGTCGCCGGCCTGCTGTATGGCGTTGGTAGTTTTGCCTTTGTGCTGGCGCTGAAATGGTTACTTATTTTCCGCTACAAGAAAAGCAGCGTGCCCATGTGGACGCCGTTTGTCTGGTTATCGGAAGGCATTACCAATCTGTATGAAGGGATAGCGGTACCGAATTTCATGCGCTATTTGCGTGGTACACCCTGGCTGCCGCTGGTATTCAATTTGCTCGGTTGCAAAATCGGGCGTGGCGTGTATATGGATACCACCGACATTACCGAGTTTGATTGTGTCAGCATTGGTGCCTATAGCGAAATCAATGCGCTAGCCTGTCCGCAAACCCATTTGTTTGAAGACCGCGTCATGAAAATTGATCATGTCAGCATCGGTGAACGTGTGTACATGGGGCCGCGCAGTGCCGTTCTGTATAGCGCGGTGGTGGCAGATGATGCCAGCCTGGGCGCTCTGACTCTGGTCATGAAAGGGGAATTCATACCAGCAGGTTCCAGCTGGCATGGCTGCCCTGCGGCGATGACGGGGGCGTAAGTATGCGTTACTGAGAACCTATTCGAGATCTTTTTGCGATCAATCCCGCCGCAATAGCAAAGCGAGGAATGCCAAATTGACGAATTGCAAGCTGGTATTCAATCCCCGCTCACAATTTTTCCAAAGGCGATGGCATTTCTCAATCCAGGCAAAAGACCGCTCCACCACCCACCGTTGCGGCACAACTGCGAAGGTATGAAGTTCATTTCGTTTGGCGATCTGTACCGATGCCCCTAGAATTTCATTCACCCCCTCAGCAAAAGGGCGTCCTGTATAGCCACCATCGGCAAGTACGTTGACGACCTTGCCCAAAAATTTCTTGTGCCGCACAAATGCTTCCAATGCCCCTTTTCGATCTGTAACGTCGGCTGTCGTCACGGCAAGAGCATGGGGTAGCCCTTGTGTATCAACCGCGATATGGCGCTTGATCCCCGATACTTTTTTACCCGCATCGTAGCCTTTGTATTTGGCAGTATCCGTGTTTCTTACACTTTGTGCGTCAACGATCAAAAAGCTGCTGTGTTCGTTCCGACCATGTTTGATACGGGCCGCGCCAACCTGATTTTTTTAAGGTCTGCTCCAGCAAACTCAATTCACTTTCCGACGGCTTTTCTTTCCATTGCTTGAAATACGTGTACACCGTACTCTTCGGCGGAAAATCACTAGGAATCATGTCCCACTGACAGCCGCTTTTGAGTACGTACAATATCGCGCAAAACACATCATATAAGTCTACTTTGCGTGGCTTGGTCTTCTTTCGTGCACTTAACAGCAAGCCCTCTATCTTTGCAAATTGGTCTCGGCTGATGTCGCTTGGGTATATTTTTCTCATTCCACAAGTTTACGCAATAATCCGCACATTGGCAAAAAGATCTCGAACAGCTTCTGAGAAGTAAAATCTGTTCTAAAGCAGAATTGCAAAGCCCGGCGTATCACTTAGTTTGTGATACGCCGGGCTTCGTAGCATTCGTTTTCAGATATGTATGCAAGAGTTGAGCACAGCTGCGTTTAGCGGCTCCGTGATTTCAATCTCATCAGATTTGATGTCAGACGAATGAAGATCAATGAAATAGGTCATTTTGCATACTATCATGTGTGCAGCAATTACATTGCAACGCCGCGCTATCTCTATGCCAGGCAGTCACTCATCGTTTGCATGCCCTGTTAGCTGACACAGATAATTTGATCACGCTTGACATCGTATTGACATTCATTTTCAGTAAAATAATGCTGTAGCGCTGAATACAAGCCAGATGAATCTCAAATGATACGATTACCAGTGTGCTTTGGACAGTATCACCAGCCATTTGCGGAACAACAGAATTTCCAGATGGCCTGCCTGCACGCCGGTACTGCAATCCATCATGGGGTTAACATAGTAAGAACGCTGACGAAAATCCCGGCAGACAAATATTTCACGACGGCCCAGACGCATCAAAAAGGAAGTCGGTGCGAATTGCAGGCTGAAACGTGTGTCAAAAGACTGTTCAAGGTTTGCCATAATAGTTAATCTCCATGTCGGTTACGAATGTTAGAACCTGTTTACGATCTGTAGCGAGCGAGCGTCAGCGGGGTAAGGGTAACAAAAACGCAGCGCAAAAAGCGGAATGTACTTAGGACCATGAGCATTTTGAGCAGCGCATGAGCCCCGCGTGGAATCCGATCACGCTCGCGCTTAAGATCGCAAACAGGTTCTTAGAAGAACAGTAATCAGCTTATTACACAGCATTGTTCGTCCATGAACGTACTTTACCATAAAGTACTGTATGTGCAATCAGTATTTATTCTGATGTCGTTTTCTGAGCTCATCTACAGACAAGCAAGAACATAAAGAATGACGCTACCCACTATGATGCAATCTGACCCAGCTACCCTCAAGCAGGCTACGCCACCGACCGCAGTCAGTTTTGGGCAGGCACTGCTTTTTTGGCTGAAGCTGGGCTTCATCAGCTTTGGTGGCCCTGCCGGACAAATTGCCATCATGCATCAGGAACTGGTGGAAAACCGTCGCTGGATTTCAGAACGACGCTTTTTACATGCGCTTAATTACTGCATGGTCCTGCCCGGGCCGGAGGCACAACAGCTTGCTACCTATATAGGCTGGCTGATGCATAAAACCCGTGGCGGCATTGCTGCCGGTGTGCTGTTTGTGCTGCCTTCGCTGCTGATACTGATCTTTCTGTCGTGGGTCTACATCGCCTATGGTGACCTGAGTCTGGTGGCCGGTTTGTTTTACGGTATCAAACCGGCGGTCACGGCGATTGTGGTACAGGCGGCCCACCGCATCGGTTCACGTGCGCTTAAAAACAATTACTTATGGGGTATTGCCGCAGCTGCTTTCATGGCGATTTTTGCCCTGGATATCCCTTTTCCATTCATCGTCCTACTGGCGGCACTCACTGGCTATATAGGTGGCAGGCTGGCACCGGAACAGTTCAAGACTGGGGGTGGCCACGGCAATACCAACACTTCCTATGGCCCAGCATTGATTGACGACGACACGCCCACACCCGTGCATGCCCGGTTTGGCTGGGGCCGGCTGTTATGGGTGCTGATCACAGGCATAGCATTGTGGGCTATCCCCATGGGTCTGCTGACGGTGGCTTATGGATGGAACCATACACTGACGCAAATGGCATGGTTTTTTACCAAGGCAGCCCTGATGACGTTTGGCGGTGCCTATGCGGTACTGCCTTATGTATATCAGGGGGCAGTCAGCGGCTATGGCTGGTTGACACCAACGCAGATGATAGATGGCCTGGCGCTAGGTGAAACCACACCTGGTCCATTGATCATGGTAGTGGCATTTGTGGGTTTTATTGGCGGCTATGTGAAGGCCGTGTTCGGGCCAGACTCGCTCTTCCTGGCTGGGGCAGTCGCTGCTGCACTGGTGACCTGGTTTACCTTCCTGCCTTCGTTTCTGTTCATCCTGGCTGGCGGGCCACTGGTGGAATCCACCCATGGCGATATCAATTTCACCGCCCCGCTGACGGCAATTACGGCAGCCGTGGTAGGTGTCATTCTGAATCTGGCCTTGTTTTTTGCTTATCACGTGATCTGGCCCCAGGGATTTAGCGGCCCGCTGGACTGGATATCTGCCCTGATCGCCATCGCTGCCGCCATTGCCCTGCTGCGTTTCAAGCGCAATGTGATCCATGTCATAGGTGCATGTGCCGTCATAGGCCTGGCTGTCACGACAGTCAAGTCACTAAGCTGACGAGACCAACAGAAACTTTGCAAGACAGCAAGCATGCAATAAAGCTGCAACAGATGCAGATCAGCCGCGAGTTTGTGTTTGAAGTTTTAGGCAGAATTACATATACTGTATATTTATACAGTATAATCTATTATGCCCAGTATTTCCCCACTTGTCGCCGAAGGTATACATCCCGCATTGTGGCGTGCCTCACAACTGGCGCGTGGCCATGGTGCTTATCTGGATACCGGTTTTCCTGAATTACGTCTTGAATTGCCTGGTGGCGGCTGGCCTTTGGGGCAATTGACAGAAATTCTATTGCCCACCGCCGGCATTGCTGAACTGACGCTATTAAAGCCGGCCCTGAATCAATTGCAGGGTCGCCCCATTATCTTACTGACACCACCTTATACGCCGCAGGCACTGGCATTGTCCTGTGCCCATTTACAAACCTCGCAGTTGATCTGGATCACTTGCAACAAGCAGTCAAATGCACTCTGGGCCGCCGAACAGGTGTTACGCAATGGCAGTTGTGGTGCCCTGCTGTTCTGGCAAACACAGATACGCAGTGAAGCACTGCGTCGCCTGCATCTGGCCGCCCAAAGTTCGGATATCTTTTTTTGCCTGATGCGCAGCCTGCAGATGGCCCCATTGCCATCCCCGGCCCCATTACGATTGAGTCTGCGGCCCATCGCTGGCGGGCTGGAACTGGCAATGATCAAGCGTCGCGGTGGTTTGCGTGATCGTCCGCTGACCCTGCGTGTAGCAGCCCATCATTATTTGTATTCACATGCCCATACCAACAAAGAAACCATTACGGCAGACAGGCATGCTGGCGCAACGTCCGCCGCTCTGGCTCGCCGTACACCTGCCCATGCTCCAGCTTGAGGTGTTTGTGAAGCACTGGCCCGACGTCGAAGAAACCATGCCCAGTGCGGTACTTCAGCAGGGACGGATCAGTGCGGTCTCGAAATCGGCGCGTCAGGCTGGCGTCTATCCGGGCATGCGCACGGGTGGCGCGCAGATGCTGTTGCCTGATATCCGCTGCTTTCAGCGTGATATCCAGCAAGAGCAATTGGATTTGCTGGCCAGTGCCACCGCTTTGCTACAGTATTCGCCCCAGGTGGCGTTGGCAAAAGACGATACCATTCTCATCGACATCAGCGCCAGCCTGAGCTTGTTTGGCGGCATCCGTGCCTTGCGCAAGCGTATTCAGGCCACCATGCAAGCCCTGGGCCTGACGGCAAACACGGGGATCGCCCCGGTGGCCAGGGCGGCATGGCTTTTTGCCCGGCTGGCTGCACAAAAAAAACGGGCGGGCAAGCATGTGCTGGGCTTGAAGAAATTATCCCTGCACCTGGATCGCCTGCCCGTTGGCCTGCTGGCAGCGGCACAAGATTCGCTGGAGTTATTGCAGGGCATTGCCTGCCACAGTCTGCAAGATTTGCGGCGACTGCCACGACCCGGCCTGCAAAGACGCTGCGGTAAAGCCATCCTGCATGAACTGGATGCAGCCTATGGCGAACAAATCGAGCTGCATCAATGGCACAGCGCGCCCCCCGCATTCAAGGCCAAGGTGGAATTGCCTGACCGTATCGAGCAGGCCGATGCCCTGCTGATGTATGCCCGCAGCCTGCTGACCCAGTTGCTGGGCTGGCTGACGGTGCAGCACCTGGCGGTCAGTCATATCCATCTGGAGTTATTGCATGAACGAGGTCGCCAGGCTATTCCCCCTACCCTGTTTGATCTGAAACTGGGGCAAGCCTGCTGGCAGGAATCGCATTTACTCAGTCTGTTCAAGGAAAGACTGACACAGTTGAAACTGCACAGCGCCGTCATCGCCATCGTGCTGGAAGTCAAACAGACTAGCCCACGCGAGTTGCAGAGCGAAACCCTGTTTCCCGAACCCGGGGGCAAGGCAGAAGATCATCAACGCCTGCTGGAATTACTGGTTGCGCGCCTGGGTGAAAACGCTGTATTGAAAGCCCAGCCGCAAGCCGACCACAGACCCGATGTAGCCAATGCCTGGGTCTCGGTCATGCAACCGGTAACAAAAAAAACTGCTCTAGCCCATACCGGCCCGGCTGCCAACGCGGCTGCCAACACGGTTACCGGCATGCATGCGACAGCCAATTTACGTCCCGACTGGCTGCTGCCCAAAGCATTAGCGCTGGAAATCCGCAATCACCATCCTTATTACAAATCCGAACTGACACTGATTTCACCGGCAGAGCGAATAGAAGCTGGCTGGTGGCATGAACAGATACAGGCACGCGATTATTTTGTCGCCATAGACGCCAAAGCCGTGCGTTACTGGATTTATCGTGAACGCGCCATGGATCCGGACAGTGACCATGCAGTCTGGTTTTTACATGGCGTATTTGGGTGACCGTTATGGCGACCATTATGGCGACCAGCAGCTTACTCCCCGCCTATGCCGAATTATTCTGCATGACCAATTTCAGCTTCTTGCAGGGTGCATCACATGGCGAAGAACTGGTGGCGCGTGCCATCAGTCTGGATTACCAGGCACTGGCCATTACCGATGAATGCTCGCTGGCCGGTGTGGCACGGGCGCATACCGAAGCAAAGAAAAGTGGTTTTCCCCTGCTCATAGGCAGCCATTTCATACTCAGTGAGGAAGCAAACGCAGGTGCAGCGAATGAAACACAGGCCGCAAAAACCGGGCTGCATCTGATCGCCCTGGCACAAAACCGTGAAGGCTATGGCAATTTATGCGAATTGATCACGCTGGCACGTGGACGCAGCAGCAAAGGCAATTACCTGCTGACCAGACAGGATTTTTCAGCACCACCCGAAGCACTGCGTCATCTGACATCGCTGCCGGATTGCCTGCTGATCCTGGTACCGGCCTATCCGGCTGAACCCACTATCCTGGCCAACCAGGCCAACTGGCTAGCGCACACTTTTCCCGGACGGGCCTGGATAGGCTTGAATCTGCTGACGCAAATGGCTGATTCTTACCAGCAGGAACAGGTATACCTGGCCGCCGATCAACTGAAATTGCCTGTCGTCGCAATGGGTCAGGTCTGCATGCATGTGCGTTCACGCAAGCCCTTGCAAGACACCATGACGGCCATACGCATAGGTAAGCCAGTGGCGGAGTGTGGCTACACCCTGGCGCTGAATGCAGAACAACATTTACGGTCACGCTTGCGGCTGGCCAATATCTACCCGCGACAGGCGCTGGCCGAAACCATCCACATTGCCAATGCCTGCCATTTCTCCCTGAGCGAATTACGCTATGAATATCCGGATGAATTGATTCCCAAAGGGCATACGCCTGCCACCTATCTACGCGTGGAAGTATATAAAGGCGCGCAACTGCGTTATCCGCGAGGCTTGCCATCAGGGTTGGCAGACCAGATTGAAACCGAATTACACCTGATCAATGACCTGGCGTATGAAGCTTACTTCCTGACCGTGTATGACATCGTGAATTTCGCCAGAAGCAACAAAATCCTTTGTCAGGGGCGCGGATCAGCCGCCAACTCTGTGGTCTGCTATTGCCTGCACATCACCGAAGTCAATCCGGAAACACATACCCTGCTGTTTGGTCGTTTTATATCCAAAGAAAGAAATGAACCACCGGATATCGATGTCGATTTCGAACACCAGCGCCGCGAAGAAGTCATGCAATACGTGTACAACAAGTATGGCAAAAACCGCGCCGCACTGGCAGCGGCGGTACATACCTACCGGCCACGCGGTGCCCTGCGCGAAGTTGGCAAAGCCCTGGGGGTAGACCTGGCCATTGTGGATGCAGTGGCCAAGTCACATCGCTGGTTTGACAGCAAGCAGGAATTACTGAACCGCTTTGCCGAATGCGGACTGGATATCCAGTCCGTGCTGGCGCAGCAATGGGCAACACTGGCGACGCAGTTATTGGGCTTTCCGCGTCACCTGTCACAGCACAGCGGTGGCTTTGTGATTACCCGGGGCAAACTGTCGCGCCTGGTCCCGATAGAAAATGCCGCCATGGAAAACCGCAGCGTCATCCAGTGGGACAAGGATGACCTGGAATCGCTGGGGCTGATGAAGGTGGATGTCCTGGCACTGGGCATGCTGTCAGCCCTGAAACGGGCACTGGCTATGATGAGCAATTTTCCTGGCAAGCCAAGCAGCATGCAAGACATTCCCCGGGAAGACGCTGTCACCTATGACATGATCTGCAAGGCCGATACCGTCGGTGTATTCCAGATTGAATCGCGGGCGCAGATGAGCATGCTGCCGCGCTTGCGCCCACGCCAGTTTTATGACCTGGTGGTGCAGGTGGCAATAGTACGGCCCGGGCCGATACAGGGGGGCATGGTCCATCCTTATCTGCGCCGTCGCCAGGGCAAGGAAGCCATAGAAGAACACAAAGACCCAGCCATGCGTGCGGCCCTGAGCAGGACTCTGGGCGTACCGATTTTTCAGGAACAGGTCATGCAGATTGCCATGCTGGCCGCCGATTTTACTGCTGGCGAAGCCGATGGCCTGCGACGTGCCATGGCTGCATGGAAACGCAAAGGTGGACTGGAAGGCTATCACGACAGGATCGTCAACACCATGGTCAAAAACAAGTATGACAAAGCCTTTGCCGAAGCGATTTTTGAACAGATGAAAGGTTTTGGCGAATATGGCTTCCCTGAAAGTCATTCATCCAGTTTTGCCATATTGGCCTATATCAGCAGCTGGATCAAATGCCATGAGCCAGCCATCTTCCTGTGCTCGCTATTGAACTCGCAACCCATGGGCTTTTATTCCCCTTCACAACTGGTGCAAGATGCCCGTCGCCACGATGTCAAAGTCAAGGCAGCCGATGTGATGCATAGCAACTGGGATTCTTCGCTGGAAGAAATGGTAAACAATCGTTACACCAGTACCCTGCAGCCTGTCGTTCGCCTGGGGCTATCCATGTTGCAGGGCATGTCTGAAAGCACGGCCCTGCGCATACAGCAAGCCCGTAACGAGCAGGCTTTTACCGATGTACAGGATCTTGCCAGACGGGCCGGACTAAATCGCCATGACCTGCAGGTACTGGCGACTGGCAATGCCTTGCTGTCCCTGAGCGGCCATCGACGCCAGGCCTTGTGGGAAGCCATCGGTGCGCTGCCAGACCGGGATTTGCTGCGCCCGACCAGCATACAGGAACAGACACCTGTACTGAAAGCACCAAGCGAGGCACAGGAAATTCGCAGCGACTACCACGCCATGGGCCTGAGCCTGCAACGCCATCCTGTCGCCCTGTTGCGCCCGCAGTTACTGGAAAAACGCTTCCTGCCGGCAGACATGCTCAATACCTTCCAGCAAGGGCAATTTGCCCGTGGTTGCGGCTTGGTGACAGTCAGGCAGCGTCCCGGTACGGCCAAGGGCGTACTATTCATCACCATAGAAGATGAAACCGGACCAGTGAATGTGATCATCTGGCCTTCACTGGTGGAAAAACAAAGACGCGAAGTCTTGAACGCCCAATTGCTGGGCGTGTATGGCATCTGGCAATGCGAAGCCGAAGTCCGCCACCTGGTCGCCAAACGTCTGGTCGACATGTCACATCTGCTGGGACAATTGGCAGTAGGTAGCAGGGATTTTTGTTAAGCTACGTTTTGTTAAGCTACGTAAAGAGCGAGCTTATTCGTCATTCGTTTCCGGCAAGGTCAGACGGCCAGTATGATAATCATATTCATAGACTTCGCCATAACGACCCCATTCAATGGCGACTTCCAGGACCCGTTTTGCTTCATCGGCTTTGAGGAATTCTTCCAACAAATCAATCAGCGGTTGTTCAGACAAGCTGCCACTGGCTTCGCTTTCCAGATTGCGCCGTATATGGGCTGCCAGTGGCACATGGGTCAACAACTGCTGACCAAATAATTCCTGCTTTTGCGCCTGATCGACTTCCGCATATTTCTTGCCCAAAGGCGTCAGCATGATGTCGCCTTTTTCCAGGATGGCAAAACCCAGCAGACTCAGTGCTTCATAGGTGGGGAATAATTCTTCATCCGACAATTCGGCTTCTTCACCCAGTTGCGGCAAGTCGGCGCGGCCATTGAATGGTGCCTCGGCCAGCAAATCCAGCACCCCTTCGATACGGCTGACATCGGTTTCCGGCAGACGGTAGCCCAGATGCCGCGCATGCGATGCTTCGGCGGTGGCTTCATGGGTGGCACGCATGGTCATCAAGCCATACACTTCATCGATCAGCGCCCTGACTTCGATCGAATCCACATCACGTGGTCTTGGCAAATCAATCTTGATTTCACAACGTACCGTACCAGGGTCACTGGACAGGATGATGATGCGGTCCGCCATCATCACTGCCTCTTCGATATTGTGCGACACGATGAGGATACCCTTAGTGGAAATGCGGTCTTCTTCCCACAATTCCAGCATGTCATTGCGCAGGGTTTCACCAGTCAGTACATCGAGTGCAGAAAAGGCTTCATCCATCAGCAATACATCGGGGTTGGTCACCAATGCCCGTGCAATACCGACCCGCTGTTTCATACCGCCCGACAATTCACGCGGCAAGGCGCCGCCAAAGCCTGCCAGACCGATCAATTCCAGCACGGCATCGGCTCTGGCCTCACGTTCTGCCGCCGGGACACCCTGGGCTTCCAGCCCCAGTTCCACGTTTTGCTGCACAGTAAGCCAGGGGAACAGGGCAAACGACTGAAACACCATGGCAATGCCGGCCACTGGTCCAAAAATGGATTTGTCACGGTAAGCCACCTTACCGGCATCTGCCGAAATCAGGCCTGCCATGATACGCAGCAAAGTCGATTTGCCAGAGCCGGATTTACCCAGCAAAGCAACGATCTCGCCGTCCTTCAATTGAAAATCAACCTTGTCAAGGATCAGGCGGGATTTACCATCCGCAGCCTTGAATGATTTGGCGACCTGGTTCAGGTCCAGTAATAAATTTTGATTCATCTTGAATTCCTCAGCGCAGGGCTTAACGTAGATGATCTTCTGCCAGCAAATACAGTTTGCGCCAGAAAAAACGATTCAATAACATGACGAATACGCACATCACCCCGATACCCAGGGCGATACGGTGAAAGTCACCGGTTTCCGTCATTTGCTTGATATAGCTGCCCAGGCCATCGGCAACCAGCGTGGTTTTACCCCATGTCACATATTCGGCCACGATACTGGCATTCCACGAACCGCCACTGGCGGTAATCGCCCCGGTGATATAGCTGGGAAAGACGGCGGGCAAATAGACCCGCTTCCATTTCAGCCAGCCTTTCAGGCCCAGGTTATCCGCCGCCAGACGCAGCTCATTCGGTATGGTTGCGGCCCCTGCCACGACATTGAACAGGATATACCACTGCGTACCAAACACCATCAGCGGGCTGAGCCAGATATTCGGCGTCAGGTGAAAAGTCACCATGGCAAACACCACCAGCGGAAACATCAGGTTGACCGGGAAAGCCGCCAGGAACTGTGCCATGGCCTGCACTTTTTGCGAATACTGGGGACGCAAGCCTATCCACACCGCGATCGGCACCCAGACCAGCGATGCCAATGCAATCAGCAACATGACGCGCACCAGGGTGATCATGCCCAGGCCCATGACGTGCAATACCTCTGCCCAGCCCACATTACTATGGATAAAGTTCAGCAAGCTATACATCGCCAACAGCGAGATGATGATCAGGAAGACATCCCACACCCTGGACCAGGCAGGATGCAATGTCCGCTTGCGTACCTGTTCTGAGGTGCCGTCATGGCTGACGCTGAACCATGCCAGGCCACGCCCCAGGAAAACCTGGAATCTTGCAGCCCATTCGCGGAACCAGAAACTGTTGCGCATCCAGTCCAGCAGCCAGGATTGTTGCGCTGTATCACCCTGCGATTCTTCAAAGCGAAACTTGTCTGCCCAGGCCAGCAAGGGACGGAAAAACAATTGGTCATACAACAGGATGCCTATCAGCATGGACAATATGGCCCAGGCGATGGCAGTACCATTCCTGGCTTCAATCGCGACCGCGATATAAGAGCCTATGCCAGGCAATTTGATATCCTGACCAGCGACTGAAATCGCTTCTGCCGCCACCAGGAAAAACCAGCCGCCGGACATTGACATCATCATGTTCCATAACAGGCCAGGCATGGCAAATGGCAGTTCCAGACGCCAGAAGCGCTGCCAGCCAGACAAGCGGAAGATCATGGCCGCTTCCTGCAATTCGGCGGGTACATTGCGTATCGACTGGTACAGGCTGAATGCCATATTCCAGGCTTGCGAAGTAAAGATCGCAAAAATCGCTGCGCATTCCACCCCCAGCAAATTACCGGGGAACAATGCAATAAAAGGGGCAATCGCAATCGCCTGGAAGCCGAGTATCGGTACCGACTGCAAAATATCCAGTGCCGGTATCATGATTTTTTCAGCGGCAGCATATTTCGCTGCAATCGCCGCAAATACCAGGCTGAACAACAGGGAAAAAGCCAGGGCCGTAAACATGCGCAAGATGGTGCGCAATAAATAATAAGGTAGATAAGCCGGGTCCAGATAAATCTGCAAAGCTTCGCCGACGGCAAAGGGACGGCTCATTTGCATTGCCGCAAAAGCAAAAATACCTAAAAGGGCCAGAACCAGCGGCAACAAGGCCCAGTCCCAGCGATTGGGGCCCTTGCTTTCGCTGACGGTTTCACGGTGCTGATAACGGAACAATTCAAACATGAACGCTCCTGTCGCCACTTACGATAAAAAAGCAGAACATACCACTCCTCCTGTCACATGCACGCCAGGCATGAACAAAGATAAGTTACGTGACAACGACAACCGCAAAATGCACTTACTGGGTCCGCAAGAAACCAGTGACATTGCTGAGGTCACGCGTACATTAATAAATTGGGTAAGTAGAAGGAACAGCCCAGGAGCTGAGAGAGACCACTACCCGCCAGAATGGCAAGGTAGCAAGAGAAAATCTGTGCTTACATTGCCAAGTTGAATGAAGATCGACAACTATAACTGTCCACAGATCGTGCTCCGAAAATGAGATGCGCGAACTTTAACATAGAGTCTATTTGGCAGGCAAGATATTGCAGTGCAAAAAAAATTATTTTTTAGTAGTCTGCATTCTTTCTTTCAGAAAGGCGGCGATTTCCCTTTGTTCCACTTCATTGGCAAAATCCAGGGCAGTCAGGCCCAGGTCGTTTTTCAGTGAAGGATCAGCACCCTCATCCAGTAGTAGCGCAACGGCGTTCATTTTGCCGGAACGGGCCGCCATCATCAAAGGCGTGGTTTTGTTCGGCGATTCCGTATCGATGTAGGCAGAATGCTCAAGCAGCAAGGCAATGATTTCCTTGTTGCCGTTTACCGCCGCATAGTGCAAGGCAGTCCAGCCCGGCTGATTGATTTCTGCACCGCGCTCTATCAACGCTTTGACCGCCTGCAGATTGCCCAGATAGCAGGCCAGCATCAGCACCGTATCACCATTCATCGCCCGCGCTTCCAGCTTGAGGTCTGGATGTGTCAGCAGCACCGGGAAAACCTTCATGGATTTTTCGCGCAAGGTGATCATCAGCACGCTTTCACCACGGGTGGATTCGACAGAATTGACATCCATCCCTTTTTGCAAAAACTCCCTGACCGTATTGACTTGATCAAAGCGCACTGCAAAGACGAAATCATCATAGGCATCCGCCCGCGCCGGTGCCGACATCATCAATGACAGCGCCAGCAAGCTCAATATAGTAGCCAAGTAACGTGGGAGGTGGGCAAGCAAACGATGGATCAGCAGATAAGCAGTCATGGAAAATCAGTGCGCGAACTGAAACAGTTGAAAGAAATTCTCTGTTGTGGCTTTTTGTACATCAAGCACGGATACTCCCTTCAAATCCGCCAGGAACTCACCAACATGACGTACAAAGCCAGGTTCATTCATTTTACCGCGATGTGGTGCCGGTGCCAGATAGGGGGAATCGGTTTCTATCAGTATGCGTTCCAGCGGCAAGGCTTTGGCTACGGCCTGCAAATCCTTGGCACTCTTGAAGGTCAGTATGCCTGAAAAAGAAATGTAAAACCCCAATTCCACCGCTGCCAATGCCACATCCAGCGATTCGGTGAAACAGTGCATGACCCCGGCAACGCCGCCCTGCGCCACGCCAGCGCCCTCTTCCTTCAAGATGCGTATGGTGTCTTCTGCGGCAGCCCTGGTGTGAATGATCAAAGGCTTGCGGCACATGCGGGAAGCACGTATATGCTGCCTGAAACGTTCACGCTGCCATTCCAGATCACCCTTCAGCCGGAAATAATCCAGGCCGGTTTCACCGATGGCGATGATTTTGTCATGCTGCGCCAATCTGACCAGTTGTTCAGCGGTCGGCTCTTCAGTTTCTTCGTAATCAGGATGCACGCCGACTGATGCATAGATATGCGGGTATTGCTCAGCCAATGCCAATACCTGCGGGAAATCAGGCAAATCAACCGACACACAAAGTGCATGGGTGACGCCGTTTTCCTGCATCTTGCCGAGGATTTCCGGCATGCGCACGGCCAGCTCGGGGAAATTGATATGACAATGGGAATCAACGTACATGCTTGCTACTCTTAAAGGAAAACTGGCCTGTGGCCCTATCAGAAAATGCCGGGGCAAATTGCCTCAGGATGCTGAAATCAATTGTAATACGGCTTGCGCCGAGACGTTGGCGGTATCGCGCAACAGGGAATGATGCATGTCGACGAAGCGCAGCTTCAGGCGTTCCTGCAAGGCGCTGTCGCTTAACTGCTGCCACAGTGCATCGGCCATCGCATCCGGCCTGGCGGCAGATTGCAAAAATTCCGGCACCAGAAACTCACGCGCCAGGATATTCGGCAACCCTATCCAGGGCTGGTAACCCATATGCCGCAAAATCTGCCACGAAGCTTCCATCATCTTGTAGGCAATCACCATCGGCTTCTTGAACAAAGCCACTTCCAGTGACGCGGTGCCTGAAGCCACCAATACCGCATCTGCCGCCGCAATGGCAGTATGCGAGCGGCCATCAATCAGCAACACCGGTACATGATCGAGCTTGGCATCAACCACCAGCTTGATGTAATAGCTGCGCTGTTTTTCACCCGCCATCGGCACCACGATCTGCAGATGCGGGTCGCGTTCACACAAAATCTTGGCAGTCCGGATAAAGGCTTCCGTATTGTATTTGATCTCGGACATGCGGCTGCCCGGCAAAATGGTGACTACCCTGGCATTCTTGTCCAGGCCCAGTTCATCCCTGGCGGCAGCTGTATCCGTTTCCATGGGAATGACCTGCGCCAGCGGATGGCCGACATAGGTCACCGGTATGCCGGCCTTGCGGTATATCTCTTCTTCAAACGGAAACACCACCAGCATGTGGGATACGGCTTCGGCAATTTTTTTGATACGACCGCCTCGCCATGCCCAGATCGATGGGCTGATGTAGTGCATGGTGGGAATACCGGCGCGTTTTAACTGGATTTCCAGATCCAGATTAAAGTCAGGCGCATCGACACCGATGAAGACATCCGGCTTTTCCCGCAACAGTTGTTCACGCAATTGCTTGCGTATGCCGCTAATTTCACGGTAATGCGCCAGCACCTCAAACAGGCCGCGCACGGACAGTTTATCCATCGGCCAGTCATTGACGAAACCGTGTTCGGCCATGCGCGGGCCACCGATGCCATGCATATGGGCATCCGGCAAGGCCGGGCGCAAGCCGGACAAGAGGCGGTTGGCCAGCATGTCACCAGAGGTTTCTCCGGCCACCATGGCAATGATGGGACGGCCTGGAAGGCTTGGATGGCCTGGCCGATCAGGAAGATTTGTCACAATCAGACTTAACGGACTATGCCGCGTGTCGCAGCATCAAGGAAATGGCGCATTGACTGCACATGCAGAGCAACATCCGCTTCCAGTTCTGTCACCTGCTCATCCAGCGCTGCCTTGGCCTCTTCCAGCGTCAGGCCGGACTTGTAGATCAGCTTGTAAGACTGGCGTATGGCAGAAATCTGTTCGCGGCTAAAGCCACGGCGCTTCAGCCCTTCGACATTGATGCCGTGGGCCGCTGCCGGATTGCCGTTCAGCATGACAAATGGTGGCACGTCCTGCAACAGGGACGTGCCCATGCCGCACATCGCATGCGGGCCTATCTTGCAGAACTGGTGGACATTGGTAAAGCCACCGAGTATCACCCAGTCACCGACGTGTACATGGCCAGCCAGCGCCGCATTATTGGCGAAAATGACGTTATTGCCGACCTGGCAGTCATGGGCCAGATGCACATAGGCCATGATCCAGTTGTCATTTCCCAGACGGGTAACGCCATTGTCCTGTACCGTGCCCAGATTGAAGGTGCAAAATTCGCGAATGACGTTATTGTCACCAATTTCCAGGCGCGTAGGCTCACCCGCATATTTCTTGTCTTGCGGTGCAGCGCCTATCGATGAAAACTGGTAAAAAGTATTGTTGCGGCCTATGGTCGTATGCCCTTCGATGACCACATGCGGACCAACTTTGGTGTCAGCCGCAATCGTGACATACGGGCCGATAATGGAATAGGCACCCACCTCTACCGTACTGTCGAGTCTGGCCAGAGGATCAATCAGTGCTGTTGGATGGATACGCATGTTTCCTCCTAGGCTTCGTCTTTCGTACGCATGGTGCACATCAATTCGCCTTCTACCGCCAATTGACCATCTACCGTCGCTTTGGCCTTGTATTTCCAGATGCCACGGGTAACCTTGATGATCTCCACTTCCATCTTCAACTGGTCACCAGGCTCTACCGGGCGCTTGAAGCGTGCGCCATCAATACCGAGGAAATACACGATGGTATTTTCATCCGGTTTCTGACCCATGGTTAAAAATGAGAGTATGGCGGCAGTCTGCGCCATGGCCTCTATCATCAATACGCCAGGCATGACAGGCTTGTTCGGGAAGTGTCCGTTAAAAAACTCTTCATTTGCTGTGACATTTTTGATGGCGGTGATGGTCTTGCCATTTTCCCAACTCAGTACGCGATCAACCAATAACATGGGATAACGATGTGGCAGGTATTCTTTGATTTGATTGATGTCCAGGCTATTCATGATCTTTTTCAGTCAGTGTTTTCATTGTTTTTTCCAGGTAGCGCATTTTTTCGCGCATACCCGATAAATTGCGCACGATGGCAGCAGTTTTTTCCCACTCGGCATTCTTGGCCAGGGGATAGAAGCCGGTATATTGCCCTGCTTCCAGTATCGAACGGGATACCATGCTGGCAGAAGAAATATGCACATTGTCGACGATGGTCAGATGCCCCAGCACCATGGCAGCACCGCCAAACGTACAGTATTTACCTATCTTGGCGCTGCCAGCCACGCCGACGCAGCCAGCCATGGCTGTATGCGCACCGATATGGCAGTTGTGGCCTATCTGTATCTGGTTATCAAGCTTGACGCCTTCTTCAATGATGGTATCAGCCAGCGCGCCGCGGTCTATGCTGGTATTGGCGCCGATTTCCACATCATCACCAATCAGTACCCTGCCCGTTTGCGGGATCTTGATCCATTGCCCTTTTTCATTGGCAAAGCCAAAACCATCTGCCCCGATCACCGCACCGGAATGAATGATGCAGCGCTGGCCGATCACACAATAATCGTAAATGCTGGCATTGGCATGGATCAGGCTATGCTCGCCGATGCTGACACCACGTCCGATGACAGCGCCCGCCTTGATCACCACATGCTCACCGATGACTGCTTCGGCATCAATGCTGACATTCGGGCCGATGCTGGCCGTCGCCGCCACGATCGCTTGCGGGCTGACCCAGGCGGCCGGATGTATGCCGGTGACTGCCGGTATCGCGTTCAAAGCCGCAAAATACTGGGCTGCGCGGGCGAAATAGACATAGGGGTTAGGGACAATCAGGTAAGCCCCCTGGTATTCCGTCCCCAACTGATCGAAATCAGCCTGTGTCACTATCAATGCTGCGGCCTTGGTAGCTGCAGCCTGGTGACGCAATTTGGGGTTGGACAAGAAGGTGATGTGCCGCTCGCCGGCCTCGCTTAAAGGCGCAATCGCAGCAACAGATATATCCGGTGAACCGATCAATTGACCACCGAAGCGATCGACCAATTCACCCAGCCGAATGCTCGTGGTCATAGGAATTATTTGGAAAGTGCCTTCAGAACTTTATCTGTAATATCAATACGCGGGTTGGAGTACACCACGTCTTGCAGTACGACATCAATCTTCTCGGCTTCGGCGATTTGCTTGATGGCTCTTTGGGCACGTTCCACCAGCGAAGCGATTTCTTCATTCTGACGCTGGTTCAAGTCTTCATTGTAAATACGCTGTTTGCGATTGAAGTCCTGATCCAGCTCAGTGATTTCGCGCTGACGCTTGATACGGTCGGTTTCGGACAAGACTGGTGCATCCTTGTCCAGCTTCTCTGCCATAGCCTTGATTCTCTTGGCGAGGCCTTCCAATTCTTCACGTCGCTTGGAGAATTCAACTTTCAGCTTGGCTTCGGCTGCTTTCGCCGGCACCGATTCGCGTATTACCCTTTGGGAATCAAAGATGGCAATTCTGGAATCCTGTGCCTGCGCCTGGGCCATGCTGAAAACGCAAGCCGCACCAAGCAACATGCGCTGTAGCAATTGGGCCGGGGTAATATGTTGACTCAAAATAATCTCCGTAACACGTACTAAAACAAATATGGTAATGCCTTTATCAGAACCCGGTACCCATCTGGAACTGGAATGACTGTTTCTTGTCATCTTCTTTGGCATTCAGTGCTTTACCAAAGCTCAGTTTCAATGGACCAACCGGCGATATCCAGCTTATACCTATACCTGCAGAAAAGCGCAAATCCTTCGCACGGACTTTTTGTCCCTCATCAAAGACGTTACCGCCGTCAAGGAAGGTAAACCAGCGCAGGGATTTATCCGCACCAGGGAATGGAATCTGTAATTCTACATTACCTAGCAACCTCGTTGCACCACCCAGTGCATCGCCATTCGGATCCTTGGTACCCAGGGTAGAAGGTTCATAGCCACGAACCGAACCGATACCACCAGCATAGAAGTTTTTAAACAAAGGATAAGGCTTACCGCCCAAACCGTGACCATAGTCAAATTCACCGTTCAAAGCCAGCACGACGGAACGATAAACCGGCTGGAACAATTGTGCATTATAGATCGCACGATAGTATTTGAAGCTGCCTACCGCTGATAATTCGAGATTGGCACGCTGATAACGACCGATAGTCGGCGTCAATACGCTATCGCGGCTATCCCTTTGCCATGCGGCAGTCAGCGGGAAGGACGTGGTTACGGCCTCACCGACACCGTAGTCCACACTGCCGGTGTCTTTGGAACCATTGCCATAGTCGGCAACATATTTCAGGTAGCGATACGGGCTGCCGTAAAAGGTTTGTACCTTGGTACGTTCAAAACCCAGGCCAAAGAAGACGGTATCGACTTCAGAGAACGGTACACCAAAACGCAAGGCACCACCGGTGGTCTGGATTTTATAATCGCCGACGCTACCGATAATAGGACGCGTGGTACGTATGTAAGCTTCGATATTGCGACTAACACCATCGTCGGTAAAATACGGATCTGTGTGAGAAACCGCAATGGTGCGGTTCTGGCTGCTGGTATTGATATCCAGACCTATCGTATCACCACTACCAAAGGCATTGGCTTGCTGGATGGAACCAGTCAACGTCAGTCTTTCAGCACTGGAGTAACCGGCACCAAACAAAAGATTACCCGTCGGTTTTTCAGTGACGGACAGATTTACGTCCACCTGATCAACGCTGGTAGGTACTTCAGGTGTTTCTATCGTCACATCCTTGAAGTAACCCAGACGCTCTACGCGGTCACGGGAAGTCTTGATTTTTTCGCCATCGTACCAGGAACTTTCAAACTGACGGAATTCGCGGCGGATGACCTCATCACGCGTACGGGTATTACCAGCCAGGTTGATACGACGCACATAGACGCGCTTGCCCGGATCAACAAAGATCGTGAATGCAACTTCTTTCTTTTCTTTGTCGAGGATAGGATTGGCATTAACGTTGGCAAATGCATAACCAAAGTTACCCATACGCTCGGAAATGCGCTTGGTACTCTCGGTCAGGCGGGCCGCATTGTAAATATTGCCTTTTTTCAACAATAACAGGGAAGCGAGCTCTTCTTCACGTCCCATGGTGTCGCCTTCAAGCTTGATATCGGAAACAGTGTACTTGTCGCCTTCATCAAGGTTGATGGTAATGTAGATGTCTTTCTTGTCCGGGGTGATGGAAATCTGGGTAGACAGGATTTGCATCTCCAGATAGCCACGGTTTTGATAAAACGAGCGCAAGGTCTCGATATCACCCGACAGCTTCTGTTTCGAATACTGGTCAGCCTTGGTGTACCAGCTAAACCAGCCTGGGGTGGACAAGGCCATCAACTCGCGCAGTTCACCATCCGAAAAAGCCTTGTTACCAATGATATTGATCTGGGCAATTTTTGCCACATCGCCTTCATCCACCGCAAACGTCACGTTCACACGGTTACGTTCTATCGGCGTGATGGTGGTGGTTATTTGCATGCCATACAAGCCCTTGGACAGGTATTGGCGTTTTAATTCCTGCTCGGCACGGTCAACCGTTGCCTTATCGAAGATGCGTGATTCGCCGACACCGATATCTTTCAGCGCCTTGACCAGTGCATCTTTCTCAAATTCCTTGGTGCCGGTAAATTCCACGCCGGCGATGGTAGGACGCTCTTCCAGCAAAACAACCAGAATCCCATCCTGTACTTCTATCTGAACATCCTTGAAGAAACCCGTGGCATACAGGGATTTGATCGCAGTCGTACTTTTAGCGTCATCAAATACCTCGCCGACCTTGACAGGTAAATAGCTGAATACAGTACCGGCCTCCGTCCGTTGCAATCCTTCTACCCGTATATCCTTGACGGTAAAGGGTTCAATCGCGAGTGCGTTTCCAGTGCAGAGTGCAAATGCGGCCAGAGACAAGGCATGACGACGAAAATGGGCTAAAGTGAACTGCTCGATATGTAATTTCATTGGGTATAAATTTCTTTCAACACTCTCAATATTGCTATCTGAAATGAGTTCCTGTCATCAACCGGCTATTATGGCATTAGTCGGGGCAAGTATGACATTAGTCTGGCAAAGTCATTAAAAAAAGCTATCCCCATCATGGCCAATAGCAATGTACCCCCTGCGTATTGCGCCATTCTGATAGAACGCTCGGGCAAAGGTTTCCCTGTCAAAACTTCCAGCGAATAATACAACAAATGCCCTCCATCCAAAAATGGAATAGGTAGTAAATTCATCACTCCCAGGCTAATACTGACGAAGGCAATGAAATTAATATAACTAATTGCCCCGATTCTGGAGGTTTGCCCCGCATAATCGGCAATAGTTATCGGGCCAGATATATTCCTTAGGGAAACTTCGCCAGTAAACATCTTCCCTATCATTTTCAAACTCAGGGAACTGGTATCCCATACTCGTTCCGCTGCTTTGGAAATTGCTTCAAAGAAGGAAGACTGAACGGTCACTATTTCTGCATTCACCGCCCGCAATTTTACTTTCAACTGCCCTACTGTCTTTCCATTGACTTGTTGCGCCACAGGCGTCACATCTACCTCAAAGCGATCCTGCTTTCTTTTTACCAATAGACTCAACGGTTTACCGGGATTAGCGTTGACGACGCCAATAAAATCGATCACATCCAGCAAAGGTTTTTGCCCCACGGCAATGATTTGATCACCCGCCAGCAAGCCCGCCTTCGAGGCAGGACTATCCGGCATCACTTCATCGAAAATAACCTCAGGATTAACTGCCAAACCCAAACCCACCAAGCCAGCAAAATCGCCTTCCAGCTCTTTTGCGCTTAATTGCTTCACGGGCAGTTCAACAGAAAGCCGGATTTTACTGCCAGGTCTATCCGGGTTATCCCGCTGCACTTCGATATGTGGATCGGCATGCGACAGGCCGGCTTTCATCAGATGCCACTTCAGCTCAGTCCAGGTCTGTATTTTCTTGTCATTGATCTCAAGCACCAGATCGCCCTGCCGCAAGCCAGCCTGGTAAGCAAGGGAAGAACTTGATGTCAATCGCAATTTTGCCACTGGCTCCTGAATACCGTGCATAAACAAACCGGCAAACAGGGCAATAGCCAGGAGAAAATTCGCCATCGGCCCAGCCAGAACAATTGCTGCACGCTTCCAGACAGATTGATTGCGAAATTCGCGCGCCACATCTTCCTGTGTAAACTCAGTGGTATCAGGATCACTGGAATCAAACCACGAAACATAGCCACCCAAGGGTAAATTGGAAATCGCCCATTCCATCTGGTCTTTACCAAATTTACGGGAATAAATGACCTTCCCCCAGCCAAAAGAATATCGCCGCACTTTCACGCCGCACCAGCGCGCCACCAGATAGTGGCCCAACTCATGAATATTCACCAAAATACTCAAGCTTACAAAAAAAGCCAGGACACTTTGAAAAAATATCATCACAGGATCATCGCCCCTGTCAGTGCACGCGCCTCTGCATCACAGGCCAGGATGCTGTCCAGGTCTGGGGTGTCGGTCACCGCCATTTTTTCCAGCGTGCGCTGTATGAGCTGATTGATCATGCGGAAGCCGATTTTTTTATCCAAAAATGCTTGGACAGCGACTTCATTACTTGCGTTCAATATGATTGCGGCAGACTGTCCTGTGCGCAAGGCATCATAGGCCAATTGCAGGCAAGGAAAACGCGTCATATCCGGCGCCTGGAAATGCAGGCTGGCCACCTTCAACAGGTCGAGAGGCGCCACACCGGAAGCTATCCGTTCAGGATACGCCATGCCATAGGCGATAGGAATGCGCATGTCTGGATTGCCCATCTGTGCCAGCACGGTACCATCGGTATAAGACACCATGGAATGAATCACGCTTTGTGGATGAATCACGACTTCGATCTGCTCCGCCGGTGTCGCAAACAGCCAGTGGGCTTCAATCACTTCCAGCCCCTTGTTCATCATGGTCGCTGAATCAACGGAGATTTTGCGTCCCATGACCCAGTTCGGGTGGGCAACCGCCTGTTCCGGTGTGACATCGGTGAGCGTCGACACGTCCCGGTTCAGGAAAGGACCGCCAGAGGCAGTCAGCAGAATCTTGTGGATGCCATGATGTCCGGGCCGGCGGTCATACTTACCCGGCAGACACTGGAATATGGCATTGTGTTCACTATCGATGGGCAAGAGTGCAGCACCACTATGCTGGATCGCATCGATAAACAACTGCCCCGACATGACCAGCGCTTCCTTGTTGGCCAGCAAGACCTTCTTGCCGGCACGCGCGGCTGCCAGCGAGGCCGGCAAACCGGCAGCACCGACGATGGCGGCCATCACGCTATCGCATTCCGGCGCACTGGCGACATCACACAAGGCCTGCGGGCCATGTTGTACCTGGATATGGGCCAGATTCATTTCCCGCAAGCGGCTGGCAAGTTCATCTGCCGCTTTGGCCGTACCCACCACTGCGACCTGGGGTAAAAAAGCCTGGCATTGTTGCGCCAGTTTTTCCACTTGTGTATGTGCAGTCAGGGCAAAAACGCCATAGCGATCAGGGTGCCTGGCAACGACATCCAGCGTGGATACGCCGATTGAGCCGGTGGCTCCCAAAATGCATAACTGCTGTTTTTTCTGCATACTGTCTATCGCCATAAATCCAGCAAAGCTGCCAGTGGAAGAACTGGTATCAGCGCATCTATCCTGTCCAGCACGCCGCCATGTCCCGGCAACAGTTTGCTGCTGTCTTTCATGCCGACGCGCCGTTTCAGCGATGATTCAAACAAATCACCGACGACACTGGCTGCTGTCAACACGCTCATGGCAAGCACGAATATCAGCCAGCCTTTTCTGGCCAGCAAATGTGCAGTAAACGTATTTTCCAGGCCAGGGATAAACGCTGTCGCCGTCGCCAGCGCCACTACGCAGACCCAGCCGCCTATCGCGCCTTCCCAGGATTTTCCTGGAGAAATAGTTGGTGCCAGCTTGTGCTTTCCCAAGGCCTTCCCTGAAAAATAAGCACCAATATCCGCGACCCAGACGATGGCCATGACAGAAAACAGATACATGGGTGAATATTTGAAGAACACCGCAATCGCCACGAAACAGGCAAAGATGCTGATGCCGTACAAGGCACTCAGCAAGCCACTGGTAAAGCCGCGCACGTCGGGCAAGCCGCGCGCCAGTGTCGGCAACAAACGGAAAATCCAGAATGCGCTGGCAAAGGCAAACAGCAAGAGTTGCGAAAAACTCTCAAGATGGAAGTAAAAGTACCCCAGCATGCCAGTCCAGATTACCGCCATGACCAGCGGTGCCGGCTTGGCAAACAAACGCTGGCATTCCCAGATGGCCGCTGCAAAGAACACCAGCGCAAGCACGGCAAAAGCGATAAACGAAGCCGAATACAGAACTGGCAGCAAGATCGCCAGCAAAACCAGGGCTGTCGCTACACGGGTTTTTAGCATCAATTGCTTTCTTGTGCAGGGGATTGTTCGGATACCTGCGCACTGGTGCGGCCAAAGCGGCGCTCACGATGCTGATAGGAGGCGATAGCCAGATCCAGTGCTGCCGCATCAAAATCAGGCCAGAATGTATCCGTGAAATAGAATTCACTATAGGCCAATTGCCATAAAAGGAAATTGGAAATGCGGGTTTCGCCGCCAGTGCGGACGAACAGGTCAGGCTCAGGCGCATAGGCCATGGACAGATAAGCAGCCAACTGGTCTTCATCTATCGCTTGCCCGGCCTTGCCAGCGGCGCTCAGGTCCTGCTGCAGGCGATTGGCCGCCTGCACGATATCCCAGCGCCCACCATAATTGGCGCAGACGGTGACGGTCAGGCCCTTGTTCAGGGCGGTTTTTTCTTCCGCCGCCTGTATCATGGCTTGCAATTTGACATCGAAACGCGTCAGGTCACCCACCACTTTCAGGCGGATATCATTGGCGTGCATTTTTGCCACTTCTTTTTCCAGCGCAGTGACGAACAGACGCATCAGCAAAGACACTTCTTCCGCCGGGCGACGCCAGTTTTCAGAACTGAAAGCAAACAGGGTCAGGTAAGACACGCCGCGCCGGGCGCAGGCCTCAACCACGCCCCTGACTGCTTCCACGCCCTTCACATGGCCAGCGACGCGCGGCAAGAAACGCTTGGTTGCCCAGCGTCCGTTGCCGTCCATGATGATTGCAATATGTTTAGGAATCGCGCCAACCGCAGGAACTTCCTTGGTAGAACTTGTATGGCTCATGTAAATCCAGAATGTGTTGGTACGCGGGCAAGGGCTTAAACTGTCAACACTTCTTTCTCTTTGTCGGCCAGAAGCTTGTCCACTTCAGCAACGAATTTATCAGTCAGTTTCTGGACTTCATCTTGCGAACGACGCTCATCATCTTCCGAGCATTCTTTCTCTTTCAACATCTTTTTCAGTGTTTCATTGGCATCGCGGCGAATATTGCGGATGGCAATCTTGGCGCTCTCACCTTCGGTCTTGACCAGCTTGACCATCTCTTTGCGACGCTCTTCTGTCAGCGGCGGTGTAGGCACGCGTATCAGTTCGCCCTGAGACGACGGATTCAAACCCAGATCAGCGTCACGGATGGCTTTTTCAATCGCATTGAGCATCTTCTTTTCCCAAGGCTGCACACCGATGGTACGCGCATCAATCAGCGTCACATTGGCAACCTGGGTAATATGGGTAGGTGTTCCGTAGTAATCAACCTGGACGTGGTCGAGAATGCCAGTGTGGGCACGGCCGGTACGGACCTTGGCCAAATCGTTTTTCAAAGTCTCGATTGACTTTTGCATGCGCTGGTCGGAATTCTTTTTAATATCTGCTACGCTCATGGCGCTCTCCTGTACATCGTGGCTGGGATGGCGCAACCGCCTCTCCTTGCCGAATTAATATGAACCATCCAAAGTGCAGGATTATACGTGCACTAATGTGCCTTCGTCTGCCCCCAGGATGACATTCTTCAATGCGCCCGGCTTAATAATGGAAAATACCTTGATTGGCAATTTCTGATCACGGCACAGGGCAAATGCGGTGGCATCCATGACTTGCAAGTGGCGGGCAATCGCCTCATCAAAGGAAATCGTGGTGTAACGGGTCGCTGTCGCATCCTTTTTAGGGTCGGCAGTATAGACACCGTCCACCTTGGTCGCCTTCAGTACGATTTCAGCACCGATCTCGGAACCACGCAAGGCAGCGGCGGTGTCGGTGGTAAAGAAAGGGTTGCCGGTACCGGCAGCAAAGACGATGACCTTGCCTTCTTCCAGGTATTGCAGGGCTTTGGGACGCACATAGGGCTCGACCACCTGGTCAATGGCAATCGCCGACATCACGCGGGATGTCAGGCCAACCTGACGCATGGCATCCGACAACGCCAGTGCATTCATGACGGTGGCCAGCATGCCCATGTAATCGGCAGTAGCCCTGTCCATACCCTGGGCACCTGGCGCCACACCACGGAAGATGTTGCCGCCGCCGATGACAATTGCCAGTTCCACGCCCATTCTTGATACTTCTGCCACATCGGCCACCATGCGTTCTATGGTGGCGCGGTTAATGCCAAACGGATCATCGCCCATCAGGGCTTCGCCAGAGAGCTTCAAGAGTACACGCTTGTAAGCAGGTTTTGTCATGATAGGACTCCTTCTGGTAAGTTGATTAGTCTAAAAGATTACATGCAGAATGAGATAACTTTGATAAAGCATCTCTTGTTTTCTATTTGGATTGCCAACGCAAGCCTGACAATCATAGGCAAACCAAATAAAACGCCAGAACTGGATATTCACATCTGAACGCACAAACTTAAAGAGCTGGAAACAAATACTTACAATCGCAAGGTTTAAAAAAACGGGCCTTTCGGCCCGTTTTTTTGATTCGCCAGATTACGCTTGTTTCGCTGCAGCCACTTGCGCGGCCACCTCTGCGGCAAAATCGTCCTGCTTCTTCTCAATACCTTCACCAACAACAAACATCGTGAACGCTTTCACTGTTGTATTAACAGATTTCAACATCTGTTCAACAGTTTGCTTGTCGTTCTTGACGAAAGTCTGGTTCAGCAAAGAAACTTCTTTCAGGAATTTTTGCACAGAGCCATCAACCATTTTTGCAACGATATCCGCTGGCTTGCCAGATTCAGCCGCTTTCAGGGCAGCTACAGAACGTTCTTTTTCGATCAGATCAGCAGGAACCTGGTCAGAAGACAAAGAAACTGGTTTCATCGCAGCAATGTGCATTGCCACGTCTTTACCCACTTGCTCATCTGCACCGTCAAATTCAACAACCACGCCGATACGTGTGCCGTGCAGGTAAGAAACCAGCTTGGCGCTAGTGTCAAAACGCACGAAACGACGGAAGGACATGTTTTCGCCGATTCTACCAACCAGGGCTGCACGTACTTCTTCTACTGTCTTGCCATCCAGTGGCAAAGCACCCAATGCTGCGATGTCAGCAGGATTATGCTCAGCAATCAGCTTTGCGCAGGTATTAGCCAGTGCCAGGAAGTCATCATTCTTGGTAACGAAGTCTGTTTCGCAATTAACTTCGATCAGGGAACCAACCTTACCAGCGATGTGAGATGCGACAACGCCTTCTGCAGTGATACGGGAAGATGCCTTGGAAGCTTTGCTACCCAGTTTCACACGCAGAATTTCTTCCGCACGTTCCATGTCGCCTTCTGCTTCTGTCAGGGCTTTTTTACATTCCATCATCGGCGCGTCTGTCTTCGCGCGCAATGCACCTACCAAAGCTGCCGTAATTGCCGCCATGTCATTCTCCTAGTTCAATGGTGCCACGGGGCACCGATATCAAATTTTGTTTAAAAAAAAGGGCGAACGATTGTTGCCCATTTTTTTGCCTCAGGTTGTCATGACAACCTGAAGCCATGTGCCTGAACAGGCAATTATTATGCTTGTTCTACTTCTACGAACTCATCGGAACCTGGTTTAACAGCTTCCAAAACTTCGTTGACTGCATTTGCACGACCTTCGAGGATTGCGTCAGCAACACCACGAGCATACAAAGCGATCGCTTTGGAGGAGTCATCATTACCAGGGATGATGTAAGCAACACCTTCTGGGGAGTGGTTAGTATCAACCACGCCGATAACAGGGATACCCAGTTTTGCAGCTTCAGTAATCGCGCCTTTATGGTAGCCGACGTCGACTACGAAAATTGCGTCAGGAATGCCGCCCATATCCTTGATACCACCGATGGATTTTTGCAGCTTGATCATTTCACGCTGAAACATCAGTCCTTCTTTTTTGGACAGCTTTTCTACAGAGCCGTCTTCAATGGAAGCTTCCATGTCTTTCAGACGCTTGATCGATGTTTTGACTGTTTTGAAGTTAGTCAACATACCACCCAACCAGCGCTGATCAACGAAAGGCATGCCAGAGCGATTTGCTTCAGCAGCGATGATGTCACGGGATTGACGTTTGGTACCAACCAGCAATACTGTGCCGCGGTTTGAAGACAGTTGACGAATATACTTCATCGCCTCCTGGTACATGGCCAGGGTTTTTTCCAGGTTGACGATATGAATCTTGTTGCGATGACCGAAAATATACGGTGCCATTTTTGGATTCCAAAAACGGGTTTGGTGACCAAAGTGCACACCGGCTTCCAGCATTTCACGCATTGTTACAGACATAATAACTCCAGGGTTAGGTCTTGAATCCAGCCAGTGATCCAAGCAGCTTCATGACAATCTCAATGATTTGCATGTAAGCGCCGAAGACACCCTTTTCGACCGGATTCGATTAATAAAAAATTAATTAACTCATGCTATATTTGAATACATCCACAAGCTAACCATCAATTGTACTATGAAAATCGGGTTTTCCTCAAGTGCTGCGTTTTATTGGGAGAATGCGGTACTCGCCTTACTGGACTATAATTCCGGTTCTGCAACATTCTCGCAATTTTACCTGCTGCCATCAACCTGATCGCGGCAACAGACTGAAGAAAACGTATGGAAGCTATTACTATCAAAACGCCGGAAGATATCGCCGGCATGCGCATTGCCGGAAGATTGGCTTCCGAAGTCCTCGATTACATCACGCCTTTTGTCAAAGTCGGCGTCACCACGGGTGAGCTGGATAGACTGTGCCACGAATACATGCTGAATGTACAAGGCACCATCCCTGCCCCGCTGAATTACTGCCCGCCAGGCTATACGCCTTACCCAAAAGCCATCTGCACCTCTATCAATGACGTGATCTGCCATGGCATTCCTGGCGACAAAGTCCTGAAAGATGGCGATTCTGTCAATCTGGATATCACCGTCATCAAAAACGGCTACCACGGCGATACCAGCCGCATGTTTTTGCTGGGCGAAGCATCCATACTGGCCAAGCGCCTCAGCGCCATCACCTATGACTGCATGTGGCTGGGCATCGCAAAAATCAAACCGGGCGTCCATCTGGGCGATATCGGCCATGTCATACAACAACACGCAGAAAAAGCTGGCTACAGCGTGGTGCGCGAATTCTGCGGCCATGGAATAGGCAAGATTTTTCACGAAGCGCCGCAAGTCATGCACTACGGCAAACCAGGCACCATGGAAAAACTGCTGCCAGGCATGATTTTCACCGTAGAACCGATGATCAATGCCGGCCGCCGTGAAATCAAGGAAATGCCGGATGGCTGGACCATCAAGACCAAGGACCGCAGCCTGTCAGCGCAATGGGAACATACCGTACTGGTGACCGAAACCGGCTATGAAGTGCTGACCCTGTCGGATGGCTATCCGCCGATTCCGGATTTCATTACTGCAGCGACCAAAGTCTAAGGCCTATAGGCAAATGCAGACTCCGGCACTCACATTCAAGGAAGAATTAAAGTCAGCACAACTGCTCGTCATTAATGCATTCAAGGAAAATCACAAGGCAGAGCAATTGCTGCATGACCTGTGCCGCAACGTCGATCATCTGCTGAGCAAGATCTGGCGCCATTTTGATTTTCCCAAGGAAGCAGCACTGGTGGCAGTAGGCGGCTATGGCCGTGGCGAACTATTCCCGTATTCAGATGTGGATGTACTGATACTGCTGCAGCAAAGACCGGATGCCGCATTGCGCGAGAAGCTGGAAAAACTGGTGCAGCTGTTCTGGGATATCGGCCTGGATATGGGGCACAGCATACGCACCATTGAAGAATGCCTGCAAGAATCCGCGGCCGACATCACCGTGCAAACCAGCCTGCTGGAAGCACGCCTGGTAACCGGCAGCCGCAAGTTATTCCGCGACATGCAGCAGCACTATGCGGAAGCAATGAATCCGCAAAAATTTTTCCAGGAAAAATTGCTGGAACTGCAGCAGCGCCATGTGAAGTATGAAGACACACCCTACAGCCTGGAACCGAACTGCAAGGAAAGCCCGGGTGGCCTGCGTGACTTACAGGTGATACTCTGGGTTGCCAAGGCAGCCAACCTGGGCAATTCATGGCGCGAACTGGCAGAAAGTGGCCTGATTACCGACATCGAAGCGCGGCAATTAAAACGCAATGAACGCGCCTTCAAGGATATCCGCATACGCCTGCACATTTATGCCGGCCGGCGTGAAGACCGCCTGATCTTTGATGTGCAGTCACCCATCGCTGAAACTTTCGGCTTCAAGACGACCGAATCGCGGCGTGCCAGCGAATACCTGATGCAGCGTTATTACTGGGCCGCCAAGGCAGTCACTCAGTTGAATACCGTATTGCTGCAAAATATCGAGGCTGTCTTGTTTCCGCAGCCATCGGTGCCGCGCCCCATCAATGAGCATTTCAATGAAGTGAACGGCTTTATTGATATTGCCAGGGACGACACCTTTGAAGCGACACCGTCGACCATCTTCGAAATCTTCCTGGTCATGACCAGGCAAAGTGAACTCAAGGGCATGACCGCCAGGACCCTGCGCGCACTATGGCATGCGCGCCTGCTGATCGATGCTGAATTCAGGCACGATATTTTCAACCGTTCACTGTTCCTGCAGATATTGCAGTCCCCGCAAGGCATCACCCATGCCCTACGCCACATGAACCAGATGAGCATACTCGGGCGCTATCTGCCTAACTTCCGCCGCATCATAGGGCAGATGCAGCACGACCTGTTTCATGCCTACACGGTGGACCAGCATATCCTGATGGTAGTGCGCAATCTGCGCCGCTTCACCATGCCGGAACACGCGCATGAATACCCGTTCTGCAGTCAATTGATGGCGAATTTCAATCAGCCGTGGATACTGTATATTGCCGCCCTGTTCCACGATATTGCCAAGGGGCGTGGGGGCGATCATTCCATCCTGGGCATGACCGATGCCAAGAAATTCTGCTATGACCATGGTCTGACCAAGGCGAATACCGGGCTCATCGTTTTCCTGGTACAAAACCACCTGACGATGTCGCATGTGGCGCAAAAGCAGGATTTATCTGATCCGGATGTGGTGCAAAATTTTGCCAGCCTAGTCAAGGATGAGCGTCATCTGACGGCCCTGTATTTGCTGACCGTATCCGACATACGCGGCACCAGCCCCAAGGTCTGGAATGCCTGGAAAGGCAAATTACTCGAAGACCTGTACCGCATGACCTTGCGCGTACTGGGTGGCGAAGCACCGAGCAAAGACCGGGAACTGAAAAACCGCCAGGAAGATGCCCTCAAGGCGCTGCGCCTGTATGGCCTGGAACCAGATGCCCACGAAAAATTCTGGCAGCAACTGGATGTCGCTTACTTTTTGCGTCATGATGCATCCGACATCGCCTGGCAGACGCGCGCCCTGCACGACCGCATAGACAGTGCCACGCCAGTGGTGAAATGCCGCTTGTCACCGATTGGCGAGGGCTTGCAGATTACTGTCTACGTCAAGGACCAGCCGGATTTATTCGCCCGCATCTGCAATTATTTCGATGGCAAGAACTTTGGCATTCTGGATGCCAAGATTCACACCAGCAAAAGTGGCTATGCACTCGATACCTTCCTGGTGATTGAGCCGGCCTTTGCCAATAATTATCGCGACATCATCAATCTGCTGGAACATGAATTGACCGAAGTGCTGACCCGACAGACACCGCTGTCGCCGCCGAATCGCGGACGCCTGTCGCGCATGTCGCGCACCTTCCCTATCGTGCCCACTGTGAATTTGCGCCCGGATGATCGTGGCCAGTATTATTTGCTGTCGATCTCGGCAAATGACCGCAATGGCTTGCTGTATGCTATTGCGAATATCCTGACCAAGCACAAGATCAATTTGCATACGGCAAAAATCATGACGCTGGGGGAAAGGGTCGAAGACGTCTTTATCGTCGACGGCCCGGCCTTGCAGGGTGCCCGCAGCCAGATTCAGTTTGAAACCGATTTGCTGGATGCCTTGCGTATTTGAACACTGGCATCTGGACACTGGCGCCTGATACCAAGCATCCTGAACCAACCCCATGTCGCGGCCCACAGGCCGCTGATATCGCCGTAATTTTTATTTGATAGCACCATGACTGAACTTGTAAGACTCTCGAAACGCATGTCCGAACTGGGCCTTTGCTCACGACGCGAGGCCGATGAATGGATCGCCCGTGGCTGGGTAAGAGTGGATGGCAAAGTCATTTCCGAACTGGGCAGCAAAGTACTGCCACACCAGCAGGTGACAGTGGAAAGACAGGCCGCCGCCGAACAATCAAAACGCGTCACCGTCCTCATCAACAAACCGGTGGGTTATGTCAGCGGCCAGGCAGAAGATGGCTACACGCCAGCCATCGCCCTGGTCAAGCCGGAAAATCGCTGGGCAGAAGATGATGTCGATACGCAGTTCCACCCTACCCAGTTACGCAGCCTGGTGCCTGCGGGCAGGCTCGATATTGATTCGGTAGGCTTGCTGGTATTGACCCAGGATGGCCGCATCGCCAAGCACCTGATCGGCGAAACGACGGTCGTTGAAAAAGAATATCTGGTGCGCGTCGAATATGGCAAACCGGGGAGCCGCTTGCCGGATGCCGACTTGCGTCGCCTGAATCATGGCCTGACGCTGGATGGCAAGAAGCTGCTGCCGGCAAAAGTCACCTGGCAAAATGACGATCAACTGAACTTCATTTTGCGCGAAGGCAAGAAGCGCCAGATCCGACGTATGTGCGAGATGGTGGGGCTAAAGGTATTGGGCCTGAAACGTGTGCGCATAGGCAAGGTCAAGCTGGGCAAACTGCCCGAAGGACAGTGGCGCTATCTGCGTGAAGACGAACAATTCTGACCTGCCTGGTCAACTTGGCCAGCTAACAACTTAGAACCTGTTTGCGATCTGTAGCGAGCGTGCGTCAGCGGGGTAAGGGTAACAAAAGCGCAGCGCAAAAAGCGGAATGTACTCTAGGTACATGAGCATTTTGAGCAGCACATGAGCCCCTATCACGCACGCGCAGTAAGATCGCAAACAGGTTCTTAATCATCGTCATTTGGGTCCATCTCTGGAAACAGCACTTCAGTAAAACCAAACTGTGTCAGGTCACGGATACGCATGGGGTACAGAATGCCATTCAGGTGATCACATTCATGCTGCACTACACGCGCATGAAAACCATCCACTTCGCGTGAAATGGCTTTGCCAAACTGGTCAAAGCCTTCATACCGCAAGGCACTCCAGCGCGGCACCAGGCCACGCATGCCAGGCACGGACAAACAACCTTCCCACGCATCATCCGTGGCATCAGACAAGGGTGTCAACACCGGATTGATGAGCACGGTTTCCGGCACCACCGGTGCATCCGGGTAACGTGGATTGGTTTTAAAACCAAAAATCACCAGTTGCAGATTGATGCCTATCTGCGGTGCTGCCAACCCTGCGCCGTTTGCCGCCGCCATGGTTTCAAACATGTCCCTGATCAACTGATGCAACTCGGGGGTATCAAAGTCAGCCACCTGCTCGGCAACTCTCAACAGACGGGCATCGCCCATTTTAAGGATAGGATGGATCATGATGCACCACTTTTATTTCATTGATATAAAAAATGCGGCCAGTTTAAAAAAATCTGACCGCAACATCTGCATAACCAAACCAAGTCTGGCTGGCCCGATTATTTCAGGGACTGCAGGTACTCGGTAAATTCAGCGCTGGTTTCCTTGTGCTTCAATCCCAAAGCGACACTGGCCTTCAGATAACCGAGCTTGGAGCCACAATCATACCGGGTAGCCTGAGGGCGGAATGCATATACCGGGAAATCCTTGAGCATGGCAGCAATACCATCCGTCAGTTGAATCTCACCGCCAGAACCCTTGCCCAGGGTTTCCAGGTAAGAAAATATACGGCCAGACAAAATATAACGCCCCACCACAGCCAGGGTCGACGGTGCAACATCCGGCATCGGTTTTTCCACGATGCCCTGTACGCGGTCCAGGTGTTCTGTATAGGGCGTACCACTGACGATACCGTACTGACGGGTAAATTCACGCGGGACGTTTTGCACGGCGATTATACTGCCACCTTCGGCTTCGTATTGACGCGCCATCTGCGCCATGACGGATGGCTGGCCGGCATCGGCATCCATCAAATCGTCTGCCAGCAATACGGCAAAAGGATCATCGCCAATCACAGGGCGCGCACACAAAACGGCATGGCCCAAACCCAGTGCCGCAGTCTGGCGGATATAGATGCAGTTGATGTTTTTAGGAATGACGTTTCTGACCAGGTCCAGCAAGGCTGCTTTACCAGCGGCTTCGAGTTCACTTTCCAACTCATACGCCTTGTCGAAATGATCTTCAATCGCACGCTTGTTTCTACCGGTGATGAATACCATCTCGGTAATCCCGGCTTCCACCGCTTCTTCAACTGCGTATTGAATCAGGGGCTTGTCGACGATAGGCAACATTTCTTTTGGTTGTGCCTTGGTAGCAGGCAAAAAGCGACTACCCAAACCAGCGACCGGGAATACGGCTTTTGTAATTTTTCTCATTTCAGCTCCTGGAACAAAGTTGAAGCAATTCTGCTTCTGTCAAAATAGTAATACCCAATTCTTGCGCCTTCACCAACTTGCTGCCTGCATCATCACCTGCCACTACATAGCTGGTTTTTTTGGAGACTGAACCGGCTACCTTGCCACCTGCTTTTTCGATAACTTCCGTTGCCTGGTCGCGGCTTAATGTGGGCAAGCTGCCGGTCAGCACCAAGGTCTTGCCTGCCAATACCTGCTCACCTTTTTCCTGTACTTCAATCTCAGGCCAGTGTATGCCGGAAGCGACCAATTGCTCAACCAATTCCACGTTCAGACTGTCGCCAAAAAACCGCAGTATGGATTTGGCAACTACCGGTCCGACATCAGGCACGCTCAACAACTGCTCCTCATTCGCCTGCAACAGGGCCTGGACATTTCCAAAATGGCTAGCCAGATCCTTCGCGGTGGATTCACCGACATGGCGTATCCCCAATGCATAAATAAAACGGGCAAAACTGGTTTCTTTTGACACTTCCAGCGCATGCAAGATGTTTTGCGCTGATTTTTCCGCCATGCGATCCAGCTCAACCAGTGCACGCAGACCCAACTTGTACAAGTCTGCTGCCGTGGTGACCACCTGCTTGTCGACCAGTTGATCAATCAGCTGTTCACCGACACCGTCAATATTCATGGCCTTGCGTGAAGCGAAGTGAAACAGGCCGCCCTTGCGCTGCGCCGAACATTTGATCCAACCGCCAGTGCAACGGGCAATCGCTTCGTCTTCCGGTTTCTGTATGGCTGAGCCGCAAATGGGACAAGCTTCAGGCATGACAAACTGGCGTGCATCCGCTGGACGTTTTTCCAGCACGCTGGACACCACTTCGGGAATGACATCACCAGCCCGGCGTACCGACACAGTATCGCCTATGCGGATATCCTTGCGCTGCACTTCTTCTTCATTGTGCAGCGTGGCATTGGTGACCGTCACGCCACCCACAAACACCGGTGCCAGCCTGGCAACCGGGGTAATCGCACCAGTACGGCCCACCTGCACTTCGATATCCAGCACGGTCGTCAACGCTTCTTGCGCAGGGAATTTATGCGCAATGGCAAAGCGTGGTGCACGCGAGACATACCCCAGCGACTGCTGGCTGGCAAACTCATTGACCTTGTAGACCACTCCATCTATCTCGTAATCGAGTACCGCACGCTTGTCCTGTATCGCCCGATAAAATGCCAGCAAGCCCTGCGCTCCTTTGACCAGCGCATTTTCTTCACAAACAGGAATCCCGGCCTGACGATACCAGTCCAGCAAGGCCCGATGGGAGGGCGGCATGTCCATGCCCTCCAGCGCCCCTATGCCATAGGCAAAAAACCGCAGGCTGCGCTGGGCAGTAATTTTGGAATCCAGTTGACGCAGGCTGCCAGCCGCTGCATTGCGCGGGTTGGCAAATTCTTTTGCACCGGCATCACGCTGACGCTGGTTCAGCTTTTCAAAATCGCGCTTGAACATCAACACCTCGCCGCGCACATCCAATATCCTGGGGGGATTTTCCACCTGCAAGCGCAAAGGGATACTACGTATGGTGCGGATGTTTTCAGTCACATCTTCGCCAGTAAAACCATCACCACGGGTCGCGGCCTGGGTGAACAGACCATCGACATAGCGCAGGTTGATGGCCAGGCCGTCAAATTTGAGGTCGATGGCGTAATCAATTTCCTGTGCCGCATCCAGCCCTTCACGCACACGGCGGTCAAAGTTGGTGACATCATCATCTTCAAAGCCGTTATTCAGTGACAGCATGGGCACGGCATGCTGCACCTGGCCAAATTCCGGCAAGGGTGCGCCGCCAACACGATTGGTCGGCGAATCTGCGGTTTTTAATTCGGGGTGGGATTGTTCGAGTTGCTGCAATTCCGAAAACAGCCTGTCGTATTCAGCATCCGGTACGCTGGGATTGTCCAGCACGTAATAGGCATGGGCATGGCGATTCAATTCCGCATGCAAAAACTGCACGCGCTGCGCCGCCGCCGGTGCTCCCGAAGCCGGAGCACCATCCAAAAAATCATTCTGCATATTCGTTTATTCAGCTAAATAGTCGTTGCGCCCGCAAGGAACCTGCCGGTATCTGTGCTTCAGCCATGGCAGCATAAAACTCATTGACCTGCCCTGCAATTTCATCCAGCGCCAGTTTGGAGATAGGCTGATTGCCATCGTCCACCACGGTACCGCCAAGACGGGTAGACAAAGAACGTGCACAGGCAGCCATGGCACCAAAGCCATCCCGCGCCGGCGACACGCAAGGCACATCCAGCAACAGAGTCAGGCGTGAAGTCATGGTCTCGCTGACGCTGACATTGGTCGACAGGGTGAACAGGCTGCCACCATCGCCATCAGGCATCATCAAACGGCCATCCGGACGCTGGTCAAAGCCCATTTTCTCCAACGCTGCCAGCAAGGTGTTCAAGGCCCATGGCGCACCATTGGCGGCGATATTGACGCTCAGTTGCGCATCATGCTCGGCGACAAACTGATGCAGTTCACGTGCATTGATCATGACCTTGTTCATGTCCGGGATATCGGAATGCGCATTCAGGTTGTCTGCAATGGCACGCAGTTTCATGATGAATTCTGAATATTCGAGTTCATTCAGCGGGCCGCTGCGACTCACCATCTGCACACCGGCAAACAAGCAGGTATAGGCACCACCGACGGCGATCACATCTCTTTCGCCGCTATGACTCTGACCGATGAAATGGACAGGTTTTTTACCTACATATTTCAGGTCAGCGATTTCTGCCAGGATTTTTTCGCCACGCACTGGCGTTTCAAATTCCAGCGGGATGACGCAATCGATCAATTCATCGACCGGCAATTCTTTTTCCTGCACTACCGGTACATGGTCCGCATCACCTTGATCATGAGACGACATGTCTGGCGAGGCTGGTAGCCCTTCCACGCTGACATCACCATCCATCACCGGCTCATGCCGGACGATACTGTCTGCCGGTGCATCGGGATGCATGAGCACATCGTCATGTCCATCACCGAACGCATTTTCTACGGTTTTTTTTGCCTTGTATTCTTGCCACTTGTTAAAAATAATGACGCCGACTACCAGCGTCCCACCAATTACCAATAAACTGATTTGTAGATCTGTCATGCTGCTTGAACCTCAGTAGCAAAATTGACGGCAGACTCCATATCCACCGCCACGATTCGTGAAACCCCCTGCTCCTGCATGGTGACACCAATCAATTGTTGTGCCATTTCCATCGCAATCTTGTTGTGGGAGATAAATAAAAACTGTGTGTTGGCAGACATGCGTTTCACCATATTGCAGAAACGCTCGGTATTTGAATCATCCAGCGGCGCATCCACCTCGTCCAGCAAGCAGAAAGGTGCAGGATTGAGCTGGAACATGGAAAACACCAGAGCCGTTGCCGTCAGCGCTTTTTCACCGCCAGATAACAGATGGATGGTTGCATTTTTCTTGCCTGGTGGCTGCGCCATGACTTGCACGCCAGAATCCAGGATTTCATCGCCGGTCATGATCAGCTTGGCCTGACCGCCACCAAACAGAATAGGGAAAAGTTCGGCAAAATGGTGATTTACCTTGTCAAAGGTATCCTGCAACAGGTCGCGTGTTTCCATATCAATCTTATGGATGGCATCCTGCAAGGTGGTGATCGCCTCGGTCAGGTCGGCATGCTGGGCATCCAGGAAAGTCTTGCGCTCGGTCGCCTGCGACAATTCGTCGAGAGCCGCCATGTTCACCGCCCCCAGTGCAGCAATGGCATTGGTCAGGCGGGTGACCTCACCCTGCAAATACGAAGGTTTGAGATCATCATGCAATTTTTGCGACAAGGCTTCTTCATCGACTTCAAAATTGCGCAATTGTTCTGAGAATTGTTCCTGGCTCAAACGCGCAGCCTGTTCTTTCAACTGCAGTTCAACGATGCGGTCACGCTGTGGCTGCAGGCTGCGTTCTACCTGCATCTTGGCTTCTTCATGATGACGCAATTGCTGGGTCAGTTGATCCAGCTCATGGCGCGCATTCGCCAGTGCTCTTTCTTGTTCGCTACGGCGATCCAGCAAGTCTTGCAAGCCAGCCTGGGCGGTCTGGTCATCCATGGATTCCAGTTCCAGTTGACCTTGCTGCATGCTGGCAAACAATTGTGCAGATTGTTCGAGTGCAGTCGCAATACTGCGGCGCAATTCTTCCATCTTGCTGCGATGGGATTTCTCTGCAAAAGCAGCTTCCTGCGCGGCCAGTTCAAGGTCACGCAAACGCTGCCTGGCATCATTCAGTTGCTGTTCTTTTTCCAGGTAAGCGGTCTGACCTTCTTCATGGGTTTCCTGCAGTTCAGCCAGGTCCATGTCCAACTGTTCAAATTTTTGCTCGGACTCGGCACGAATCTGCTGCTGTTCAGCCTCTTGCGCGGCGATCTCTGCCAGGTCACTACCGATCTGCGTGCTGCGCTGGTTAAAGCGTTCCTGCACTTCAGACAATTTCATGAATTCAATTTGCAGGCTATGGGTAGTCTGGGTCAGGCTGCCCACACGTTGGCGCAAATCCTGCAGTTGCTGGGTCGCCTGGGTATACGCAGATTCAGCACGGACAGCGCGGGTCTTGGATTCATCAGCCAGCATGTGCTTGGCGCGACACTGCTTGGTGATATTTTCTATCTCTTGCTGGCGTGCCAGCACGCCATCCTGCTCGGAATCCGAGGCATAAAAACGCACACTGGAACGGGCAATCACATGCCCCTGCTTCGTAATAAAGCAGGCACCAGCCGGCAAGTTCACCCTGTCCATAAAGGCAGAGGCAATATCCTCGGCAATGTAGACCTGATGTAACCAATCCTGCATCAGGCCACGCACCCCGGCGTCATTGAGTTGCAATAAGTCGATGAAGGGTTTGAAGCCGGCAACAGGCACGACCGTATCAGCCATGAAGGTGGGTGCGCAAACGGCCAGCTTGGCAGGCGGCGCATCACCAAAAAAGGCTTTGGCCCAGTCCAGATTCGACATTTCCAGCGCGGCAGTACGTTCACGCAGTATGGATTCCAGTGCGGTTTCCCAGCCAGCTTCGATATGCAGTTTTTGCCAGATCTTGGGCAAGCTGCTCAATTCGTGTTTTTCCAGCCATGGCTGTACCTTGCCCTGGGTCTGGACTTTTTCCTGCAATTGCTTGAGCGCCAGCAGGCGCGCTTCCAGTTGCGCATATTCGGCGGCATCCTGGTTCACTTGCTGTTGTGCCTGCTTGCGTTCGTCTTCCAGTACTGGTAAGCGCTCTTGCGCCTCTTCCAGTTGCATGCTGAGTTCTTCCAGCACTTGCTTTTTTTCTTCCAGTTGCATGGACAGATTGTCCAGGTGGGTAGTGTCTGGCAACACCAGCCCCTGCTTTTCCTGCATCAGGCGTTCGCGTCTGGAGGTCAGGGTATTCAAAATATTCGAGGCATTGCGCTGATGAGCAGATTCCAGCTCTATCTGCTGCTGCATCTGCATGATCCTGGCACGCGACTCGGTCGTTTTCAATTGCGATTCACGCCATACCTGCTCCATGGCGGGTAATTTATCCTGTTGCTGCTGGCTGACTTCCAGTGCCTGCTCGGCACGCATGGCCAACTCTTCTACCTGGATGTCAGCTTCAGACAAGTCATCCTGGAATTGCCGGCTCTGGTTCTGCCATTGGTCGCGTTGCGCGGTCAGGGACTGCAATTGCGACTGTAAACGACTGCGCGACTCGATGACAAACTTGATTTGCGCTTCCAGGCTGCCGATCTCGGCATTGGTCTGATACAGATGACCTTGCGCCTGGTGCATACGGTCACCGACTGCATAATGCGTCTGGCGCATCTGATCCAGTTCCAGCTCTACGTGACGCAATTTGGCGGTGTGTTCTTCCAGGTCCAACTGGGTTTTTTCTATCTCGGCGAAATGCTTTTTCTGCTCGTTTTCTGCTTCTTTTTTACGCAGCAACCACAGCAGTTTTTGTTTTTCTTCCTGATCGGTCTGCAATTCGCGGAATTTATTCGCAACCACTGCCTGCGCACCCAATCTGTCCAGATTGTTATTCAATTCACGCAAGATATCGTCGACACGCACCAGGTTTTCATGGGTGTCGTGGATACGGTTTTCAGTCTCGCGGCGGCGTTCTTTATAGCGCGATACGCCGGCTGCTTCTTCCAGGAAAATCCGCAATTCTTCAGGGCGTGCTTCAATGATGCGCGAAATCATGCCCTGGCCGATAATCGCATAGGCACGCGGGCCCAGACCGGTACCGAGGAAAATGTCCTGGATATCACGGCGGCGCACCGGTTGTCCGTTGATGTAGTAGGTAGAAGTACCGTCGCGCGTCAGCGTACGCTTGACGGCAATTTCACCATATTGGCTCCATTGACCGGCAGCTTTGCCCATGCTGTTGTCAAAAATCAGCTCTACCGATGAACGACCAGCGGGTTTGCGATGGGTGGAACCATTGAAAATTACGTCCTGCATGGATTCGCCACGCAACTCTGACGCTTTTGATTCGCCCAAAACCCAGCGTACGGCATCGATAATATTCGACTTGCCGCAACCATTCGGGCCGACTACACCCACCAACTGGCCAGGAACCTGAAAATGAGTGGGATCGACAAAAGATTTAAATCCCGACAATTTAATAGAAGTTAATCGCACTTTGTTTAATTTTATTATCTTTTGCAGTCAAATCTACCGCGTATTCTATGTTTCCCAAGGCTGTATACACAAGCCACCCCAGTGTCGCTGCATCATACCATCGTAAAGGCAAAATTTTTAGTTTTCAAACTTATTACACAATTGGCGCTGATTTATCCCGCCGTGATTCCATGCAATTCCGTGCCAATTCCGTGCATACAGCAACCCCAATCACAGCTTATGCAGGTTTTCGGCAAAACCAGGTGTGAAAGCCCTACTCTGAAGAATGCGCTGGAGGCTATAATACGGATTGCATACTACCTAAGCAAAACCAAATAAAATACCGGAATCCGATAAACGGACCAGATAAATGAGCCATATTAGCGGACCAGATAAGTAGCAAAAAAAGCCTGACCATCGCCATCAAGTTGCCAATAATCAATAAATGACCTTCAATCCCTACCTCAGCAAGTTGCAACCGTATCCGTTCGAAAAACTGAAACGACTGTTTGCCGGTGTCACACCCAGCCCTGCTTACGCCGCCATTAGTCTGGGCATAGGCGAACCCAAGCATCCGACACCCAAGCTGATCACGGATGCATTGATCGCCAATCTGGGCGGCCTGGCCAGTTACCCATCCACTGCCGGCTCTGATGCATTGCGCAATGCAATTTCCGGCTGGATAGCCCGCCGCTACGGCATACCGGCACCAGATCCCGTGACGCAGATCTTGCCCGTCAACGGTTCACGCGAAGCCTTGTTTGCCCTGGCACAAACCGTCATCAACCCTGCTGCTTGCCAAGATGGCCAGGACGACCAGGACGGTTTGCCTTTGGTGGTATGCCCCAACCCGTTTTATCAGATTTATGAGGGTGCCGCCTACCTGGCCGGTGCCGAACCGTATTTCGCCAATGCTGATCCGGCGCGCAATTTTGCGCCTGACTATAAAAGCATACCTGACAGCATCTGGAAACGGGTACAACTACTGTACATCTGCTCACCCGGCAACCCGACCGGTGCCGTGTTGAACCAGGATGACTGGGCCGAACTGTTTGCCCTGTCAGACAAATATGATTTTGTCATTGCTGCCGATGAATGCTATTCGGAAATCTACTTCAAGACAGAAGCGCCGCTGGGCAGCCTGCAGGCAGCACGCGCGCTGGGCAGGGACGACTACCGCCGCCTGATCACCCTTTCCAGCTTGTCAAAACGCTCGAATGTGCCTGGCATGCGCTCTGGCTTCGTCGCTGGCGATGCAGAACTGATCAAGCAGTTCCTGCTGTACCGGACTTACCACGGCAGCGCCATGAGCCCCAGCATACAGGCTGCCTCAGTGGTCGCCTGGAACGACGAAATCCATGTGCAGGAAAATCGCGACAAATACATCCGCAAATTTGCCCAGATCACCCCGGTCTTGCAGGAAGTGCTGGAAGTCAGCCTGCCCGACGCCGCCTTTTACCTGTGGGCCAGGGTCCCGGACAAGCTGGGTATGTCAGACACGGAATTCGCCCGTCGCCTCTACGAGGAATATAATGTTACAGTTTTGCCGGGCAGTTATCTGGCACGTGAAGCACATGGCATCAATCCGGGACAGAATCGCCTACGCATGGCGCTGGTGGCCGAGCCAGAAGAATGTCTGGAAGCAGCACAAAGAATTGTCAGTTTTTGCAAAAAACATGCTTAACCAAAAACTGGGCCTTACACTGCAACGCACGCGCAACATTTCGTTTATTTAATCATCTGAAGATATCAACATGACTCAACAATTACAGCAAATCATCGATCAGGCCTGGGACGACCGCAGCAATTTCTCTCCTAAGTCCGCTCCTGCAGAAATTCGGGAAGCAGTTGCCCATGTATTGAGCGAACTGGATACTGGCAGCCTGCGCGTAGCGCAAAAAATTGATGGTAGCTGGCAGGTCAATCAATGGATTAAAAAAGCGGTGCTGCTGTCTTTCCGTCTGGAAGATAATATCTGCATGCCTTCTGGCGACCATATGCAGTTCTTCGATAAGGTGCCGACCAAATTTGCCAATTACACGGCTGAAGACTTCGTCAAAGGCGGTTTCCGTGTAGTGCCACCAGCAGTTGCACGTCGCGGCAGCTTTATCGCCAAGAATGTGGTGTTGATGCCTTCTTATGTGAATATCGGCGCGTATGTCGATGAAGGTGCCATGGTTGATACCTGGGCCACCGTCGGTTCTTGCGCGCAAATCGGTAAGAATGTGCATTTGTCCGGCGGCGTTGGCATCGGTGGCGTACTGGAACCCATGCAGGCCAACCCGACCATCATTGAAGACAATTGTTTCATCGGCGCTCGTTCTGAAGTCGTCGAAGGTGTCATCGTGGAAGAAAATTCCGTGATTTCCATGGGTGTATATATCGGCCAGTCCACCAAGATTTATGACCGCGCCACAGGTGAAGTCAGCTATGGCCGTGTGCCTGCTGGCTCCGTCGTGGTATCTGGCAACCTGCCATCTGCTGATGGCAAATACAGCCTGTATTGCGCAGTGATCGTGAAACGTGTTGATGCACAAACACGCTCAAAAACCAGCATCAACGAATTGCTGCGCGGCGTCTGATTGCGTCTTTTGATCAATTTATAGTTCAGAATAAGGAAACATCATGGCAGCGATGGAGAGATTATTTCAACTGATGAAAGAGAAACATGCATCCGACATGTTTTTTGCGATGAACTCGCCTATTCATCTCAAAATCAATGGCAATCTGCTTCCTATCAACCAGCAAAAAATGGATCAGGCAAATATCCTGTCACTGTTGAGTGAAGTGATTGCGTCTGACTATATGGAGGAACTGGAAGAAAAAAACGAACTGAATATCGGTATCGGTGCCCCTGGCATAGGCCGTTTCCGTTTGTCGGCCTTCCGCCAGCGCGGCTCGATTTCAGCCGTCTTCCGTTTTGTTCCCGGTGATATCCCTGTATTGAACACGCTGCATTTGCCACCGGTGCTGTCTGAACTGATCATGGAAAAACGTGGATTGATCCTGGTTGTCGGTGCAACCGGATCAGGCAAATCCACCACCATCGCCTCCATGCTTGATCACAGGAATGAAATCAGGACTGGCCATATCTTGACGCTGGAAGACCCGATTGAATATCTGTTCCGCAGCAAGAAATCCATCGTCAACCAGCGTGAAATCGGTAGCGATTCCGAAAGCCTGAAAACTGCACTGAAAAATTCCCTGCGCCAGGCACCCGATTGCATCCTGATTGGCGAAATTCGTGACCTGGACACCATGATGTCGGCGATTGCCTATGCACAATCCGGCCATCTGGTGCTGGCGACGCTGCATGCCAATAACAGTTATCAGGCGCTGAACCGTATCATCAGTTTCTTCCCCATGGAAACCCGGAATGCCTTGTTACTGGATCTGTCATCGTCGATACGTGCCATTATTTCGCAACGCCTGATACGGGCCAAAGACGGTGGCCGCTGCCCTGCGGTCGAAATCATGCTGAATACCCGCTATGTGGCTGAACTGATAGAAAAAGGAGATATCTTCCAGATCAAGGAAGCCATCGAGAAAAGTCTGTCGCCAGGCTCACAGACTTTCGAGCGCGCCCTCATGTATCTGATCAAGGAAGGTCTGATCACCCAGGAAGAAGGCCTGGCCAACTCCGACTCGGCAAACAACCTGTTGTGGCTGCTGAATAACGAAGCACCCGCCAGCGCTGCACCACCGCCTGAGCCAGAACCTGAAAGCAAGGACGAAGCCTCGTTCACGGAATTTACCCTCAACGTGTAGCGATTGAACCTGTAACCCTTGAACCTGCAACCCTTGAAGCTGTAACCCTTGAAGCTGTAACCCTTGAACTTGTAACCATTAAGTAGCGATTAAAGACGTATGACACAGCGCATCACCCTGTTCGGCATTCCGAACTGCGACACAGTTAAAAAAGCCCGCACCTGGCTGCAGGAACAAGACCTGGCATTTGAGTTTCATGATTTCAAGAAACAGGGGCTGAGCCGTGCCGCCATAGAATCATGGCTGGAACATCAAGGTCTGGATGTGCTGATCAACCGCAAGGGCACCACCTGGCGCGCCCTCAGTGATGCAGAAAAAGCTTCTGCTGGCGATACCGAACAGGCTATTGCCCTGATGCTGGATAAACCATCCGTCATCAAACGTCCGGTCATGCTGATCGCCAATGGCGACCAGCAGCAAGTCAATGTCGGGTTTTCTGTGCCGCAATACCAGTCCATTTTCAAGAAATAAACATGAGCAAAACACTTGCCCTGACCGAACAGTTGATTGCACTGGATTCAGTCACACCTGAAGACAAAGGCTGCCAAAACACCCTCATCGCCCTGCTGGAACCGCTGGGCTTCCAGTGTGAAACCATACAGTCCGGTGAAGTCACCAATCTGTGGGCCAGGCGCGGCCATAGCCAGCCCCTGCTGGTGTTTGCCGGCCATACCGATGTCGTACCCACCGGCCCGGTCACCCAATGGCAATCGGCACCTTTTACACCTACCCACAGGGATGGCAAACTGTATGGTCGCGGTGCCGCCGACATGAAAACCTCAATCGCCGCCTTTGTCGTGGCAACAGAAGAATTCATCGCGGCCCATCCAGACCATCAAGGCTCTATCGGTTTCCTGATAACCAGCGACGAAGAGGGGCCGGCCACCGATGGCACCGTGGTGGTGTGCGAGAAACTGAAAGCACGTGGCGAACAGCTTGATTATTGCATTGTTGGCGAACCGACTTCTGTCGACCAACTAGGCGACACCATCAAGAATGGCCGTCGCGGCACCATGTCGGGCAAACTGATCGTCAAAGGCGTGCAAGGCCATATCGCCTATCCGCAACTGGCAAAAAACCCCATTCATCTGGCCGCACCTGCGATGGCAGAACTGGTGGCTGAAGTCTGGGATCAGGGTAATGCCTATTACCTGCCCACATCCTGGCAAATGTCGAATATCCATGCGGGCACTGGCGCATCCAACGTGATACCTGGCGATGCCGTCATCGATTTCAATTTCCGTTTCTCCACCGCCAGCACCGCCGAGGGTTTGCAGCAACGCGTGCATGCCATCCTCGACAAACATGGCCTGGAATATGATTTGAAATGGACGGTCGGCGGCCACCCTTTCCTGACCCCCAAAGGCAGCCTCAGTGATGCATTGGGTGATGCCATACATGCCGAAACCGGCATCACAACTGAGCTCTCTACTACCGGGGGTACTTCTGATGGTCGCTTCATTGCCAAGATCTGCCCGCAAGTGGTGGAATTTGGGCCGCCGAATGCCAGCATCCATAAAATCGACGAACACATAGAGCTGCAATACATAGATCCGCTCAAAAATATTTATCGACGCACCCTGGAAAACTTGCTGACCTGAGCCTCAGCCAGCCACTGGCCGATACGGAAACAATATGACTACACCTGCCACCACCTTTCTGACCCTGCGCGATCTGTTGCGTTATGCCGTCACCCGTTTCAACAAAGAAAAACTGTTCTTTGGCCATGGCAGTGCCAATGCGCTGGATGAAGCAGCTTATTTATTGCTGCATACCCTGCATTTGCCGCTAGACAAGATAGAGCCCTTCCTTGATGCGCATTTATTGCCATCAGAAATAGATGCGGTATTGCGTGTGATCGACAGACGTGCGGTAGACCGCGTGCCCGCTTCCTACATTACCAATGAAGCCTGGCTGGGCACTTACAATTTCTATGTGGATGAACGCGTCATCGTGCCGCGCTCCTTCATTGCAGAACTGATCCCCGAACATTTTTCACCATGGGTGACTGATCCTGAAGCGATCAGCAATATCCTTGAGCTGTGCACCGGTTCAGGCTGCCTGCCCATCATGCTGGCCGATATGTTTTCTGAAGCCCATGTGGATGCTGTCGATATTTCCAAAGATGCGCTGGAAGTGGCAAAACGCAATGTGGCAACCTATGAATTGCAAGACCGCATTACGCTGATCGAGTCAGACCTGTACAGCAATGTGCCGGACAAGAAATACGATCTCATCATCACCAACCCGCCGTATGTGAATTCCGGCTCCATGGCCAAGCTGCCCAAGGAATACATGCATGAGCCGCAAATTGCCCTGGCTGGCGGTGATGATGGCATGGACCTGGTGCGCAAGATCGTCGCCGGTGCTGCACAGCGGCTGACCGAAGATGGTTTGCTGATGGTGGAAATTGGCAATGAACGTGCCTTTGCCGAAGCCGCCTTCCCCGAACTGAACCTGACCTGGTTAAGTACCAGTGCCGGTGATGACATGGTATTTTTGGTGGAAGCCAGCCAACTGACCAATTTCACTGCATAAATCAGTGTAGCGCAGTGTAATAAACATCATGAAGACGGGCAAATTCAGTTTTGCCCGTTTTTCCATTTTTTTGCATCAACAAAACAGTATTACCCCATTACTTTAAGTTTATATGATACGTCTTCAACAAGTCGTCCTGGCGCGCGGCATCAAACCTTTATTTGACAGCGTCGATGTGACGCTCAATCCCGGCGACAAGATAGGCTTGATCGGCTCTAACGGCGCAGGCAAATCCAGCCTGTTTGCCATGTTGCGCGGTGAATTACATCCCGACCAGGGCAGCATTGATTTTCCGGCCAAATGGCAGCTTGCCCACGTGGCGCAGGAAACCCCACCACTCGAACGCAGTGCCATCGATTACGCGATAGACGGCGACGTCGCCCTGCGCAAACTGGAAGCGCAACTGGCCGAACTGGAAGCCCAGCCAGAGAGCTATGACAACGGCATTGCCATCGGCAATATGTACGGTGCACTGGCCGATGCCGACGCCTATACCGTGCGCCCGCGTGCAGAGCAATTACTGCTGGGCCTGGGCTTCAAGATCAATGAACTGGAACAACCGGTTGCCAGTTTTTCTGGTGGCTGGCGCATGCGCCTGAACCTGGCGCAAGCGCTGATGTGCAAATCCGATTTGCTGCTGCTGGATGAACCGACCAACCATCTGGATCTGGATGCCATCATCTGGCTGGAAGACTGGCTGAAGCGTTATGAAGGCACGCTGATCATCATTTCCCATGACCGCGATTTTCTTGACGGCGTGGTGAATGTCATCGTCCACATTGATGAGCGCAAGCTCAAGCGTTACGGTGGTAATTATTCCGGTTTTGAACGCCAGCGTGCCGCCCAACTGGAACTGGCGCAAGGCATGCTGGAGAAACAGACCCGCAAGCGCGCCCATCTGCAATCCTTTATCGACCGCTTCAAGGCCAAGGCATCCAAAGCCAAGCAGGCGCAGAGCCGTATCAAGGCTTTGGCACGTATGGAAGAAATGGCACCTTTGCGCGCTGCTGCCGAATTCTCTTTTGAGTTCCGCGAGCCACTCAGCGCACCCAACCCCATGCTGGTGATGGAAGATGTTGATTGCGGCTATCGTATAGAATCAGAAACCGATCACAGCTTCACCGAGAAAAAAATCGTCGGTGATGTCAAGTTCACGCTGCAAATCGGCCAGCGCATCGGCCTCTTGGGTGTGAATGGTGCGGGTAAATCCACACTGATCAAAACCATCGTCGGCGACATCGCGCCTTTGAACGGCGTCATGCAAACCGGCAAGGGCTTATCAATCGGTTATTTTGCCCAGCACCAGGTCGAAATGCTGCGTCATGATGAATCACCGCTGTGGCATCTGGCGCATATCGCACCCGATGTACGCGAGCAGGAATTGCGCAATTTCCTCGGTGGCTTCAACTTCCCCGGCACCATGGTGAGCAGCCCGATCAAACCATTCTCTGGCGGTGAAAAAGCCCGTCTGGCACTGGCAATGATCGTCTGGCAGCGCCCCAACCTCTTGCTGCTGGATGAACCAACCAACCATCTGGACCTGGAAACCCGCGAAGCCCTGACCGATGCCCTGGCGCAGTTTGAAGGCACCCTGGTCGTGGTCTCCCATGACAGGCATTTGCTGCGCGCCACCACCGATCAGTTCATCATCGTGGCCGATGGCAAGCTGCAACCGTTTGACGGCGATTTGGACGACTACAAAGACTGGCTGTTCAAAAACAAACTGGAAAAAGCCGCCCCTGCCCTGCCAGAAAAAACCAAGGCTCAGGAAGCCGCTTTACCACAAGCCAAGACCATCCCTGTTGCCAAAGTCGACGACAAGGAACAACGAAAACGCGATGCAGATGAACGCCTGCGCCTCGCCAATCTGCGCAAACCGATAGAAACACGCATCAAACGTCTTGAAGAACAGATGGCCAAGCTGAACCTGAAAAAGAAAGACATCGATGTGCAGTTGGAAGATAGCGATATCTACAACGATGCCAACAAGGAAAAACTGAAGACCCTGCTACTCGACCAGGCTTACGTCGTCAAGGAACTGGGGCAGATCGAAGCCGATTGGCTGGAACAACAGGAATATCTGGAAGCAGCAGAGTAATAGCAAAGGGGCGCAAAATGCGCCCCTTGTTTTTATGTATGGCACTAAGAACGTGTTTACGATCTTACACCCAGTCACAGGGGTCAACCCGATAATAACCCTGCAACTGCGCATAGAGTGCAGGATGATAATGCGAAAGATCGCGGCTTTTCTTGAAAAATGCTTCGGTCACGACAGCAAAGAATTCTGCCGGATTGGTTGCACCATAGGGGTCAATGATGGTCGGGATATCGTTGGCAATTGCTTCGTGTAATTGCGCATATTCTCTTTCCATCAGCTCAGACCAGGCCTTATACGCCGCTGCAGACTTCAAAGCCGGGGCACCGTTGGTAGTTCCTGTTTCACTATCGAGTTGATGCGCAAATTCATGCACAACCACATCCTGCCCGCGTGCTTCGGTGTCAGGATTATGCGCAACCTGATCCCAGGCCAGGATCACCCGGCCATCACTCCAGGATTCACCACTCAAGCCCTGGTTGGTATGGGTGACGACACCATCCGTATTCATCTGCGTTCTGGGGGCCACGAATGCCGATGGGTACACCAGCACATGGGTAAGCTGCGGATACACATCCGATTCCCGGTTCAATAGCAAGAGACAAGCCTTGCCGGCAATCGTTACCCTGATTTCATCAGTGATATGCAGGCCACCGCAACCGACAAAGGTCTTTTGATATAAAAATTGACGTATGCGCCGCTTCAATTGCATTTGCAAATCAGTAGGCATGCGTGAATAGCCTGGCAAGTTTTTCCTCAGGATTTTTGAATAATTCAAGGGGAAAGCCTGCGACAGCACATAGCGCAAACGCGCCCGGGGCACCACAAACACCCCCAGTCCCAGCAAGACCAATACAGCAAGTAGCCATTCCATGTTAATGCCCATCAAGGTTGCCGATGCCATAACAAAGACAGCATCCATTTACGTAAAGCAAATGGGCGCAACAAAGACAAAATCAATAGCAAGGGCAAAAAAGTCTGGATTTGGACTAGTCATAGTTATCCAGACAACACACAATGACAACAATACGCCACCTGCAACACTTTGCAGAACTTCCTGATAAATATACAAAGGCCTTTTCATGCAAGATGCATTAAGAAAAAAGATCATTGCAGTATGCGACAACAAAATCAAACAAAAGGGCCAGGATGTCGGGCTATCCTTTTACGCCTTCTTCGCCAATAAAAATGATGACCCGGAATTGCTGATGGAAGCTGCTACCTGGTGGATACTGGAAAACCGATTCGATCATTTTGAAAAAGCAATCAAAATCAGGCAGTTGGTCGCGGCGATGGATAGGGTGGATTGAAGCCGCCAGGCTGGCGCTGACAGCCTGGCGGCAGCAAAGGGAAACTGCGGGCATAATGTATGGAAACCCCTTTCCCCATTGATCTCTACCGCAGGTTTGCAAAATTATGAGCGCCCTCTTTTCCCCTCTCCGTCTTGGATCACTGAACCTGACAAACCGCATCATTATTGCGCCCATGTGCCAGTACTCTGCCGACAACGGTAAGGCCACCGACTGGCATCTTATCCATCTCGGTGGTCTGGCTCTGTCGGGCGCCGGCTTATTGATACTGGAAGCAACCGCAGTCGAAGATATAGGCCGCATTTCTCCTGGTGATCTGGGTTTGTGGTCAGATGAAACCGAGACTGCACTTGGTGAGGTTTTGAAATCCCTACGCAAGCATTCAAACATGCCGATTGCGATACAGCTTGCCCATGCGGGCCGCAAGGCATCCAGCCAGGCACCCTGGCATGGTGGCCAGCTTATCGCGATAGAAGATGGTGGCTGGCAAATGGCCGCCCCTTCAGCCTTAGCCCATGCCAAAGGCGAACGCCCGCCCCTGGCGCTGGATGAAGCAGGTTTACAGCGAGTCAAAAATGCCTTTGTTGATGCCGCCGTGCGGGCCCACAGACTAGGCATCAATGCCATAGAAATACATGCTGCACATGGCTATCTGTTGCACCAGTTCCTGTCACCGATTGCCAATCAGCGTACTGACCAGTATGGTGGCTCAGTGGAAAACCGTTTGCGCTTTCCGCTGGAAGTGTTTGAGGCCGTACGTGCCGCCGTACCCAAAGATAGCATGACAGTTGGCGTGCGTCTTTCGGCAACAGACTGGGTTGAGGGTGGACTGGATGTCGCGCAAAGCAAGCGCTTCGTGCAGACATTGCAAGAGCGCGGCTGTGACTTTATCCATGTTTCCAGTGGTGGTGTTTCGCCGGAACAAAAGATTCCTCTGGGACCTGGCTATCAGGTTCATTTAGCGGAAGAAATCAAGCAGCATTGCAGCCTGCCTGTGATTGCCGTAGGCTTGATCACGGACGCGCAACAGGCAGAGGATATTATCAAGGCAGGCAAGGCGGATGCGATCGCCATCGCCCGCGGGATTTTATATGACCCGCATTGGCCGTGGCATGCAGCCGCGCAATTGAATGCCACAGTGGACGCGCCAAAGCAGTACTGGCGCTCACAACCACGTGATCAGAAAAACTTGTTTGGCGACACCCGCATAGGGCAAAGATAACTAGTGGACTGTAACAGTTGAAACAGAAGTGAAAGACGCTTGCCCGGTGATCAGGGCAAGGCGCAAAGCACAGCGATAGTGAACTATCGCGAGCATTTGCAACGCAGCCATGGTCGTCGCGCAAGCGGAAGGCACTCTGTTTCAATTGTTACAGTCCACTAATGTAGTGCTACACTAGAACTCATCGCAAGGCTGCGCCACCACAGCCTTGATTCTCATTCTATTTTTGATTTTAATTTTGCGGCAGGTGTACCTGCTCGGTCGCCCATTGATTGCGCATGGAATCGCTGTCTGTACGTCGGCCCAGCCAGTTTTCATAAGCGACGGCATCAAACTGCACGATGTTGCAGTTTTCTACCGAGATCAGATGGGCAAGCACCGACTGTTGTGGCCGCCACATAATGGATTCACGATATGGCAAGGTACACCAGTCTTCAAAATTGTCATACCACACCAGCGCTATTGGTTTTTTGCTGACATCTGCGGGCATTTGCTGGTAATAGGTTTTTATTGCTGCTTGCGTCTCTGCAATTGCCTTCTTACGGCAAGCCATCAGGTAATTAATCATCGATATCACGTCTTGCGGTATCTTTTGCGCGCCCGCTTCCCAGTTGCTCCAGTTGCGTTGTGTGACACCGCCGATTAATTCTGCTGCTTCGTGCTGACTGAAATGCAGCAAACTGCGGATTGCCTTTAATGTTACACCATTCATTTTTTATCCTTTACCCAAAGTCGTGTTGCCCCTGAATGCATTCAAGGCAGCATCAGTCCAATTTTTTCAGGGCTTCTTTGACGTAATTGGCATTGGGGCTATTCGGCGACAGTTCCAGGAAACTGGTATACGCTTTTTTAGCTTTTTCGTTTTCATTCAGCATGGCTCTGGCGTCCCCCAGGTTCAGGTAGGCAATCGCACGGGATGGATCAATCTGCAAGGTATTTTCAAACCAGCGCGCTGCCTCTGCATATTTTTGCTGCTTGAAATAGACAAAGCCCAGATTGTTTGCGGCCAGGCCAAAATCAGGACGGTATTTCAAGGCCTCGGTAAACGCAGCTTCGGCCTGGGCATACTGTTTTTCCCTGTACAGTTGCAAGCCATTGTCATTCGCTCTTTGTGCCAATTGGCGCGATGGCGCATCCACCATTTTGGGTGCCGCGATTTTCTGTTCGCCACCATTCAGGTTTTTAATGACGATGGGCGCTTCACTGCCAGCTTTGACGGTTGCCCCATCAATTTTGTTGTTGAGGGCAATCGCATCAGCAGATAACTGATTGGTTTTTGCACTCAAGAACTCGCCTTCGCTATGCATTTCAAATACAAACTCGCCACCTTCAGAACCTGGCAGGCTACCAAACGCCGGGGTCTGCTGCGACATGCTGGATACCGCCGGGGCGATATAGGCGGCCAGTTCCGTCGCGGTAATCATGCCATCACCGTTCAGGTCAGCCTTGCCACTTAAGGCCTGCAGCAAAGTCCAGGTAAATACAGAATGTCCATTTGGCCCGCCATCGGCCACCAGTTGGTCGGCACCACCTGCAGTCAGCATTTGCCGGCCCATGCGACGTGCATTTTCACGCAGGAAGGCACCGCTGCCTCCGCCACGCGTCAGGCCCAGGCCGCTATAACAGGCATCCATCACAAACAGGATATGTTTGGCATTCAGGCTTTCGGCAATGTTTTGCAAATCCGTCATGGGAATGGCATCGACCGACAACTGTTCAGGATCGGAATCTACCGGGATGATATACCCCAGGTTGCGGCCAGAACTCAGCTTTCTGGTAGCACCATGTCCGGCAAAAAACACAAACACCCGGTCATCTTTCTTCAATTGCCCGTGACCCAGTTTTTCATGGAACAGGGCAAGAATATTATTCCTGGTTGCATCGCCATTCGTCAGTGTCAATACCTTGTCACCCGGGAAGCCCAGTTTGCTGACCAGCATATCGCGAATGGCATTGGCGTCCTGCACGGCATATTGCAACTTGGGCCATTTGGCATAATCATTAATGCCGATCACGATGGCCCAGCTATTTTGATAATCGGTACTGATGCTGACTTTTTCTGGTGTCGCCTTGCCGCCCTTGACGACCTTGAAATCAGCACCATCCCAGGATGCAAAGCTGTAGCCATCAGCAATCAGTTTATCCAGCACCAGAGGCAAGGCCTTGATCGTGCGCTCATGGATATCATGGAAGAGAATGATGCCACGCTGTTCTTTTTCCAGCGTACCCAGGACACGACCAGCAATAGAATTTGGCACCGGATCAGCCCAATCCAGTGAATCAATATTCCACATGACAGAGTGCAAGCCCAATCTGCCGAGGATTTGCATGCCTTCCTTGCTCTTTGCGCCGTACGGAAAGCGGAACAAGGCAGAGCGTGCAGGATCAATCGCCTTCAGCAATTTATCGGTTTGCTCAATTTCAGCATTCAGGCTGTCACCACTTTGTTTGGACAGCAAGGCATGGCTGAAGCTGTGATTGGCCAGCACATGGCCTGCGCTCAGCAATCTTCTACTGGTTTCGGCATTTTTATTCAGCAGCTCTTTGCCTTTGGCATCGATGCTGCCAACGTTTTTACCCACCTGGAAGAATACGCCGGGCACATTGTATTGCTTCAATATCGCTGCAATTTCATCGGTATAGGTGGCATGTGGGCCATCATCAAACGTCAGCACCACGGTCTTGGCTGGCAGGCCCTGACCGAAAATGTCTTTTTCTTTTTCGCTTACTGGCTCCGGTTTTTCCGGATACGGCAAGATAATGCCGTAGTCTTTGAGGATTTGTTCACGGTTATATAATTTGCGCAGTTTGGCGATGTAATCATCCCAGCGTTCGCGCTTCAACTCTATCGAGCGTGACTCAAAGCGAGAAAATATCTCTTTGAGTTCCTTGTCGTATTCCTTTTCAATCTCGCTCAAGGCATTCAAGTCATCGCTGACGCGCTTGTGCAATTTGATGGAAGGCAAGGTCTGCTCGGTAGCGATCAGCTTTTGCATCCTGACCAATACTTCCCTGAATGCCAGACGATCAGCGTCATACAGGTCTTCACCAGATTCTATATACGTCAGGATAGTGTCGAAGCTGGCTTCCCGCTGGACCGCATGGCGGGTCTTGAGCTTATCAAAATAGGTATCGAGATTATTTAACCTGACCAGGTTTTCATGAAACAGGGCTTGCCCGATGCGATTGGCTTCGTTGCGTTCTTTGGGTCCCTGCTTTTTTTCATCCGCCAGCAAGACGATGATCTTGCGGTAGGCGACCAGCAAACCATTCAAGTCATCCGGTATTTTGCTGGCATCAAAGCCATCCTTGGGGTCGACCAGTGCAGATTCAGCACTGGCGCCTCCCCCCGCTGTCTGGGTATTTTTATGAATGACAAAATAGGTGGCAATAGCCAAGCAGACTGCCACTACGGCAGACACAATAATCTTGATAGGTTTCATTGAAAAAATCGATACAACAATACAATAGGCGGACAACAAGTAAGAAACTAAGTTAGTTCGGTATCATATTGCAAATAAGGGCTTGTATGCGGACGAGAATGGGATTTTCTGCACTAAAAGCCCAGTTTTTCCAGATTTTTGGCAGCTTCACGTTGTGTCAATACCGAAAACTGCCCCTTATGCTGATCAAGAAAAGCGCGGATCATCGCCGGGTCATGCCAGGCATAATCGCGCAAAGCCCAGCCTATGGCTTTACGGATGAAGAATTCATCTTCTGCGGCCAATGCCAGTGCATACCGGCATAATCTGTCCACATCCGTCTTTTCACGCCAGCCCAGTTGATGCAACAAGGCGATACGCCTGACCCAAAAATCTTCATGCAGCAAAGCCGCGTCCATGGTTTTCTGTATTTTCCTGTCTTCAGTAAGATGCAGGCGCAACAGGTCGCCAAATACACCGGCCAGGCCATCCACACTGTCCCACCAGGATTTTTGCTGTACCAAAGCCAGCAAGGCTGGTACATCTTTCTGGCCTAAACGCCGGTAATGTTTGGCCAGGATATCCACTGCCAGATATTGGTATTCACGTTCCTTGCAGCCCCACAGGTCCGTCGCCACCACCAGGAGTTGATCAGCATCGGCTGTTTTCAATTGCCGGATGATATCTACAGATGCCTTGCGCCTGTCGGGTGCGGGAATACCCAGAAATTCAAATCGATTTTTCATATACGCACGCATTCCCTGCGCTCGCGCAGGATCAGCAAGTGGCGATAAGCTGATCCTGCATTGCCTGATGATTTCTTTCATATTAGCTGCTCCCAAAATAACGAAAAACTGTATCAGCAGGACAGGAACTGGTGGCTAAATCGGTCAATCCAGAAAGAGTATGACTTGCTCAAATAGTTCCAAGCACACATTCTTTTATGTTAAAGTCATTATGTTTTTATTCACATCTTACTGCACCAACCCGTCTGCATCTCCCTCTAATCATACCAAGCCAGCGCAGGAGCAGCCCCATGTTCGCAGCCATACCTGAAACACCGCAGCACGCCATCAAGAATCGCCCGCTCTCAGACTTTGACACCGATGCCGCTGCCGTAAGGGCGATTGCCCAGGCTACAGTCAGCGTCGAGTTATTTACGATACCGCTGTACATGAATTCCATGTATTCGATCTATGGCACGCATCAGATCAATTCCAAAGGCAATAATTATTATAAGGGCCGCCAGTGGCCGGGCATGGCTACTACAGCCAAACCCACCACCACCAATGAGCGTGCCTTCAATATCATCTTCAGCGTATTCATCCAGGAAATGCTGCATTTGCAGATGGCCGCCAATATCGCTACGGCCATTGGTGTCGCTCCCAGCTTTACTGAAAATTCAGGTCTGCAAAACACTGACCGTGGCTGGATTTGCTATGGTCCCGACAAGCACACCATACCTTGCATTGTTGATCTCAGAGACACCAACAGCTATAAGGATGTCAGGGTCAATCTGGAGTCATTGAATAAAAACCAGATTGACCTGTTTTTGGCAATCGAGCAGCCAGAAAAGCAGGCGCGCGAAGAATTGCGCCACAATGCCGATAAATATTTCCCCGATGTACCGCTGGCGAACTGGAATCCCGACAAGGGATTTGCTGACCTGCCGCTGTTCGGCACCATCGGCTATATGTATGAATGCTATGCCAGATACATCAGCATGGAATATACGGATGGTCAGACACTATGGGAAAAACTGTTTGATAACAATGCCGTACAAAAAGACATGTTCAATGTTCACAGTACGCCAAAAGAGCCCAACATAAGCCATCCAGAAAAAGAATACCCGCAATTTGACACTTTGTTCGGCCCTGACGATCTTGACGGTGGCAAGGCCGGTTCGCAAAACAAGGCCATAGACATGATGTGCGCCATTACCGATCAGGGCGAAGGTAATTCCGCAGGGATCAAACACTACCGTCGCACGCATTTACTGCGTGCCGTACAGCCTGACTATCGCGAATCCGGCGAAGCTTTGAGGCTCGATTATCCTGCGTATGACGGTAATGGCGAATTAGCGGCATCGAGAGATGCTTCCGCACGCTTCCATAGCGCGGCATTTGATCACTATGAACGCTTTCAGGATATCCAAAAAGAGATGGCGCATCCCGAAGCGAGCGCCGCGGATCATTTGCTGACGTGGGAACAATGGCATGCCGTTGCAGGCAATCAGTGGACGGCTGCCATGTTAACCAATGAGCATTACAATGCTGCGTCGGCGCCACAAAATATCCCTGCGCCTGACGAAGTTGCTGGTGCGCTGAATCGCCTGAAAAGCGAAGGCGCAAAAACCGTACAGATGTTAAGCAGCGTATCTGCGGGGGCGATTTATGGCATTACCTCGGTACTGGACGAATACTGGGCAAATAAGGAAACCAACTTCCCTTATCCGTCCATGGTCGGTTCAGGTGACCGCATGTCAATTTGCTGGGCGATCACAGGTTGCTCGCCAGATTTATCCGTCAGCGTTCCGCTACCAGACAAGAATGTTTTATACCACTCCTGTCAGGGGCTGGATTTTAACGCCAGCAAGGGATCAGAAACCGGACAGGAAGACAATCAATGCGCAGCCATTGCGGTGTATCACAGTTGCCGTGGTTCAAATGGTTGTGAAGCCCAGGGTGGCTGTGGCTTTGTCCAGGTAGACATGGTCGTTGATCCAGAAAAGAAACCAGTTCTGGGCGCAACGGCAGACCGTGGCTCACACGGTATTTGTGGCGCGCCACCAGGTCCGGCACCTACCGGCACCCTGTATAGTTCGCCTAGCGATAACCGCTGCAAGACCTATGGCGGCTGTGCCGTACCTATCTCTGCATCACAGCTGTTTCCGGTGAGTGGCACAATGACACTGTACACTTTTGATACTGAGCCACCCCATGAAGCACAATTATTGAAAAACAAGAACATCGATTTCAAACAAGGTGATGCCGTGTTTGACACGGCCTGGGCAGCGTATAGCAAGGTCATGGCGGCGCGCCATAAAAACCCGGGGGAAATGCCGAAGCCAAATGACTTACGCCTGGCTTTGCCACCTTCAACCTGATGATATATAAGCATGCCTAAGAAGTACGCTGCGCACACCATGCAGACTACGCAGACTATGCAGCCACGTCTGGGCCTGCCCAATCTGGGCCTGGGCGTTGGTCTGCGTAATACACACTTTGATCACATACTTGAACATGGTGCCGGCGTAGCCTGGTTTGAGGTGATCACAGAAAATTTCATTGATAACCATGGCTATGCGCGTCATGTGCTGGAACACATCGCGCAAACCTGCCCCATTGTCATGCATGGTGTATCGCTGTCAATAGGCAGTAGCGATGCGCTGGATTTCGACTATCTAAAAAAACTCAGGCAACTGGCAAAAGAATTACAGCCTGCCTGGGTGTCGGACCATTTATGCTGGACTGGTGCAGCAGGGATGAATACCCATGATTTACTGCCACTCCCCTTGAACGAGGCCACGCTTGAACATGTGACTGAACGTGTACGCATAGTGCAGGATTTTCTGGAGCGTCCACTGATCATGGAAAACCCCAGCACCTATGTAGAATTTGAACAGTCAAGCATGGCTGAAGATGAATTCTTAAGTCGTTTAAGCGAAAAAACCGGCTGTGGGCTACTGCTGGATGTCAATAATGTTTATGTGTCGGCCTATAACCATGGCTTTGATGCTGAACGCTATATACGCAACCTGCCTGCGGATCGCATCGTGCAGATTCATCTGGCGGGGCCAAGTCATTATGGCGACTATATGATAGATACGCATGACCAGCCAGTGCCGACACCAGTCTGGCATCTATTTGCATTGGCGCAAGCCTTGACGGGTGGCGTTTCCACGCTGCTGGAATGGGATGCCAATATCCCAGCCTACCCTGAATTGCTGGCAGAACTGGACAAGGCACGGTTGGTCATGGACGGTCATTTTCCAGACATGAAAATCAATACAGCATCTGCTACAAGCATTTCAACGCCTTTACACTTTCAGTTGGAAGAACTCAGCACCTCATGAAGCAGCCTTTACCTGATCCATCGCTATCGCAATTGCAAAACTGGTTTTTGACAGTGATGACCGCACCTGGTGGCCTGGCAAGAGGTTTATCGCTGGCACAGGAACATCTGGGCCTGGAAGAATCAGCCGTTATCAAGACCGCACCAGGCAAACAATCACGCATGCATATTTATGCCCATGGCTATATCCTGCGTTTACAGGAATGCCTGCAAGCTGACTTCCCGGTTTTACATCGCCTGATGGGCAATGATCTGTTCAATTTTTTTGCACATAACTATATCTGGCGTCATCCATCCCGCGCACCGTCTTTGTATGATCTGGGTGCTGGTTTTGCCGATTTTTTGCTGCGAAGTCAGCCCACAGGTACAGGTGGGGGAAATGCTGACGAAGCAGACCGGCTATTGCAATTTCCCATTGAAATGGCAAGGCTGGAGCGGGCATTTACCGAAGTCATACGGGCACCAGGGCTGGAACAAGACCGCAACATCAAAACCCATCATGCATTTGACTTGCTGATGGGTTCACATGCCAACATCCATATTCCGGCCTGCGTACGCCTGCTGAAAACCAGCTTTCCTTTACTAGCGTACTGGGAACAGGCCAAGCATGCGCCCCCTGACCAGGATTTGCCAGCGCCACCATATCCTGAAACCAGCTATCTGGCATTTACACGCCAGCATTACCGGGTACAGCTGATCAGTCTGCTTCCGTGGCAATATCATTTTTTACAGGCTGCGTATCACAATCCTGATCTTCATCAATGTGCATTGCAGGTATCAAAAGAAACCGGGCTGGGCATTCAGGCACTGCTGGCAGATATCTGCCTGTGGCAGCCACAAGCACAGGCACTTGGACTGCTAACAACAGAAAAGATGACCTTGATCTGATCTGACCTGATCAAGGCCACCTCTCACATAAACGCTTAACCGGCATTCATATTTGCTGTCTTGCCCTCCCCTTTATTGAGCAAGTCTTTTGCAGCCAATGCCAGGAAGGCATCCACAGCAGAGCTGCTGCCGCTGCCACCAGTCTGTATGCTCGGTACCATGGCAATATGACCTTTCTCTATGGCTTCGGCAAAGCGCAGTAAGACCGTTTGCTGGAATTGCAGTTCAGGGCCGCCATAGGCTTCTACATTCAGCTCAGTCGCTTTCGCTTGTGCTTCACCGATTTGCTGGATCTGATAAGCCTCTGCATTGGCTAAAGTACGTTTGGCATCGGCCGCACCGGATGCCACCTGGCGTGCTTCTTCCGCTGCCTTGATGGCTTTTTGCACAGCCGCACTACCCTGGTTTTCAGCGATTTTTACTGCCAGTTCAGATTCGGTAATGGCAGTCTGCTGTTTGGCTCTGGCTTCTGCTTCACGCAGGATACGCTCTTGCACTGCAGCGGTTTCCTTGGTTTTATAGGTTTCCAGTTGTTCCCTGGATACCTGACGTTCACGCAATTGCTTCAGGATCACTTCAATTTGCGTATCACCGGTCTTGGCCCGTGGGGTACCGATCAATACTTCATTCAGGGTCAGGTTATAACCTTCAAAGTTCTTGCGCATTTCAGCTTTTGCACGTTCCTGGATATCTGAACGTTCCTGCAGCAATTCAATCAGGGTCTTGCCCTGTCCTATGTTTTTGAAATAGGCAGCCACCATCGGGTCCAGGGTCTGTTCCACCAGTTTCTGGATATCACCAAACCTTTGTATCACCAGCGGTGCCATTTTGTAGTCGATGTTGACGACCACGGACAAAGGCAAGTCAGGCTCAAACGCATCTTTAGTGATCAGTGAGACTTCGCTCAGGTGTTTATCCAGTTCATGTGAACCAACCTGGCCAGATTGCCATTTCAGGATAAAGTTGGTGGTCGGTACATCGATCACCCGTTTGGCATAGGGGTTCAGGGCGTATTTACCCGGCAACAGCGGTGTCACCTGCACACCTTTTTCATCGCTGCTGACCAGTTCACCATGACGGTAAGATTCACCCGTCACGTCATTGCCAGCCTTGCCGGTGTATGACACGACGACGCCGACATAACCCACCGGCACGACACGTTTCTCGACGATTTCATAGGTGGCAAAGCGGGCGTTCAGGTAGTAGGTACCCTCGACCAGAACCTGCAACTGACGGCCTTTATAACCACCGCCTTCGATGAAGACCTCGGGGTTCTGGAAGTCGTGATGATAACTGCGGTCTTCATGCGGATCAGCCCCAACCACGGGGGCCACTATCGTGCCCTCTGGCAGCGAGCGGCCTTCGTGGGTAGTAATGACGGCCAGTTTGTCGTCGCGTATCACCAGCGGCAGGAAGCCATTGCGCTGGCGCAGTTCATCCAGCATTTCTGCCAGCTGACCAACCACCATGCCTTCAGAGCTGACATTACCGTCACCCGGCAGCGGCAAGGCATACACGCGGTCAGCAGTCAGTACGACAAATTGCGCCAGGTTGATGGCATAGGTACCTTCGCGCAAGATCTTGCGCTGCAGACCTTTTTGTCCGTCGCTGGTCAAAAAACTGCGCACATTGGTAAAGTCATTCGCCGCCTTGTTACAGGCCAGGTTTTGGGTAGGTGCCATGGCCTGGCCATCACGGGCAAACACATAGGCCAGGGTACCCTGCTGTATCGTCACCAGGTCATGTCTGTGGATAGCATATTGAAACGGGAAGAACACGTGAAAACCACCACGCAAGACTTCAGGCTGGAAACCGGCTTCGCCATTCAATGCAATAAAGCCGTGCTGGACAGAGCCACTGGCGGACCATTTTTTTTCAACGATACCGATTTTCTCATTCGAGATATAAACCAGAATATTACTGGTATACAGCAGCAGAATCAGCGCAATAACACTGCCTGCCAAAATAAATTCAAACATGAATAGCCTCTTCTTCAATAAGTTCCGATAGGTTCGGAAATGCAGCGGCGCTACTGGCACCTGGGAGGTACCTGCAGTACAGCTATGGGGGGGGTAAATCAGAGATTCAAGGAAGGCCTGTCACGCCTCCCTTTCAATTTAGACAGGTCGTCGTGGCGACTCGATGACCGCAGGTTTTTGCGACTTGACGACTTGCATGGCAGTGGCGATCAGGCCACTCATATCACCCATATTGGCCGGGACGATAATCGAGTTATTGGTTTTAGCCAGATTGGCAAACGCTGCGACATATTGCTCAGCCACTTTCAAATTGACCGCATCAGCACCACCAGGCGATTGTATCGCTGCGGCAGTCTTGCGTATGGCTTCGGCACTGGCTTCTGCAATCGATAGAATGGCAGCGGCCTGACCTTGTGCACGATTGATGGAAGCCTGTTTTTCACCTTCGGATTTGGCAATCGATGCTTCACGTTCACCGGTAGCGATATTGATCTGCTCTTGCTTGCGGCCTTCGGATGCTGCAATCAGGGCGCGCTTTTCGCGTTCAGCAGTAATCTGCGCCTGCATCGCATGCAGGATTTCTTTTGGTGGTGTCAAATCCTTGATTTCATAACGCAAGACCTTCACGCCCCAGTTGGCAGCAGATTCGTCAATCGCATTGACGATGGTGGTATTGATGTGATCGCGTTCTTCGAAGGTTTTATCCAATTCCATTTTGCCGATGACCGAACGCAAGGTGGTTTGTGCCAGTTGTGTAATCGCCGCAATATAGTTAGAAGAACCGTAGGAAGCGCGCATGGCATCGGTGATCTGGAAATACAATATCCCATCCACCTGCAATTGCGTATTGTCCCTGGTGATACATACCTGTGGCGGCACATCCAGCGGAATTTCTTTCAGGATGTGCTTGTAGGCGATGCGATCAACAAAGGGCACCACGATATTCAAACCTGGCCCCAGCGTGGCATGGTATTTACCCAAACGCTCGACCACCCAGGCGTGCTGTTGCGGCACGACATTGATGGTCTTGAAGATAAACACGATACCCAACACCAGCAAAACCAGAGCGACTGTACCTATATTTTCCATTTTCTTACCTTTATTGTTATGTAGATGATTTTTTATTTACGCTAGAAAAACTGATGAAACTGCTTTTTATTTCTTGTCAGGACGGCTTCACAAGCAAGCGGCTACCTTGTATTTCTTCAATCGTGTAAGCACCGGGATAGCCAGCCGAGTGCTGCAATTCCACATCCCACATGGCACCGCGATACATGGCACGCGCCACAAACTTGCCGTTGCCCTGGTCTTTCCATTCATTGACCTGCAGGCTTTGCCCTATGTCCATATTCACGTTGGGATCACGTGACGCGTTGCCATTTTCTTTCCAGCCATATTTGCTTTTATGCAAAGCCGCTGTGGCAAGCGAGCCGACAATTGCCACCACGATCATCTGGCCGGCAGCATTCAATTGAAGTACAGCTGCTATTGCGCCAGCGGCCAGCCCCAGGGATATCATCAACAAATAAAATGTGCCCGTGAACAATTCCAGTATCACGACCACGCCCGCCAACACTAGCCACATCATCCATCCATTCATTTTCTTATTCTCCTTATCAGTTTTTATATCACCAGTGACTCTGCTACTTTTACATTCTGTACGACAGACTTATATTTTTCATCGGTAATCGTCGTAGGAATTTACTCACAAAAAAGCCCTCGTTACCTATTCGGTAGCGAGGGCTTTCCCACGAATTTTGCTGAAGTATTGATTTTCTTTTTCTTAAGTTTCGACACGGGTAGTCTAGTCCTAATTTAAGAAAATACAAGGGTCCAGGATTATTTATGTTGCGGCGCACCAACAAGAAAAAACGGGAATGCCGCATCAGGCATTCCCGTTTTTCCGGGTAGAAACGAATGCGATGCCTGGCTTATTTAGGAACTGCAGCCAGTTTCTGCCAGGTATCGATCACGGAATCAGGATTCAGAGAAATGGATTCGATCCCCTCTTTCATCAGCCATTCGGCAAAATCAGGATGATCGGACGGCCCCTGACCACAGATGCCTACATATTTGTCCAGCTTGCGGCAGGCAGCAATGGCGCGTGACAACAAGGCGCGCACGGCAGGGTCGCGTTCGTCAAAGTCGGCAGCCAGCAATTCCATGCCGGAATCACGATCCAGGCCCAGAGTCAACTGCGTCAGGTCGTTCGAACCGATGGAGAAACCATCAAAGAATTGCAGAAATTCTTCAGCCAGTATCGCGTTCGATGGCACTTCACACATCATGATCAGGCGCAGGCCATTTTCACCACGACGCAAGCCATTTTTCGCCAGCAGATTCACGACTTTTTCTGCCTGGCCCAATGTACGGACGAAAGGCACCATGATTTCCACATTGGTCAGGCCCATGTCATTGCGCACGCGTTTCATTGCCTGGCATTCCATCTCAAAACATTCGGCAAAGTCCGGTGCCAGGTAGCGCGCTGCACCACGGAAACCCAGCATAGGATTTTCTTCATCCGGTTCATAGCGGGAACCGCCTATGAGTTTCTTGTATTCGTTGGATTTGAAGTCAGACAGGCGCACAATGACTTTCTTCGGCCAGAATGCAGCGGCAATGGTGGCGATGCCTTCTGCCAGTTTGTCGACATAGAAAGCTCTTGGAGAAGCGTGGCCACGGGCGACGGATTCCACCGCTTTTTTCAGGTCGGCATCAATATTCGGGTATTCCAGAATCGCTTTTGGATGTACGCCGATATTATTGTTGATGATGAATTCCAGACGCGCCAGGCCCACACCTTCATTCGGCACAGACTGGAAGTCAAACGCCAGTTGCGGATTGCCGACATTGAGCATGATCTTCAACGGTAGTTTGGGCAACTCGCCACGCAACTCTTCTGTGACTTCGGTTTCCAGCAAGCCATCGTAAATCTTGCCTTCATCACCTTCTGCGCAAGATACCGTGACCAGGGTGCCGTCTTTCAGCACATCGGTTGCGTCTTCACAACCTACCACCGCAGGCACACCCAGCTCACGGGCAATAATCGCTGCATGGCAGGTACGGCCACCGCGATTGGTGACGATAGCGGCAGCGCGCTTCATGACAGGTTCCCAGTTCGGGTCGGTCATGTCAGCCACCAATACGTCGCCTGGCTGCACTCTTTCCATTTCGGATGGATCATGAATGACACGCACGCGACCTGCACCAATCTTCTGACCAATCGCACGACCAGACACCAGTACCGTGCCACTGCCTTTCAGTTTGAAGCGCTGTTGTGCATCAGTCGCCTTTTGCTGGGATTTAACGGTTTCGGGACGCGCCTGCAGGATGTACAGCTTGCCGTCACGACCATCCTTGCCCCATTCTATGTCCATAGGGCGACCGTAATGCTTTTCGATGATGGTCGCGTATTTGGCCAGCTCCACCACTTCGGTATCATTCAGGGAATAACGGTTGCGCAATTCCACCGGCACGTCAACGGTCTTCACGGAACGACCGGCCTTGGCTTCACCGGTAAATTCCATCTTGATCAGCTTGGAACCGATATTGCGGCGTATCACCGGCAATTTACCCTGTTCCAGCATGGGTTTGTGTACATAGAACTCATCCGGATTCACCGCACCCTGGACCACGGTTTCACCCAGGCCATAGCTGGAAGTGATAAATACCACGTCCTTGAAACCAGATTCGGTATCTATCGTGAACATGACGCCGGCGGCACCCAGGTCCGAACGCACCATGCGCTGCACACCAGCAGACAGGGCGACTTCGGCATGGGTAAAGCCTTTATGGACGCGGTAAGAAATCGCCCTGTCGTTGTACAGCGAGGCAAACACATGCTTCATCGCTTCCAATACATTGTCGATACCGACCACGTTGAGGAAAGTTTCTTGCTGGCCGGCGAAAGAAGCATCTGGCAAATCTTCAGCAGTGGCGGAAGAACGCACGGCAAACGACATTTCTGCGCTGGAATCGGCAACCAGTTTATTGTAGAACTCTTCAATTTCCTTTTGCAGGCGTGGCTGGAAAGGTGTATCGATAATCCATTGACGAATCTCGGCACCGGCTTTTGCCAGCTCCTTGACGTCATCAATGTTCAGGTGTTCAAGGCGATCAGCAATACGCTGGGCCAAAGGCAGACCGCCGTCGATGCTATGCGCCAGGAAATCACGAAAAGCCTGTGCCGTGGTGGCAAAACCACCAGGAACCCGCACCCCGGCAGTGGCCAACTGACTGATCATTTCGCCTAATGATGCATTTTTTCCGCCGACGGATTCAACATCCGTCATGCGTAAATGCTCAAACGAGGCGACATAAGTTGCCCCGGTATTTGCTGCGTTGGACATAACAACCTCTTTTTGATGGTAAGAAATCTTTGCCCTGCAGCTTCGTCTCTGACTGTTTTTTTGTTATTCTTGAGGCGAGCTGCTAAGAACCTGTTTACGATCTTACTGCGCGGGCGCAATCGGAGTCCACGCGGGGCTCATGCGCTGCTCAAAATGCTCATGTACTAAAGTACATTCCGCTTTTTGCGCTGCGCTTTTGTTACCCTTACCCCGCTGACGCTCGCTCGCTACAGATCGTAAACACCTTCTTGGGGCGTATTGAGATGTGCTTTTTGTTGACGCGCCAGCTATGCCAAAAACACATCTCAACACGTCCTGGAACCTGCTGTTGCAGCATTTTACATTGTGTCTTGCATGAATTTCTCAAGCAAATGAGAATTTGCTGTGTTTTTTGTTTGTACTTATATAAAAAATCTTACAAAAACCGTACAAACATCTTTTATAAATATATTTAATTAACCATATCAAAATCACCATGTCAGACTCCCCCCAACCAGCAAGGCCAGCCGCCAACCGTACCGTCTTCTTTGTATCCGACGGTACTGGTATTACGGCAGAAACCTTCGGGCATTCCGTGCTGACGCAATTTGACCAGAAATTCAAGCAGGTCCGCCTGCCTTTCATTGATACGCTGGACAAAGCACATGATGCGGTCCGTCGCATCAATGACGCCTTCAATGCCGATGGCAACCGCCCCATCGTTTTTTCCACCCTGGTAAAAACCGACCTGGCTGGCGTGGTATTCAAGTCCAAGGGCCTGCATATGGACCTGATACAGACTTTTGTATCGCCGCTGGAGCAGGAACTGGGCATCAAATCCACCCATACCATAGGGCGTAGTCATAATATTGCCGATTCTGAAGAATATAAGAACCGCATTGAGGCGATCAATTTTTCCCTGGCCCATGATGATGGTCAGTCAAACAAGAATTTATCGACGGCAGATGTGATACTGGTCGGAGTTTCGCGTTCAGGCAAGACACCGACCAGCCTTTACCTGGCGATGCAATATGGCATCAAGGCAGCCAATTACCCGCTGATACCGGATGATTTTGAACGTGGCAGACTGCCTTCTGCCCTGCCTGAATTCAAGGGCAAGATATTCGGACTGAGCATTGCGCCTGAAAGACTGTCCGAAATCCGCAACGAACGCCGCCCCGGCAGCAAATATGCATCACTGGAAAATTGCCGCTATGAAGTCAATGAAGCAGAATTGATGATGAAACGCGAAGGCATACGCTGGCTGTCATCGACAACCAAGTCTATTGAAGAAATATCCACCACGATACTGCAGGAAATCAAGTCTGACATACGGGTTTATTGATGTCAGTAGTCAACATTCTTAACCGGCCTTGCCAAGCTGCTGCCTGACCTGTTCAAAAAAACAGATGGCAGCACTGGCTGCTACGTTCAGCGACTCTATAGCCGCCTGCTGGGGAATGGTGACGGTTTTGCTGGCCATAGCCATCAAATCAGGGGATACCCCCTGCCCTTCATGACCAAACAGCCAGGCCACATCCTTGCTAAGGTCGGTCTGGTAAATGCTCAGGCTGGTATGCGAGCTGGTTGCCAATACGGGAATGCTGGCACTCCCCAGCAATTCAGCCAGATCCACGTTTTCAAAAATGTTCAGCAGGAAATGGGCACCCATACCGGCCCGCATAACCTTGGGCGACCAGGCAGATGCCGTCCCCGGGCTGCAAAACACATTACGTATGCCGGCACCGGCTGCGCTGCGCAGGATGGAACCCAGGTTGCCCGGGTCTTGCAGGTTGTCCAGCACGACAGAAGATGCGGCCAATGCTGGCGGCAATTGTGATGCAGGTGTAGCGATCACAAACATCAGGCCCACACCATGCTCAACCTGGCTTAAAGCCTTGTACAGCACGTCTGGCAGGCAAATGCACTGGACCGCCCCTTGTTCTATGTTGGCCAGAATGGCGGCCACTTCAGGATGATGCAGGCTACTTTCGGCAACGATGCAGCACTGTGGTACCCCATGATGCTGGAAATAGGCCTGGCACAAATGCACACCATCCAGCAGGCTACGGCCCGCCTTGCGCAAGGCCTGCGCGCTGGTGGCCAGATGTTTGTATTCCTTGTAGAGAGGATTGTCGCGGGAGGTAATCGATTTCATTTATTCTGCTTTTATTTGAGCAATGCCTTCACGGGCGCATACGATTTTCTGTGTATCGGTGATACGCCATGTTCGCGCAGGCGTTCCAGATGCAAGGCTGTCGGATAGCCCTTGTGCTGGTCCAATGCATACTGGGGATAGGTTTCATGCAATTGCATCAAAACATGGTCACGTGCGGTTTTGGCGAGTATGGATGCGGCCGATATGGCGGCTACCTTGTCATCGCCCTTGACGATGGCTTCGGAAGGAATCGCCATGACCGGGCAGCGGTTGCCATCTATCAGCGCCAGCGTCGGTGTGACCGATAATCCTTCAACCGCACGCCGCATGGCCAGCATGGTGGCTTGCAGGATATTGAGTTCATCAATTTCCTGCTCCGAACATTCGGCAATACACCAGGCCAGCGCATGCTGCTTGATTTCCACTGCCAGTAGCTCGCGCTTTGCTTCACTGAGTTTTTTGGAATCGCGCAAGCCCGGGATCGGACGTTGCGGGTCAAGAATCACGGCAGCAGCCATCACCGGCCCTGCCAGCGGACCACGTCCGGCTTCATCCACACCACAAATCACTTCAGCTTCGTAATCAAACAGGGACAAACCAGGTGTCAGGTCATGCATGGAAAAAAGCTTTCAGTGCTGCGGGGTCCAAGAAATAATGGCAAATGCGCTGCTGTTCCAAGCCTTGCTTTTGCCCTACCAGGACGGGTACCAGCTCATCGTACATGGCCAGCAATTCGTCGTCCTGATCAACATCGACGACTTTGACGGTGAAACCGTATTCCGGGCTGTAAGCCTGCAACTGTTCCAGCATGTCGTCACACAGATGGCAATAGCTGCGGGAATATAAGGTAAATTGAATCATCATCTTGCCGATCAGGTTATCCGCAATCACATTTGCGTCACTACACCCGTATTATAAGTCGCTGCGATCAGTGCTACCAAATCGCTACCAAATAAAAAAGGCCACCTGGACAGGTGGCCTTTCTTGCTATCAGCCTATTAGGCTATCAGAGCAGTTTATTGCGCGGTGGGACGTACGGCGACAAACTTGGATACTTCGCCACGTTTCACCAGCAACAGTACAGCTTTCTTGGCGTCAACTTTAGCCATCACCGCCGTAAATTCCTTCAGATCCTTGACATCGGAATTATTTACACGGGTAATGATGTCACCCGCCTGCAAGCCGGCCCGGGCAGCGCCGCCATCCACACTTTCCAGGATGACGCCACCACTGAATTGGGATTCACGTTTTTGCGCGTCACTCAGGTCAGCCACAGTCAGGCCAAATACATTGGCAGCAGGTTCCGCTTTTTGCTTGCTGGTTTTGGCTGCAGGTGCTTTTTCGGCATCGGCTTCAGCTACCGTGATCACGATATCTTTTGCACCACCTTTGCGCCAGACTGTCACTGTCGCCTTGCCACCAGGTTTGATATCACCGACCACACGGTTCAAATCTACGGCTTTTTCGATGACAGTGCCATTTACCTTCTGGATCACGTCACCGACTTCAACACCAGCCTTCTCGGCGGGCGAACCAGGCATGACACGTTGGATCAGTGCACCTTGCGCTTTTGCCAGGCCAAGGCCTTCTGCCACTTCTTTCGGTACATCGATACGTTCTACGCCAAGGTAGCCACGCACTACTTTACCGGCAGATTTCAGTTGCTCGACCACGCGCATGGCTTCATCAATCGGGATCGCAAACGAGATACCCATATAGCCGCCGGAACGGCTATAAATCTGGGAATTCACGCCGATGACTTCACCGCGCATATTGATCAGCGGGCCACCAGAATTACCAGGATTGACCGCCACGTCAGTCTGTATTAGCGGCAGGTAATCGCCAGTATCACGTGCTTTGGCAGAAATAATGCCGGCAGTGACGGTATTGTCGAGATCAAATGGTGAACCGATGGCAATCACCCATTCACCCGCCTTGATCTTGTCGGAATCACCGATGGTAACGCGCGGCAGTTTGCTGCCATCAATTTTCAAGACAGCAACATCAGTGCGACGATCGGCACCGATTACCTTGGCCTTGAATTCACGTTTATCGGTCAGCTTCACATACACTTCGGAAGCACCCTCAACCACATGGGCGTTCGTCAATACGAAGCCATCCTGCGAGATGATAAAGCCGGAACCGACGCCGCGCGGAACTTCTTCTTCCTGTGCCTGTGGTGTCTGCTTGCGATTTTTTGGGGTTGGCTGCGCTTTCGGCGCAGGTGTAGGTACAGGCACGCCAAAGAAGCGGCGGAAAAATTCCTGCATCTGGTCATCATCCAGGCCGTTTGCATTCTGACCGGTCGGGACTTTTTCTGTTGTCCTGATGTTCACCACGGCCGGGCCGGATTTTTCCACCAGTTCAGTAAAGTCAGGCAAGCCCACTACCGGGGTCGCCAATGCAACCGGATTGGCATTGATTGCTGTTGGTACGACCAAACCCACGCAGGCACTCAGTACCAGTGTGGAAGCAATTTTTTCTATTGGAAAAAGTTTGTTCACTCTCATGGTGTCATTCGCTTATCTAGGTTTAAATTCAATCGAGTTCATTACTTGCCGGATTGCGCTTGCAGGTACCTCACCCACCACGGTCAGCCAGTATTCAGCATGACGCTTGCCCATGATGGTCATGGCGCCCTGCTGCAGACTGCCTTCCGTGCGATTATCACTATCTGGTTCAATAAAAACGGAAATTGCCGCCAGCCCGTCAGAAAAAATCATTTGTATGACCTGATGTGCTTTTGCTGCATTTGCATCACTGCTTTTGGCAGTGGCAGATGCAGGTATCAGACGTTTCATTTCACGAATCTTCCTGAATCCCGCTGGCAAGGATTTCACTACCCAGCCAGAATTAATATTGGACTGCACCGTCAGATTTTCAACCTGCCATTGTGCAGTATTTTGAAAAGTCGGCTTGACCCTCTGTTTATCGATATCGCCTATCGTCAATTGGGTGAAGGCAATCTGCTCTATCACTTCATTCTTTGGATTCAGTGTTTGTGCGCGCAACAACAAGCCAGAATCACGCTCTACGCACAGGCGATAGCCGTAACGGGAAGCATCACGCGGTTCCAGTGAATACGTCTGGCAGTCAATGCCGGCAACGCGACTGAGCTCGGCTTTTTTGATCGAGTAAGAATCGGGGAGAGCATGCGCATTGGAGGTCAGCAAGGCAGGAAATACTTCTTGCGTGACATTTTTTTCCACCTGCAACGTCTTGCTTTCTGGCAAGTAACACATGACTTCATCATTTTTCCGCACATATTCGCGCGGTTGACCATCCAGGATTTCCAGCTTTTCCAGTTCATTGCGGGCGTCAAGCACATGGGTGATTCTGGAAGTACGAATCTGATTGGCTTGCTGGTAGACAAAGGTGCCCGAGTAATTCAGTTTCTGCGCAGAGGCCTGCATCTTTCGCAAAACGCTATGCACTTCACGCCTGTCTTCCGCCGAGTCTTGCGCTGCCGCCGGTACCATCAATGCGCCCAGCAGGCAGGCGGACCCCGCCATCGCGATCTTAAAACGCCATACGCACATCATGCTTATTTTTCCGAAGCAGCTGAGACTGCGTTGGCACGGGTGACGTATTGGGTAGCATTATTCAATGAAGGTGAAAAACGCTGATGTGCCTGCAAATAACTATCGATACGCGGGTCACGCAGCATGTCCGGCATGTCGGCTGCCAGCTTGTCATTGGCCTGGGCATTTTTTTCCATGGCTGACGAATTCTGGCTGCTGTTCACGGCCAGTGCAGACATAGGCGCACTGTCGCCATGGGATGCCAGTTGCACATTGCCAGCCGGTGCAGACTTGCTGCTGACCTGGGTAGTGGCATTCTGGCCGCTGTGCATGAACGACAGTTGCGGAACCATAATAAAGGCAAAAACCGCTGCAGCGGCAGCGCTGGCGACAGCCACATAAGAACCCAGGAATTTCTGCCCCTTCTGCTCCTTCCGATCTGCAGGAGTATCATTTTTTTTCAGCGCCTTCGGGGCCAGGATGACAGGTTCTGCATCCAGTCTTGCCGACAGGCGTTCGGAAAAATCGGCACTAAAGTTCACAGCCAACTCTTCAGAACGCAACACATCACCAATCTGATGATAAATTCCCCAGGCATCCTTGCTTTCAGCCTGATTCAAACTCGCCAGCAAGGAATCCAGTTGAGCATCACTCAGTTCGCCATCTGCCATGGCGGAAATGCTCTCATGTTGATTTGTGCTTTTGTCCATAATTTTCACCTTTTTACCACTTATTTTGAATTCGTTTTTTACTGCCTTGTGCCGTGCAGCCTGGTCTACCAGCGCTGCTCCAGCGTTGTACCTAACAGGGGCCGCAATTTTTCAGCGATGGCCTCTCTTGCCCTGAATATCCTGCTGCGTACCGTTCCTATCGGACACAGCATGACCTCGGCGATTTCGTCATAGCTCAAGCCTTCTATCTCACGCAGGGTGATGGCATTTCGCAATTCTTCCGGCAAGGTCAGCATGGCGCTATTCACCGTTTCTGCGATCTGCTTGCTGGCAAGCATGGATTCGGGCGTATTAATATCTCTCAAACCTTCGGCATCCACAAAACCTTCTGCTTCATCGACATCTGCATCCGTAGAAGTCGGTGCCCGGCGTCCCTGCGTTACCAGGTGGTTTTTCGCGGTATTCACACCTATTCTGTACAGCCAGGTGTAAAACGCGGACTCGCCACGAAAATTCGGTAAGGCACGGTATGCCTTGATAAATGCTTCCTGTACTACATCTTCCGCTTCGGCATGGTCATAGACGAGCCGGGACACGAGCCGCATTAATTTCCTTTGGTATTTGGAAACCAGAAGCTCGAATGCTTTTTTGTCACCACGCTGGACGCGCTCAACCAATAGCTGATCAATTTCGCGTTCTGTCGTCACTCATTCATTCCTATATGCGCAAAATGCGGCGTACAAAAGCGGCAAATGCATTTTATTAACGTCAACATACGCGATTTATACCCGGTCAGAGTACTCATTATTGCTAAAAGTTCCTTCACAGAGGTAACATTTCATTTCACATAGTGCTGGCTAATCCACATCAAGCTTACTTTCAATGCACGAAAAACAACAGGGTCCACAGAATCAGGCAAAATTAGCAATTTGTGTTCCCGTCCCTGCTCATCAATCAGAAAAATCGACATCAATTGCGGCAGCAGGCGGCTTTTGGGACTCAAGGTCACCGTCAGGCCAGCATCAGGACCAGCGCCGCCATGATCACGCAAGATCATGGAACCGCTGTCGGCAATACTCAGCCGGCAGAACCGTCTTTCCCTGCGCCAGCCACGGTACAACTGAAGCACGATGAGGCCCGCAGCGGCCATCCACAGCAAGGCTTTCACAGCCACGGTCATATCCAACTGCCAGACCACCAGACTCAGGCTGGCCAACGCCAGGCCTGCCATGCCCGATAATGCAGCAGGCAGGATGCGTGAAGGCCGGATTTCAGCAAACAGTGCGATAGACATAGGGGCAAAAAAAATGGCACTTCATTTCAAACAGAAACGAAGTGCCAGGATTGATTCTTTTCCGAATCAGGCTTTTGCAAATATCAAAGTACCATTCGTTCCACCGAAGCCGAACGAATTTTTCATTGCATAGTCGATCTTCATCTCACGTGCCGTATTGGCACAGTAATCGAGATCGCACTCAGGGTCTTGATTGACGATGTTGATCGTCGGTGGTGATACCTGATTGTGCAGGGCCAGCACCGTAAACACGGATTCCAGCCCACCGGCACCACCCAGCAAATGACCAGTCATCGACTTGGTCGAATTCACGGTGATTTTATAGGCGTGATCAGCAAAGGTTGCCTTGATCGCATCGGTTTCGTTTTGATCACCTATCTGCGTCGATGTACCGTGCGCGTTCAGGTAAGCGATTTGCTCAGGATTGATGCCAGCATCTTTCATCGCATTGATCATGCTGCGGCGTGGGCCATCCATGGTCGGCGAAGTGATGTGGTAAGCATCACCGCTCATGCCAAAGCCTATGACTTCAGCATAGATTTTTGCGCCACGTGCCTTGGCATGCTCATACTCTTCCAGCACCATGACGCCAGCACCTTCACCCAGGACAAAACCGTCACGGTCCTTATCCCATGGGCGGGAAGAGGTAGCTGGATCATCGTTTCTGGTCGAGAGCGCACGTGCCGAAGCAAAGCCACCCAAACCCAGCGGCGAAATCGTTGATTCCGCACCACCTGCGATCATGACATCCGCATCACCGTAGACGATCATGCGCGCGGCAGAACCGATGCAGTGCAAGCCTGTCGTACATGCCGTGACGATGGCCAGATTCGGGCCCTTCAAACCATATTTGATGGAAAGATGGCCGGAAATCATGTTGATGATGGAAGCAGGCACAAAGAACGGGCTGATACGGCGTGGTCCACGCTCTATCAAGGTTTCTTTGGTTGCCTCAATCAATGGCAGACCGCCAATACCAGAACCGACAATCACGCCGATACGTTCTGCATTTTCTTCGGTAACGGTCAGACCGCTATCCATAAAAGCCTGCGCCCCTGCGGCGATGCCGTAGTGGATGAACGTATCCATGTTGCGCGCTTCTTTTGCCGGCATGTAATCTTCGACATTGAAGCCTTTCACTTCACCGGCAAAATGCGTGGTGAAGGGAGTTGCATCAAATTTGGTAATCGTGGCGATTCCAGACTGCCCCGCAGTGATGGCACCCCAAGCATCTGCAATAGTATTGCCGACTGGCGAAATACAACCGAGCCCGGTAACGACGACTCGACGTTTAAGCGAACGACTCAAGCGCTTCTCCTGGATTTGAAAAAATTCGACTATTAGGCCTTGAGATGGGCTTTAGCGTAGTCAATCGCTTGTTGAACAGTAGTGATTTTCTCAGCTTGTTCGTCAGGGATTTCCATTTCGAATTCGTCTTCGAGTGCCATCACCAATTCAACTGTGTCCAAAGAATCTGCACCCAAATCGTCCACGAAAGAGGATTCGATTTTGATGTCAGCTTCAGCGACGCCCAGTTGTTCAGCGACGATTTTCTTAACGCGTTGTTCGATATCGGACATGTGTGTCTCCAGTGAAAAAATCAAAAAAATAAGGGCCTACAGAAAGTGCGCGCATTTTAGCAGGTTTGTGAGCAAAAAAAGCAAGCCCCTGATTTTCAGCAATAACTCCTGTTATTTTCGTCGAAGTCACTGATAAAAATCAACAAAATGATTACGCCAAGTACATCCCGCCATTCACATGCAGTGTTGTACCGGTAATATATCCAGCATCTGGGGATGCCAAAAACACCGTCGCAGCTGCAATATCTTCCGGACGCCCCAGTTTTGCAAGCGGAATTTGCTGCAAAATCGCGGCTTTTTGTTCATCAGTCAGGGCCCGGGTCATATCTGTATCAATAAAACCGGGTGCAATACAATTAACAGTAATATTACGGCTGCCAATTTCCCTGGCCAATGCACGACTCATGCCAGCCACACCAGCCTTGGCAGCAGCATAGTTCATTTGCCCGGGGTTACCAGAAGAACCTACGACGGAAGTAATATTAATGATGCGGCCGCCCTTGGCCTTCATCATGCCACGCAGTACGGCACGCGAAAGACGGGCAACCGAGCTCAGGTTGGTGGAAATGACATTATCCCACTCTTCCTCTTTCATGCGCATGGCCAGTTGATCCTGGGTAATACCGGCGTTATTCACCAAAATGGACAGGCCACCAAATTCTTTCTGGATTTCTTCTACCAGGCTGGCGCTGCGCTCCACCTCATTGACATTGAATACCACACCCCTGCCAGCACCTGGAGCAACTTCTTCCAGATAAGCGGTAATGGCAGCAGCACCGGCTTCCGATGTTGCGGTACCGATGACTTTCGCACCTGCCTTTGCCAAACCAACTGCAATGGCACGGCCTATGCCGCGTGAAGCCCCGGTCACCAGGGCAATCTGATTTTCCAATTGTTGTGTCATTTCAAGATTTCCAATACTTTATCCAAACTTGCCTGATCAAATACCGCATCGCCGATCAAATCTGCCTGAATGCGCTTGGTCAGGCCGGTCAATACCTTGCCGGGACCGCATTCTATGACATGGCTGATACCATCAGCATGCATTTTGTTAATGGTTTCCACCCAGCGCACCGGGCTGGCAGCCTGCCTTACCAGTGCATCACGGATAGACTCCGGCGTGCTGAGTACGGTCACGTCCACGTTGTTAATCAGTGGAATGGCCGGTGCAGAAAAGTTGATGCCTGCCAGGTAGTCGCGCAATTTATCCGATGCCGGTTTCAGCAGGGATGAATGGAAAGGAGCAGATACCGGCAAAGACAAGGCGCGCTTGGCACCTTTGGCCTTGGCAATTTCACAGGCACGCTCAACGGCTGCCTTGCTGCCGGCGATCACTACTTGCGCAGGCGCATTGAAATTGACGGCTTCAACCACTTCACCTGGCGCGCCAGACACTGCTTCGGCACAGGCCAGCTTGACATCTTCATCCGACAAACCAAGGATGGCAGCCATACCGCCCTGCCCCACAGGCACCGCGTCCTGCATGGATTGCGCACGGAAACGCACCATGGGCACGGCATCAGCAAAGGCGAACACGCCTGCAGCCACCAGGGCAGAATATTCACCCAGGCTATGGCCAGCGACCAATTTTGGTATCGGGCCACCAGCAGCTATCCATGCACGGTAACAGGCAACGGCAGCGGTCAGCATGACTGGTTGGGTATTGGTAGTCAGGTCCAGCGCCTCTTTGGGGCCTTCATTGATCAGTTTGCCCAGGTCAAGCTGCAGGGCATCAGATGCCTCAGCAACGGTTTGCTGGACAACGGCATTGTCGGCAAAGCCGTTCAACATACCGATGGCCTGTGAGCCCTGACCGGGAAAGACAAATGCAAATTGCGTCATATCTATCTATATATCTCTGTTTGTTTATTATTTGCGCACTACCACTGCACTACTACTGCGCCACTGCTGCATTACTACTGATCACTACTGATTACATCCTGACGATGGCCGCACCCCAGGTAAAGCCACCACCCACACCTTCAAGCAACACGGTATGACCAGGCTGCACCCGACCGTCACGCACCGCCAGATCCAGCGCCAGTGGTATGGATGCTGCCGAGGTATTGCCGTGTTGATCGACAGTCACCACCATTTTATCCATAGGCATACGCATTTTTTTTGCAGTACTCTGCATGATGCGTATATTCGCCTGGTGCGGTATCAGCCAGTCGACCTGATCCGTTTTCAGGCCGGCAATTTCCAGCGCTTCATTCGCCACTTTTTCCAGTACGGACACGGCCAGCTTGAATACCGCCGGGCCATCCATGTACAGGAAGGCGCTACCAGCCACTACCCCGCTTTGTACATTGCCAGGCACACACAAAATATTGGCATGGCTGCCATCTGCATGCAGCTTGGTTGCTAGCACACCTGGTTCATCAGAACGCGACATGATGATCGCGCCAGCACCATCACCAAACAGCACGCAGGTAGTGCGGTCTTCAAAATTCAGTATCTTGGAAAATACTTCAGCGCCGATAACCAGCACATTTTTATGGCTGCCAGACTTGATCATGCTGTCAGCCACCGACATCGCATAGATGAAGCCGCTACAAACTGCCTGCACATCCATGGCAGCAGCGCCATTGTTAATGCCCAGCTTGTTCTGTACTACGCAAGCGGTACTGGGAAAGCCACCCAGAAAATCCGGCGTCGATGTCGCCAATATGATCAGGTCGATATCATTCGGCTGCATTTTCGCAGCCTCCAGTGCATTCTTTGCGGCTTCCACCGCCAGATCACTGGAAGTTACCGTCGGCTCGGCATAGTGACGAAATGAAATACCGCTGCGCGAGAATATCCATTCATCCGAGGTTTCTATACCCTTTGCCGCCAGTTGGTCGGTCAATTCCTGATTACTTACTTTTTTGGGTGGCAGATAGCTGCCGGTACCGATAATTTTGCTAAAAAAAGTCATGCGGTTTTTTGCACCAAGAGTTCGTTGTTGTCCGGAGCGACTGCATCAACATCTGCAATGGGCATCAATTTTGCCATTGTGGTCGCGATTCGGGACAATACATCATTTTTTGCGGCATCAAATGCGCGCTGTATTGCCCATTCATAACTATATTTGTCTGCACTGCCATGGCTTTTGAAGACCAGGCCACGCAGGCCCAGCAGACTACCGCCATTATAATTGGATGGATTCATGGTGCGCGAAATGGATTTCAGCGCACCACGTGCCAACAAGGCACCCAGCATATTCAGGGGATTGCTCTTGAACGACGACGTCAGAGTGGTTTTGACGAAGCGCCCCATGCCCTCGGCAGCCTTCAGCGTCACGTTGCCGACAAAACCATCACAGACGACGATATCGGTAGTACCTTCGAAGATGTCATTGCCTTCGACATTGCCGTAGAAATTCAGGATGCCACGCTCATGATCGGCACGCAGCAATTGCGCCGTTTTCTTGACCATGTCATTGCCCTTCATGTCTTCTTCGCCAACATTCAGCAAACCTATGCTGGGCTTGTCCTTGCCTTCCAGTGCTGACACCAGGGCAGAACCCATGATCGCAAACTGATGCAAATGCAGGGGCTCGCAATCCACATTCGCGCCCAGGTCGAGCATGTACGTGGGTAAATTTTTCTGATTCGGCAAAATACTGCAGATGGCAGGACGATCAACGCCCGGCATGGTTTTCAGCACATAGCGCGACACTGCCATCAAGGCGCCGGTATTGCCGGCGGACACGCAGGCCTGCGCATTACCTTCCTTCACCTGGTTGATTGCCACGCGCATGGAAGAATCTTTCTTGCGACGCAAGGCAACCTCGATCGGGTCATCCATCTCTACCACTTCGGTGGCATTGATGATTTTCAGCCGCGCATGATTGCTGGCGTGACACTTCTTCAGTTCAGCCTGAATGACAGCCTCAGTCCCTACCAGAAGAAATTCAACATCGGGCTCGCGGTTGGCAAACGCCACGGCCGCTGCCACGGTAACTGCCGGGCCATGATCTCCGCCCATGCAGTCTATGGAAATTTTAATTGTCATGTAGTGATACGAAACTTCAATCCGAAACAGCTAGTGTATCAAACCGAGACTGAAATCATCCCGAATTAATTTTTCAAATGCGGAATTATCTCAACATTTCAAGAAATCACCCGCACCATTCCATCATAGAACTTGCGCAAAAATTATTTCGGCAAGGTGCAGGCAAAATCCAGGTTAACGAAAAAAAGCGGCGCCAAGTCCAGGACTCGTCACGCCGCTTTTTTTACCAAGAACAGGTATTACTCGTCGTTCTTGGTTTTCAATACTTTACGACCACGATAAAAGCCGTTAGGGCTGATGTGGTGACGCAGATGTGTTTCACCAGTCGTTGGCTCGATACCCAGTTGCGGTGCAACCAGGAAATCGTGGGAACGGTGCATGCCACGCTTGGATGGGGACTTTTTGTTTTGCTGAACTGCCATGATAACTCCTAATACTTCAAAAAATGTTTCTAAAAATTTAACACACTTGACTGGAGAGTGCAAACATCACCAGCCAAGAATCCCTAACAATACTTCGACCTGAGTGTTTTTTCAGAATAATGCCACTAGGTACGCCCATTAATTTTCTTCAGCACAGCAAAAGGTGATGCTTTTTTACCGACTTCTGCTTCAATCGCTGCAGTAGTACTTGCTGAAGCCAACGGTTGATCCGGGCATACTGCATGTTTGGGCGATTGGGGTATTGCCAGTAGCGCCTCATCCTCTATCAAATCCTTGATATCGAACGTCTTGCTACCTACTACAACATCGACCTCGTCATCATCAAGCAATGCGTCTATTTCATCGGCATTTTCTTCGTTTTTGGCGAGTATCAATACGGATTCAGAGTCAATTTCAAATGCTAGCGGCGTCAGGCAACGCTGACACAACAACTGCACCGAACCACTCACAGTCAATTGCAACTGCGCATGCCCCAGCTTGTCCTTGCCACCTTGTAGAGTCCAGTCCAAGCCGCCTTCGGCGTTTGCACTCTCTTCTGACAGACGGGGCAAATCTGTAACCAAAAACCTTCCCGAACGCTGCTCTTCAAGCCGAGAAAACGTGAAAGCGTCGATCACAAATGCTTGCATAGGATTATTTGAACCCAGAAAACCTGCGATAATAACAGGATTACACCTTCTTAGTCAAAGCATTGCCATAATTTGCGCTAATTTTTCATGATTTTCATGCGCAAAACCTGGCAGATATGTCCAAAAATGCAAATAAACCAGCAAACAGCCCGGCTCATTCTGGCCTCCAGCTCAGCCTATCGCCGTGAATTACTGGGCAGGCTGCAACTCAAGTTCGAAAGTATAGCACCAGACCTGGATGAAACACCGTTCGATGGCGAAAGCCCGGTACAGACCGCCCTGCGCCTGGCACGCCAGAAAGCCGAAGCCATCGCCACCCGCCAACGTGATGCCATCATCATAGGCTCGGACCAGGTCGCCACCCTTGATGATTTGCAAATTGGCAAACCTGGCAACCATGAAAATGCGTTACGACAATTGCAGTTGATGCGTGGCCGTGAAGTGATTTTTCATACCGCGCTGTGTGTACTTGACACACGTCAGGATGCAGCGGTTCGCCTGCAGCTCGAAGACATTGCCACTACCGTACGATTCCGCGACCTGAGCGATGCCGAACTGGATGCCTATTTGCGCATAGAGCAACCGTATGATTGCGCCGGCAGTGCAAAAAATGAAGCCCTGGGCGTCAGCATCCTGGAAAGCATACAAAGCGCAGACCCGACTGCCTTGACCGGTTTGCCCCTGATTGCATTGACCACCATGCTAAGAAACGCTGGCGTGCGCTTTTTCAATCTGTAAAACTTAAAACAACAAACACTACGACACCATGACAGGCACGCTCTACCTTATCCCCAATACCCTGGGCATCAATGAGAATCAACAGGGAAATTTACTGGCAAGCATCATTCCCGATAGCGTGCAGGCATTCAGTGCGCAGCTGCAATACTTTGTGGCTGAAAATGCCAAAACTACCCGCGCCTATCTGAAGTTCCTCGGCCAGCAACACCCTTTGCGACACAGCATCCAGGAAATGCATATTTCAGAATTGAACATCAACACCCCCGAACAGGCACTCGAAGGCCTGTTGCAGCCGCTATTGCAAGGGCATGATGTAGGCCTGATCTCGGAAGCTGGCGTGCCCGCAGTTGCCGACCCTGGTGCCAATCTGGTCAGGCTGGCACATCAGCGCCAGATCACCGTACGCCCGCTGGTTGGCCCTTCATCCTTGTTGCTGGCCCTGATGGGTAGCGGTTTGAATGGCCAAAGCTTTGCCTTTCACGGCTACCTGCCCACCGATGCCGCTCTCAGGGCAAAACGTATCAAGGAACTGGAAGACCGTTCAAGAAAAGAAAAGCAGACACAGTTACTGATAGAAACCCCGTATCGCAATATGGCCATGCTGGAAGCACTCAGCAGCCAGTGCCAGCCATCCACCCTGATTTGCGTCGCCACCGACCTTAGCCTGGGGACAGAATCCCTGCAGACCAGGACCGCTACCGAGTGGAAAACCCGCCTGGCCAAACAGCAGGCACCTGATTTTCATAAAAAACCGACCGTTTTCCTGTTTTTATCGCAATGAAAAAGAACGACCGGTTTATTTTTTATATTTGCGCTAAGATGTCTTCTTTCTGGAGGAAATGAACATGCTGAACTTTGATTTCTACAACCCGACACAGATTTTATTTGGCAAAGGCCGCATTGCCGACCTGAATAAAGTCATCCCTGCCGAAGCCCATGTACTGATGCTCTACGGTGGTGGCAGTATCAAGCAAAATGGTGTGTACGATGAAGTCATGACAGCGCTGGGCACGCGCACAGTCACCGAATTTACCGGCATAGAGCCCAATCCCAGCTATGAAACCCTGATGAAGGCAGTCGAAGTCATCAAGCAAAACAAGATAGATTTCCTGCTGGCGGTAGGCGGCGGTTCCGTCATTGATGGCACCAAATTCATTGCGGCGGCAGCCCTGTTTGAAGGTGGCGAGCCCTGGGCCATCCTGGAAAAGCGCGGCAATAATATCACCAAAGCGATGCCATTTGGCAGCGTGTTGACCCTGCCGGCAACCGGCTCGGAAATGAATAATGGCGGTGTTGTTACCCGCAAATCCATCAAGGCAAAAATGGCCTTCTCCAGCCGCCACTGCTTCCCGCAGTTTTCTGTACTGGATCCGGCCACCACTTATACCCTGCCTGTACGCCAGATCGGCAATGGTGCGGTCGATGCCTTTGTCCATATCATGGAACAGTATCTGACCTATCCAGTCAACTCACCGGTGCAGGACAGATTTGCCGAAGGCCTGCTGCTGACCCTGATCGAAGAAGGCCCGAAAGCCCTGGCCAATCCGCAAGATTATGATGTGCGCGCCAATCTCATGTGGTGTGCCACCATGGCCCTGAATGGCCTGATTTCCACTGGCGTACCGCAAGACTGGGCGACCCACATGATAGGCCATGAACTGACGGCCCTGCATAACATCGACCATGCACAAACCCTGGCCATCGTCCTGCCTAGCATGCTGCGCGTGCGCAAGGAAGGCAAACGGGCAAAGTTACTGCAATTTGCCGAACGCATCTGGGGCCTGCATGATGGCGATGAAGATAGCCGCATAGAAACAGCCATCAGTCGCATGCAAGACTATTTCGAACAAATGGGCGTCAAAACCCGTCTAAGTGACTACCAGCTTGGCAGCAATGATATTGCACCAATCTTGTCCGCACTGGAAACCCACCGCATGGTCAGCCTGGGTGAAAAACGCGACGTGACGCTGGATATCAGCCGTCAGGTACTGGAGCTGAGTCTGTAATTTTTTGAGACGTGTGCAGCCATTCAATTCTGAATGGCTGCAAGCTTATTTCTTTGCCGGCTTCTGAATATGGCAATTCGCATCCAGGAAACGCATTGCCCCGGTGTAATTGGTATCCCAGTCATCCAGCAAATAATTGCCCGCTTCTTCCACGAAATTATTCCAGTCTTCCAGCAAACCTTCCTGTTTTTCATGGGGGGCAGCAGTCTTAATCCAATCTGTCGCCAGTTCTGGTTGAAATCCCTCGTCACGGAATTTTTTCACCAGGCTTTTTGCCGTCTTTTCAGGCAATGTTGTTTTGGGTGTGATGCCACCCACAATGCAGATAAACAGGGTAAACAGCGAATCGATATCGGTTTTACCCTTGGTCAGCCTGGTCCATTCCTTGGATACCAGGGCATCGTATTCTGATGTATCTTCCACTTCATGGTCGCGCAGGTAATAACGATCCTTGAGTTCAAACACCAGCTTGTCCAGTGAGGCCGTTTTATCTTGCAGGCGCGGCAAGTCGTGGGATTTGATCTCAGCCTGCACACGCTCAACAACAGCGTGAAATTTTTCAGGTACATCCGCCAGATCAACTGCAGACCAGGCTTTTTTCAGCTTGGCTGCTGTGTAGCTACGGATGGAATCAACCAGGCCAGCAAATTCAACCTGGTTCTGCAAGCTCGCATCCTGCTTGCCAAACATCTGCAGCAACAAGGCGGTACGGATTACCGATACCGCCTCCACATCTTCTTCTTTCAAATAACTGGCGGACAGGCCCAGTATTTCACCAAACCAGTAACCAGCCTCGATTTCCAGTGCATTCATTTGCCGGTGTTCTAGCGTATTCCTGTATTCCAGCGGCTTTTCTTTGAGCGACCAGGCTTCCAGAAAATCCTCTACCTTGCCTTTGGCTTCGCGCCCCAGCAAGGCATATTCAGGCAAGGCGAACAAGCTTTTCAGCAAACCGGAACCACCGCGTGACAGCGTCAAAAAGGTATTGTCACGTATCATTTTCGCCGCCAGTTCCAGGTCACCCTTGCTGCTTTCTATCAGGTACAAACTGGCCAGATTGACGATGCGCTTGCGGGCTGCTTCAATTTCAGGGCGCAGGTATTTACTGCCAAAAGCCTCGGCAATCTGCACCATGCCCTTGGGTGCTTCTGCTTCTATTGCCGCAATTTTCGTGGAACTGATAATGGCCTTTTGCACGCCATAACGCAATGCCGATTCAAAGAACGGGCGATTATCCAGCAGCGCAATTTCGAAAGTGTTTTCAGACATGGGTATTCAGATGGTTCCAGGATGAAGGCAAAACGACCGCCGGGCACAGCCACGCATGCCCGGCATCTGAATGAGATACAGAATCAGTGATTACAGGGCAGACTCTTCGTCATCATCCTTGTCATCGCCGTCATCATTATTTTTGGGGCGCTCTTCCTGCTCTTCTTCCACGCCCTCAATGGCTTCCAGCTCCTCCTGTGCCAGGCTGGCTTGATAGGCTTTATATCGGGCACGCAATTTCATCAGCACTTCCCGGAAAATCTCCGGCAATTCATAGCGCAGGATATAGGTAACCTGCATCCAGTCACGATCTTCCAGGTTGGCCATATCCAATGGCGACGCCAGGCTTTCGGTATCGCGGGTCAGATTCAGCAAATCATCATCCAGCGCACGGGTTTTGGATTCGTCGCCATATTCATACAGATCAAACGTGGCATACCGATAGAAATGTTCGATCATCTGCGTGCGGTCCAGCAGATAATCAACCAGGGCATCGTAACCACCATCGACTTCGGCGATTTCATACAAGAATTCTGCCGGATCAGCACCTTCACGGAAAATGACGGAATTGATCATGCCGCGCAATTGTTCATGCGTCTGGTCGCCATAGCGACGTTCCAACACCACCGCCTGGGCAAACTGTTCCGGCGTGACCAGCAAATTCACCAGCGATTCCTTGGATGCATCATATTCACGGATGATGGCCAGCAAATCCTTGGCCGGAAATTCATCCAATGCCGCCACCAGCGCTTTGTCGCCCTCGGTTTCGGCCAGGTTTGCCAATGCGTGTTCAGCGCCGGCGATATCGCCAGCCTTGACCAGGCTCTGTGCTTCGATTAATGCGGGATAATTCATCAATACTCCTTATTCTTTACGATCAAAGCCTTGTTCCGCCAGCCAGTCGGCACCGGCTTCACCCAGGTCGTAGTCATCACCGTCGTCGCCATCATCCCTGCCATGACGGCCATACTGGCCATCCAGGTCACCACTTTCCTTCAATTCTTCATTGGCCTCATTGGCTTCCTTGTCTTCATCCTCGTCGTCCTGCGCCTCACTGGCACCCAACTTACGTGTCTGCTGGCTGCGATTCAGGTATTCCAGCCCTGCCGCAACCACCAGGAACGCCTCACCAGCCGGGTCTTTCAAAACAATACGACTCAGGGGTTCAGCCCAGGGTTCCAGCTTGACTGCCGCCGACAGGCTCTTCCACGAAGGCAATTTATTTTCTTCCTTGGCAGACAAGGCTTCCAGCGCCAGTGGGTTCATGAAAATGAAACCCTCATGAAAAGCCACTGCCAGCATTTCAGGGTTGCTGGCCATCATCGGCAATAACATGGGCAGTTGTTCTGCCTTTTCGCGCAACCTGGCCTTGAGTACATTTTTACCCTCGGAATCGGATTTCAGGTCTTCCAACTCGGCCTTGTATACCGACATCAGGTCTTCAAAAAAACGCGACAATTTCACTGCAATACTCCTGATAAATAATTTTTCCAGATTTCGCCCGCCGTTTCCAGTGGCGAATCCAGCAAGTTACGCCGCCTGTTTTCATCGTAGGCAGCACGGGCCACCTCATCCGACAAGACATCGTAAGCTTCTTTTACGGCATGGAATTTTTCTGGCGCCAGTTCCGAATCGTTTCGATCCGGATGGAACTCTGCAGCCTTTTGACGGAAGGCTTTTTTAACGTCGGCCAGATTCGCATTACTGGCGATGCCGAGAACAAAATAATAGTCTTTCATACACACTCTTGGCTTGCATTTGGACTGACATTGCTACAGCAGACCTGCCGTCATGAAAGAGGAACAAGGAGAGAAAACCTTCCCTCCTCACCGGGTCTGCACCCGAAGCCCCACCAATACAGATCAGTGATGGTGGCCGTGTTCGCCGTGCGCATGGCCATGCACGATTTCTTCATCGCTGGCTTCACGTACTTCGATAACTTCTGCTTCAAAACGGATGGTCATGCCAGCCAGGGGGTGATTGCCATCCACCGTCACGATACCCGCGTCGATGACCGTCACGCGAAACTGCATGGTTTCTTCAGTTTCAGGGTCACGTGTTTCAAACATCATGCCAACTTCGATATCCGGTGGAAATGCGCTGATGTCTTCTTCACGCACAAAACCGGGATCAATTTCACCAAAACCGTCTTCCGGTGCCAGGGTCACGGACACCTTGTCGCCTGCAACCTTACCTTCCAGCGCAGCCTCAACCGCAGGCAGGATACTGTCATATCCACCATGCAGGTAAAGAATGGGTTGCTGATTCTGGTCTATGAGTGCGCCTTCGGCGTTAAACATGGCGTAATTCAGGCTGACAATGGTATTTTTTGAAATTTGCATGGCTGTAATATGAGTAATTGCGCATTCTATGCGACAAAAATGAAAGAGACTGAGGGCAAGGGCAAAAAAACAGGCATATAGACCACCTGCACCATCCCTTCAGGCTAACCCGTTATTCTAACAGAGCCAGCCTCAAGCATCACGTTTGCCCTCCCTGCTTTCTTTATACGCTTGTCGCGCCTGTTCGAAGCGTTCTTTGGTCTGTGCTTCGTCGCGGTCGCCAAAAGCATAGTTCGCTTCCAGCCACATGACATTAATGATACCAAAAGCCAGCGCCAAGCCTATTCCCAATATCCAGTTGAAATACCACATCATTCATCCTTTCATGCATCAGTATGCAGAATGTTCATTCGCCTTGATATGCGCTTCATCCACCCGACCACGCAATACCCTGTATATCCAGGCCGTATACATCACGATAATCGGCAGGAAAATCACTACCACCCAAAACATCACCCCCAGGCTCTTGTGGCTGGCCACGACATCCCAGACCGTCAGGCTGCTGGACGGGTCCAGCGATGAAGGCATGACAAACGGGAACATGGATACCCCGGCCGTCAAAATAATCATGGCCACTGCCAGCCCGCTACTGATGAAAGCAGCCACATCCCTGTTCCTCAAGGCAAACAGTGGGCTGGCAATGCTGGCCAGCAAACCTGTCAGTGGCAAGCACCACAACACCGGCGTATGACGGAAATTGTCCAGCCAGGCCCCCGCAGCTTTCTCGGCCACCTTCATGGTTGGCATGAAAGAGGTATTCACATCCGGCATGCTGACGATGCGATAGCCATCCATGCCAGTCGCCACCCACACCCCAGCCAGCGCGAACAGGGTAAAAGTCAGGATGGCGGCGATCAGCAAGGCTTTCCTGGCTCTTTCCCGGACTACCCCCTCAGCCTTGGTGCGCAAAAAAGCCGCGCCATGCATGAGCAGCATGCAGACACTGATCGCCCCTGCCAGCAAGCCAAAGGGGTTCAGCAAGCCGATGATGCCACCCAGATATTCCAGCCGCATGCTGTCGTCATAATGAAAAGGTACGCCCAGCAGCAGGTTGCCAAAAGCCACCCCAAATATCAGGGGTGGAACAAAGCCACCGACAAACAGCGCCCAGTCCCAGGCGTTACGCCAGCGCGTATCCTGCACCTTGCTGCGATAATCAAAACCCACAGGCCGGAAAAACAGGGAAAACAACAGCAGCATCAAGGCCACATAAAACCCGGAAAAAGCCGCCGCATAAGCCAGCGGCCAGGCGGCAAACAGAGCCCCGCCAGCGGCAATAAACCAGGTCTGGTTACCTTCCCAGGTGGGTCCTATGGAATTGATGACGATGCGTCTTTCCATATCTGTCCTGGCGACAAACGGCAGCAGCATGCCGACACCAAAATCAAAACCGTCTGTCAATGCAAAACCAATAATCAGCACACCGACAAAGGCCCACCAGATCAGCTTTAATGTTTCATAGTCAAACATGATGCGCCCCTATGCCTTTGCAGTTTGATTGAGTACCGGCTCGGTGCCTGTCTCAAAATGGTATTTGCCGGTATGCAGTGCACTCGGCCCCAATCGCGCGTATTTGAACATCAGGAATAACTCCAGCACCAGCAGTATGGTATAAAACCCCATGAAACCGGCCAGACTGAAATACAAGTCATTCACCTGCAAGGTCGATGCCGATAGATGCGTGGGCAGCACGCCAGAGATAGTCCAGGGTTGGCGACCATATTCCGCCACGATCCAGCCAGTTTCTATCGCTACCCAGGGCAAGGGGATGCTGTACAGAGCCAGCTTCAGTAACCATCTGTGTTTCGACAGACGACGGCGTATCAAAAAATAAAATGACGTGGCAAAGGTGAATAAAAACAGTACCCCCAAACCCACCATCAACCGGAAACCAAGGAACATGGGTGCCACCTTGGGAATCGAATCATGGCTGGCCTTGTCGATTTGCGCAGGCGTGGCATCGACGACATTGGCCGTATATTTTTTCAGCAACAGTCCGTAGCCCAGGTCCTTCTTCAGGCTTTCAAATTCTGCTCTTGCGGCTGGCGATTTATCGCCCGATTTCAAGCGCATGAGTGCTGCATAGGCCCTCATGCCATTGACGATGCGGACCCGGTTTTCCTGCTTCAGGTCCTTGATGCCCGTCACCTGGGTATCGGTAGAACGGGTGGCAATCAGCCCCATCAGGTAAGGAATCTTGATGGCGTAGTCGGTGCGTTCTTCCTTGTCGTTGGGCAAACCTATCACGGTGAATGGCGCTGGTGCCGGTACAGTATCCCATTCAGCTTCTATGGTCGCCAGTTTGACCTTGTTGACCTCACCGGCGGTGTAGCCTGATTCATCCCCCAATACAATCACCGACAGGGTAGACGCCAGGCCAAAAGCCGAGGCAATCGCGAAAGAGCGGATGGCAAATGCCGTATCCCTGGCCTTCAACAGATAATAGGCCGAGACTCCCAGCACAAACATCGATGCTGCCACATACCCGGCCGCCACGGTATGTACAAACTTGACCTGGGCAACAGGGTTGAAAAATACCTCCTTCAGGCTGACCAGTTCCATACGCATGGTTTCAAAATTGAAGTCTGCACCGACCGGATTATTCATCCAGCCATTGGCAATCAAAATCCACAAGGCCGACAGATTCGAACCCAGTGCCACCAGGAAAGTCACCCCCAGATGGGCAGGCCTGGATAAGCGATTCCAACCAAAAAACATCAGCCCGACAAAGCTGGATTCCAGGAAAAACGCCATCATGCCTTCAATCGCCAGCGGCGTACCAAAGATATCGCCGACATAATGCGAATAATAAGACCAGTTGGTACCGAACTGAAATTCCAGGGTGATGCCGGTGGTGACGCCCATGGCAAAATTGATGGCAAACAGCTTGCCCCAGAAGCGCGTCATATCCTTATAGATTTCGCGCCCTGTCATCACATACACCGATTCCATGATGACCAGGATCCACGACAAACCCAGGGTCAGGGGTACAAACAGAAAGTGATACATTGCCGTCGCCGCAAATTGCAGGCGCGACAGGTTAACGACTTCTTCAATCGGTGCCATGGCGGTCTTTCAATGCAGGTGGAGTTTTGTCATTCGCTACAGCTTCTGCCTTTGCCGGTGCTGATCCGGCCAGATGGTCAGCAAACGCACGGTCTGCTGACGCCAGCAGGTGTTGCTCCATCTTTTGTGTCGGCAAACGCATATGGCTGGTTTGCGGGTGAGAGAAAAAGGCATACCACAAGGCACTCAATACAATCAGCTTGATCAGGATAGCCAGCAAAATTTCCGCCCACAAGGGCAATGTCCCGAGTTGCAGGATGTTCAGGCGGCCGGGCCGCCTGAAGAAGAAAGAGGAGGAGTCATTCATCATGCCCTCTTTTCTGATGCCGGAGCGGCATCTTCATCCGCTTCGCCTGTGGCACTGCCACCGAAGCGGAATTTATCGCGGATATCCAGTATGGTTTTCACTTTGGAGCCCATTTTCATCAGTGAAGCCAGGGTTTCGGGTGACAGCCGCTGCACGTCATCAAACCAGGAAGTCGACAATTCAATCAGTTGATACATGTCGCGCATGCGTTCCTGTGCCAGCTTGTCGGCTTCACTGGCAGGGTTTTCCAGCAGGGCATCGCGCAGCATGGACAGGGTTGGCTCTATCTCACGTCGCCGGCGCTCTTCCAATAAAGCCTTGAAAATGTCCCAGATATCTTTTGGCGGTTCAAAATACTCGCGTCTGTCACCCGGCTTGTGCAATAACTTCACCAGACGCCAGGCTTGCAATTCTTTCAAGCCCATACTGACATTCGAGCGGGAAAAGCTCAGCGCTTCGGCGATATCATCTGCATTCAGCGGCTGGCCTTGCACATAAAGCAAGGCATATATCTGCCCCACAGTGCGATTAATACCCCAACGGCTCCCCATTTCTCCAAAGTGCAGGATGAATCTTTGCGTCAGCGGACTTAGCGTTTCCATATTCAAGCCTTCCAATTTTCTGAATTTTCTGAATTTTCACAAATTACTGAAATTATAGGATGTTCATGAAATTCTTGCTGAGCGCGTCAAAAAATGGAAAACAGAAGCTGGAGACCCGCTTATCCGGGCACAGAAAATGCGAAACCGCCATGACGGCGGTTTTGTGGGGATAGCTGAAACGAGACTTGCTAAAAAGTCTTTCTACACACCGATTTTCTCCAGCATGGTACCCAGCTCACGCAAAGCAGGTTCCAGTTTGGGGTGCTGGGCCGCAAATTTTGCCGACAAGGCTTGTGAGCGTTCGCTGAGTGCTGCAAAAACAGGATCGTCATGTTTCGATGTCGTCAATACCTGCTGGATATCAGTACTCAGCGTTTCCAGCAAAGATTTCAACTCTTCATCAACCGGACCGGCACCAGCCAATTCTTGATGTAACTGGGTCAACAAGTTCTTCAGGTGTTCGCTTTTCATACTGCATCTCCTCCATTGTTTTTAAATACTACATCCAGTTTAGGCGCTTGCCATGGGAAAAACCAGCACTACCGCTTCGGCAGCAATCCCCTCTTCGCGCCCCAGATAACCGAGACGCTCATTGGTCTTGGCCTTGATGTTGACCTGATTCACATCTACCTGCAAATCCCCGGCAATATTCGCCACCATGGCCGCAATATGCGGTGCCATCTTGGGTGCCTGGGCAATGATGGTGGCATCCAGATTACCGACCTGATAGCCAGCTGCATGAATCCGGCTGACGGCTTCACGCAATAACACCCGTGAATTGGCACCGGCAAAGCGTGTATCCGTATCTGGAAAATGCCTGCCTATATCGCCGAGTGCCGCTGCCCCAAACAAGGCATCGGTAATCGCATGCAGTAACACGTCGGCATCGGAATGACCCAGCAAGCCGGTGTGGTGTGCAATATCCACACCGCCGATGATCAGTTTGCGTCCTGGCACCAACGCATGACAGTCATAACCTTGCCCGATTCTGAAGGGCAGCATCTTATTTTGCATCAATCTTTCTCTCTTCAAATGGAATACCCATCAATCTGGCAATCAGGGCCAGATCGCCCGGCAGCGTCAGTTTCGCATTGCAGGGATGTCCCTCTACCAATGCTGGCACATGGCCTGCGGCCTCGATGGCGCTGGCTTCATCCGTCACCTGTTCAGTCTGGTCCAGGGCATCGCACAGCAGTTGATAGCGAAACATTTGCGGCGTCTGCGCCAACCACATGCCGTCGCGCGACACGGTCTTCACCCTGCCATCAAGCACCTGTTTAACCGTATCCACCACCGGCAAGGCCAGCAAGCCGCCAACGGGGTGCCCATCCAGGTTGTCCAGCAAATGGTGCAGCAAGTGTTGATTCAAGCCCGGCCTGGCGGCATCATGCACCAATACCCAGTCATCCGCCTTCAATTGAGCACCCAGTTGCAATGCCATCTGGCGCAAGCCATTGCGTACTGTATCTCTGCGGGTATCACCACCACAGCGCAGCACGCTCAGTTTCTCTGCCGTTTGCAAATGCGTATCGACATAACTGTCGCCAGCGCTGACCACGACAAAAGTATGCTGTACTGGCACAAAATTTAAAAAAGCATCGACCGTATGTTGCAAAATAGTCTTAGCACCCAGTTGCAAATACTGCTTGGGAGTAGCCGCCCCCATGCGAGATCCTACTCCTGCAGCCGGAATCAGTGCAAAATAGCGTGGTTCATCCTGTAATGTGATTTCCGCGACCATACAATCCCGATTTGCGCTCTCTGATATCAAAGAGCCCCTTCGTTTATAATGAGGCGCTCATTTTAACCGCGTATCCTGTTCCGTAATACGTTTTACGGCATCCTTTCGTATAGCCGCATATAGCCGCAATGTCATTTGATTTCAGCAAATCTTTAGCCAAACCCGGCCACAGGCTGGCACTTCCTTATCTGCATGGCTCTTCCGATGCGTATGCATTGGCGCAAGCCGCTACCGCGCTCAAGCTGGAAAAGCGCATGCTGACCATTTTTGTTGCCAATCCGGGAGATGCCCAGCGCCTGCTGGATGAAATCCCCTGGTTTAATGCAGAACTGCGCTGCCATTTGCTACCAGACTGGGAAACCCTGCCCTATGATGCGTTTTCACCGCATCAGGACCTGGTATCAGAACGCCTGGCCAGCCTGCATGAAATCCAGAACGGTAATTGTGATGTCTTGCTGGCACCGGCGACTACAGCCTTGCTGCGCATGGCACCACCGTCTTTCCTGGCAGCCTACACCTTCTTTTTCAAAAAAGGGGACCGCCTTGATGAAGCCAGGCTGAAAACACAATTGACGCTGGCCGGTTACAGCCATGTCAACCAGGTCATGTCGCCGGGTGAATATTCAGTGCGCGGCGGCCTGATCGACCTGTTTCCCATGGGTTCGCCCCTGCCCTACCGTCTCGACCTGTTTGGCGACACCATAGAAACCATACGCACTTTTGATGCCGACACCCAGCGTTCGCTGTACCCGGTACCGGAAGTACGCCTGTTGCCGGGACGCGAATTCCCCATGGATGAACCGGCGCGGGCAGCCTTCCGCAGCCGCTGGCGTGAAACCTTTGAAGGCGACCCTTCGCGTTCGTCCATCTACAAGGACATAGGCAATGGCATACCTTCAGCCGGTATAGAATATTATCTGCCGCTGTTTTTCGAACAAACCGCCACCCTGTTTGATTACCTGCCCGAAGCCCCGCATTTTGCACTGATCGGCGATATTGACGATGCCATCAAACGCTTCTGGAACGATACCCGCTCACGCTACCAGTTTTTAAAGTCTGACCGCGAACGTCCGGTACTGGTACCAGAAACCGTATTTTTGCGCGACGAAGACTTCTTTGCCGCCATGAAACCGCTGGCACGCTGGACCATCGCCGAAACAGACAAGGCAGCTGCCGCCTCAGAAGTCTCCAGCTTTTTACCGGATATAGCCGTCAATCGCCGTGCTGACGATCCACTGACAAACCTGCGTTCTTTCCTGCTGCAAACAGATAAACGCGTGATGATCTGCGCCGAAACCCTGGGCCGGCGTGAAACCCTGCAACAGTATTTCACTGAATACGATATCCGCCTGAGCCTGTGCGAAGGCTATACCGACTTTGCCACGGCAGACGCCAAACTGATGCTGGGTGTGGCCCCGCTGCACGCCGGTTTTGTGCTGGCAGATGGCCTGGGCTTCATTACCGAAGCCGAGTTGTATGCCGGCAGTGGCAAACGCATAGGCCGCAAAAAACAGGAAGCCGTCACCCAGGTCGAGCACATGGTGCGCGACCTGTCAGAGTTGAAAATCGGTGATCCCGTCGTCCATAGCAACCATGGCATAGGCCGCTACATGGGTCTGATCAGTATGGATCTGGGTGAAGGCGAAACCGAATTCCTGCATCTGGAATATGCCAAAGACACCAAGCTGTATGTGCCGGTATCGCAACTGCATGTGATTTCGCGCTATTCCGGTGCTTCGCCAGATGATGCACCCTTGCACAGCCTGGGTTCAGGCCAATGGGAAAAAGCCAAGAAAAAAGCCGCGCAGCAAATCCGCGATACCGCCGCCGAATTGCTGAACCTGTATGCCCGCCGCGCCGCGCGCCAGGGCCACGCCTTTGAATATTCTGCGCGTGACTATGAAGCCTTTGCCGACAGTTTTGGCTTTGATGAAACCCCAGACCAGGCAGCCGCCATCACCGCCGTGATTGGCGACATGACCTCGGGTAAGCCCATGGACAGACTGATCTGCGGCGATGTTGGTTTTGGCAAGACGGAAGTGGCCTTGCGGGCGGCCTTTGTTGCCGTCATGGGTGGCAAGCAAGTCGCCATCCTGGCACCCACCACCTTGCTGGCCGAACAGCATGCCCAAACCTTTGCCGACCGCTTTGCCAACTGGCCAGTGAAGATTGCTGAACTATCGCGCTTCCGCTCCGGCAAGGAAATCAGCCTGGCCATGAAGGGCATGGGCGACGGCACCATCGACATCGTCATTGGCACGCATAAATTGCTGTCCGCTGATGTCAAATTCTCTCGACTTGGCTTGGTCATCATCGACGAAGAACACCGTTTTGGCGTGCGCCAGAAAGAAGCCCTGAAGGCCCTGCGCGCCGAAGTCGATGTGTTGACGCTGACAGCAACACCGATACCACGCACCCTGGGTATGGCGCTGGAAGGTTTGCGTGACTTTTCCATCATCGCCACTGCGCCGCAAAAACGGCTGGCGATCAAAACCTTTGTACGCGGTGAAGATGATTCTGTCATCCGCGAAGCCTGTCTGCGTGAACTGAAACGCGGTGGCCAGGTGTATTTCCTGCACAATGAAGTTGAGACCATAGAAAACCGCAAGGCCATGCTGGAAGCCCTGCTGCCAGAAGCGCGCGTGATCGTGGCACATGGTCAGATGCATGAGCGTGACCTGGAAAAAGTCATGCGTGACTTTGTGGCCCAGCGCCATAATATCTTGCTGTGTACCACTATTATTGAAACCGGTATCGACGTACCAACCGCTAATACCATCATCATGCACAGGGCTGACAAATTCGGCCTGGCGCAGTTGCATCAATTGCGTGGCCGCGTAGGTCGCTCCCACCACCAGGCCTATGCCTATTTGCTGGTACATGATGTGCAAAGCCTGACCAAGCAGGCGAATCGCCGGCTTGAAGCCATCCAGCAAATGGAAGAACTGGGTAGCGGCTTTTACCTGGCCATGCACGATCTGGAAATTCGTGGTGCCGGAGAAGTGCTGGGTGATAACCAGTCTGGCGAAATGCATGAAATTGGTTTCCAGATGTATTCCGACATGCTGAGTGAAGCAGTACGCTCACTGAAGAATGGCAAGGAACCTGATCTGGCCGCACCATTGTCAAGCACGACAGAAATCAACCTGCACATCCCTGCCCTGCTGCCGAATGAATTCTGTGGCGATGTGCATGAACGCCTGTCCATCTACAAACGCCTGGCCAATTGCAACAGCGCCAACGGCATTGATGACATGCAGGAAGAAATGATAGACCGCTTTGGCAAGCTGCCCGAACCCGTGAAGTCCCTACTGGAAACGCATAGACTGCGCGTCGCCGCCAAGCCGTTGGGCATCATCAAGATCGATGCCCATAGCGAAGCCGCGACCCTGCAGTTTGAACCCAAGCCACCGATAGATGGCATGCGCATCATAGAACTGGTGCAAAAAAACAAGCACATCAAACTGAATGGTCAGGACAAGTTGCGCATCACAGCCGCCATGCCCGACCTGGCCAGCCGTGTAGCCCAGATCAAGGCCACCATCAAAGCGCTGCATTAAATTTACTGAATATAAGAGACGACCATGCATTTGACCATACAAGGCTTGAACAACACGCTCAGCAATTACACTGCACTCATTCAGGACATCGCCAGCCAGACCAAAGCAAAACTGGTGCAACTGAATGCTCAGGCAGTGCGCCTGGATGAAGCTGAATGTGATGAGCAGGCACTGACCGCCATACGCGAACGCTGCTTTGCCTCACAACTGGACATCACTGCCCTGGACCAGCAACTTGCTCTGGCCGATTTCAAACTGGTCGCCATGGACATGGATTCAACCCTGATCACCATAGAATGCATTGATGAAATAGCCGACATGCAGGGCCTGAAACCGCAAGTGGCCGAAATCACCGAAGCCGCCATGCGCGGCGAACTGGAATTCCAGGAAAGCCTGACCCGTCGCGTTGCCCTGCTCAAAGGCCTGGATGCCAGCGCCCTGCAACGCGTGTATGACGAACGCCTGCAACTGTCCCTGGGTGCAGGCCAGATGCTGAAGGCCATACAGCAAGCCGGCCTCAAGACTTTGCTGGTGTCCGGCGGCTTCACCTTCTTTACCGACCGCATGAAATCACGCCTGAACCTCGACTACACCCACTCCAATGTACTTGAAATCCAGGATGGCAAACTGACCGGCAAAGTCGTCGGCACCATCGTTGATGCGGATGAAAAACAAAGAACCGTCGAACGCGTCTGCGCCGAAATGGGCATTTCCACCAGCCAGGCCATCGTCATGGGTGACGGCGCAAATGATTTGAAGATGATGAAAGTTTCTGGCTTGTCAGTCGCATTCAGGGCCAAGCCTGTGGTGCGGGCGCAGGCAGATGTGGCATTGAATTTTGTCGGGCTGGATGGGGTGTTGAATCTGCTTTGAACAATATAGTTTGTTTTAGCAGGAATTACTGACAAATCCACTCCCTTTCAAGGGGAGGGTCAGGGTGGGGATGGGTTTCGGTCAATTGACGATAAATGTATTTGCGGCAGAAACCCATCCCCATCCCAAGCTTCCCCTTGAAGGGGAAGGAGCTTGAAACGCCTCTTCTTAAGCAAGTCTTCAAAACAGACAAATCGCTACGCAACTGCCCCCACCTTCCACTAAGAGCAAGAACCGTTCGCAACGACAAACTCTTTGCTTTCAAACTGTTACAGTCCACTAACTATCATCAATACCGTCATTGAAAAATAAACAAATAGCATAAGCACACAATAAATAGTACGAACGTTCTATTATTTGAGTTAGAATAGTTTTAGCCCATCCAGCACATTCACCTGCGCCAGGCGTAAGATCATACTAAAACTGAAACAATTGGGAGACACCGATGTTTGAAGAATTCATGGGCACCATGCCGGTGGCCGAGCGTCAGAAATTTGATGTGGCAGCGCTGGCAGACTATATGCGCCAGCATGTTGAGGGTTTCGATGCCTCGCTGGCAGACAAGCTGGTGGTTGAGCAATTCAAGGGTGGCCAGTCCAACCCCACTTTCAAACTCAGTGCAGGCGACCAACGCTATGTGATGCGTGCCAAACCTGGACCTGTCGCCAAACTGCTGCCTTCTGCCCATGCCATAGAACGTGAATTCAAGGTCATGAATGCCTTGAACAAGGCAGGCTTTCCGGCTGCACGCCAATATGCATTGTGCACCGATGAAGACGTCATAGGTCGCGCGTTTTACATCATGGAATTTGTCGATGGTCGTGTACTGTGGGATCAATCCCTGCCCGGCATGACGCCTGCGCAACGGGCAGATATCTACGATGAAATGAACCGCGTCATCGCCCAATTGCATACCATAGACTATGCCGCCATAGGTTTGGCCGATTACGGCAAGCCTGGCAATTATTTTGCCCGCCAGATAGACCGCTGGACCAAGCAGTATCGTGCCTCCGAAACTGAAAAAATCGAAGCCATGGACAAGCTCATAGAATGGCTACCGCATAATATTCCGCCTGGTGACGACACCAGTATCGTGCATGGTGATTACCGCCTCGACAATATGATGTTCCACCCGACCGAGCCACGCATCATGGCAATACTGGATTGGGAACTGTCGACACTCGGTCATCCACTTGCTGATTTTTCTTATCACTGCATGAGCTGGCATGTGACACCTGGCCAGTTCCGTGGCATTGCCGGTCTTGATCACAAGGGCATGGGCATCCCCAATGAGCAGGAATACATCGCCAAATATTGCGAACGCACTGGCAAGACCATACGTCAGGAAGATTTCAACTTCTATCTGGCCTATAACCTGTTCCGCATGGCGGGGATTTTGCAAGGCATCATGAAGCGCTATGTCGATGGCACGGCATCCAGTGCCCAGGCAAAAAAATCTGGCGAAGCAGCCCGTCCCATGGCGGAACTGGGCTGGAGTTACGCTAAAAAACAATTATAAATTCAGGCGGTAAATTCTTTCAGATCCACAGTAGCGCAAAACGAACAATATCATTGGAGACAACATGGAATTCGAATACTCAGATCGCTGTAAAGACTTGCAAGGCCGGCTCTTGCGTTTCATGGATGAACATATCTACCCGAATGAAAAAGCCTACAAGGAAGAAATAGACCGCAATGGCCTGGAAAAAGGTAATCGCTGGATCGCCACCCAGATCATAGAAGATTTAAAACCGAAAGCACGTGCGCAAGGTTTGTGGAATTTATTCTTACCAAAATCGGTCCGTGCGCCAGAAGGCCTGTCAAACCTGGATTACGCCCCGCTGTGCGAAATCATGGGCCGTGTTGGCTGGGCACCAGAGGTATTCAACTGTTCCGCCCCAGACACCGGCAATATGGAAACCATAGAACGCTATGGCAGCGAAGAACACAAAAAACAATGGCTGGAACCACTGTTGCGCGGTGAAATCCGTTCTGCCTTTGCCATGACTGAACCTGGCGTCGCCTCATCAGACGCCACCAATATCGAAACCCGTATCGACCGCGATGGCGCTGACTATGTCATCAATGGCCACAAATGGTGGATATCCGGCGCCGGTGACCCGCGTTGTTCTGTGTACATCCTGATGGGCAAGACCGATTTCACTGCCGCCCGCCATTCACAACAGTCGATGATACTGGTCGACGCCAAAACCCCGGGCATCACCGTAGTCCGCCCTCTGCCCGTCTTTGGTTACGATGATGCGCCACATGGCCATTGCGAAATCCTGTTTGAAAACGTGCGCGTGTCGGCATCGAATATCCTTCTGGGTGAAGGCCGTGGTTTCGAAATTGCACAAGGTCGCCTTGGCCCAGGCCGCATCCATCACTGCATGCGCGCCATAGGCGTGGCAGAACGTGCGCTGGAATTGATGTGCAAGCGCCTGAACAGCCGCACTGCCTTTGGCAAGAAAATTTCTGAACAAAGCATCTGGCGTGAGCGCATTGCCGAATCACGCATACAAATCGATACAGCGCGCCTGCTGACCCTGAAGGCTGCCTACATGATGGATACGGTCGGCAACAAGCATGCACAGGCAGAAATTGCCATGATCAAGGTCCTGGCACCGAATGTCACGCAGCAAGTGCTGGACTGGGCCATACAAGCCCACGGTGCGGGTGGCGTTTCCGGCGATTTTCCGCTGGCTGCACAATGGGCTGGCAACCGCACTTTACGCCTGGCAGACGGTCCGGATGAAGTACACAGAAATGCGATCGCCAAACTGGAGCTGGCAAAGCACATCAGTTTGAATGAAGACCTGGGTTTGCCGATTACGCGATCTTAAATATTCAAGACTTATTTGAGGTTTGTGCGCAATTCAATAGGCCCATGAATTGCGCACAACACATCAACTCGACATCATCGGGTACGAAAAATCACGTTGACGGATTTCTTGTACATCAATGCGCCTGGCAAAGACAGATCTGTCATGGTAGGTTTGTCACCAGCACTGGAATTCGTTTGTACCAGTCTAGCCCCATCCAGCCCAAGCTCACTGTCTATCCGACTCAAAGCCTGTTCGGAAACTGCGGTTGGCCCCACCAGTTTGACAGAGAAACCCGCAGCCAATTCCTTCGCCCTGTCCCTGGCATTGTCTGCCGCTTTAGCTGTCAGTTGATGTTCAATTTGCGCATAGTCCGTACGCCCAAAGCGCACTGAGAAATTGCCGAGATAAGGTCTGGAAAGCAGATATTGCGTCATTACGTTCCATTGCTCCAGATTTTTGACATAGATATGAAACGTCCTGATCAGGCGGTGACGTTGCAGGCGCAGCTCATTTGCCTGCATTTCATTCGCGCTGACCAATTTCCTGGTGTCGTGTGCCTCAATATCAATTGAAGCAATGTGATGGCTCAACAAAAATTCGAGCACTTCATTGGATTGGGTATTTAACTGTGTCAGCGTTTCGTCTGCACCAGCTTCGAAAGCAGTCAGTTCAAAATCCATCTCGGCAACATCGGCTGGCAAAGTGATCGTAGCGCTGCCGTTGACGTGAATAAAGGGATAGGCAGGCAATGTGCCTGCTTCTGCACTAACGGAAAGCAATACGAGGAGAAAAAATCTGAAATGGCGAAACATCATATCTATTAATTTTGATCTTCGTTATCTTTAATTGGAAGCTGGCGGCAGCCACGCTGCCACCAGCAAAGCCTGATACTTACTTCAATTTCCAGACATACTGTAATTTCACCCACAGCATGGCATTTTCGCCTTTTACTTGCCCTGGAATCGCCTTGACGGCACAGTTTTCAAGAGCGCTAGTAACAGCATTATCCAAATCCGGGAAGCCTGTTGAACGATCCACTTTGGCTTTTAATATCTGTCCATCGGAAGCAACCAATACCGATGTCTGGACAACTCCCGTTTCTTCACGACGGATTGACGCCCGGGGATATTCTGGCCTGCAGTCTTTAAAATCGATGATTGGCTTTTTATCCCCATCTCTTTCATTTGCCAATTTTGCTGCATCCATGACTTGCTGGCTGATTTCGGTTGATGCGACTATCGCAACTGCTGCTACCGGGACATTTGCCTGCGCATACACGGCCAGGCAACTGGTAGTGATACCCAGAATGGCAAGCGCGGCCTTCCAGTTGATTGTGCTTACTTCAGGTTTGACGAGACGTTTAATACGAGACATAAGATTTCCTCCATGTGCCGCCTGGGCTAGTTGAGGGGTTGTGAACTGGAAGTTGGCCAATTCAGAAAGTGCAAGAGCAAGACGCCGCGGTTCGCCTGTGACTCTTGCGGCAAGATCGTCCGCAATTTCTTCTCTGTCATGACGGATCTGTCTGGATATCCACCATACTGTCGGGTGATAAAAAAACAGCATTTCTATCGTGGCCTGAACCAGGTTCAGCAAATAATCATGACGTTTGATATGGGCCATTTCATGCGCCACCAGCATTTCCAGCAGGTCGACCGGCATGCCACTCAGCATGGCGCCCGGCAGCAAGATCATCGGGCGAAAAATACCAACGACCAAAGGTGTATTCAGATCATCCACTACACGCAGCACTACCTTGCCCTGAATCCGGAATTGATTACTCAACTGATCGACGCGCGCCTGCCACCACAGGTCTGGCTTGCTGCGCCGGGAACTGGCATAACTGCCTATCCATAGCAGGCCAGCACCCATGCGCACGGCCAGTAAGGCAACGCATATCAGCCAGGCTATTACAATGTCACTCAGACGCATTTCCAGCCAGGCTGATATGTTCATCGTTCCGTTTGAATTCCACACCGGATAAACCAACATCTCGCTCAATACCTGTACGTCCCTGCCAGTTGCAGAGGTCCCCAGGTGCAAATACAACTCCCTTGCTGGCACAATAATGCAGGCAAGCAAAGCAATGTAACTGCTGACATAACGCAATCTGAGATGGCGATGTCCAATCAGAGTCTGCAATAAAGCCAGCGCCAGAGCAATCAGGCTGCCTTGCCAAATAAAGTGCAATAGTGTCCAGCCAAGTGCATTCACAAGAACAGGAAGAAACTCGTTCATTTATCCCCCGGATGTATTTGGGCTCACATTAGAAATCACGTCGCAATAAAGAGCGATATGCGAATCAACTCAGTTTCCATATAAATCTGATTTTTGACCGAAGTGCAACCGCTTTCCCATTCACTACCGCAGGCTTGACCTTGCATCCTCTAAAAGCCTGCGCTGCGGCGGCATCCAATGACAGGTTTCCGCTGGAATCAAGCACGGTCACATCATCAATCAAACCATTGGCTTTGACCAAAAATGCAAGTGACGTTACACCGGTTTCTCCGTTACGCAAGGCACTTCTCGGATATTTTGGATAACAGGAAGTGAAATCGAAACGGTTTTTGGCTGTGTCAGCAGCAAGCCTGTTTTTTACCTGGGGAGCGTCGGCATCAATCTTCGTTGCATCTGCCGACTGGACCGAATTTTTTTCTTCAGACGCAGGTTTTGTTTTTTCCTTGTCTTTAGTTTGCAGCGACACCAGTTTAATTTCTTTTTTGGGCATGGCGTCAGAATCGAGTTGCTGTTCGAGTTGTTTTTCAAGCTGTGGTGCTACTGGATTTGCCGTCGCCAGCAATTGTGAAGCGGATGTCGTTTCCAATGCAGCAACCGGTATAACGGAAACCGCATGTGCAGCATAGACGACGGTACTTGCAGCTAAGCCCAATACACCAAACATACCGCGCAGACCTGTACTTTTCACTTCTGGCTTAAGCAAACGTTTAATACGAGACATAAGATTTCCTCCATGTGCCGCCTGGGCTAGTTGAGGGGTTGTGAACTGGAAGTTGGCCAATTCAGAAAGTGCAAGAGCAAGACGCCGCGGTTCGCCTGTGACTCTTGCGGCAAGATCATCCGCAATTTCTTCTCTGTCATGACGGATCTGTCTGGATATCCACCATACTGCCGGGTGGTAAAACAGCAGCATCTCTATCGTGGACTGAACCAGGTTCAGTAAATAATCATGACGCTTTATATGGGCCATTTCATGCGCCACCAGCATTTCCAGCAGATCGACCGGCATGCCGCTCAGCATGGCGCCCGGCAGCAAGATCATCGGGCGAAAAATACCCACGACCAAAGGTGTATTCAGGTCATCCACGACACGCAGCACTACCTTGCCCTGAATCTGAAATTGTTGGCTCAGTTGATCGATGCGTGCCTGCCACCACAGGTCTGGCTTGCTGCGCCGGGAACTGGCATAACTGCCTATCCATAGCAAGCCAGCACCCATGCGCACAGCCAGTAAGGCGACGCATATCAGCCAGGCCACTACGATATCGCTCAGATGCATTTCCAGCCAGGCTGATACATTCATCCAACTTGACTGATTCAAACCAAGACGAATCGGCAAATCGCTCATTCCCCCTGCTTCCATACTGGAATAGCTGACGCCCAGGCGCGAGCAAAACTCTCTGGCTGGAAGCACCATACAGGTCAGCAATGCAATATAACTGGCGACATAGCGAGCCCTTGCCTGAGCAGGGCCGATGCACTTCAACAGCAGGGCCAGGAACAAGGCGATCAACAGGCCTTGCCACACAAAGTGCAGCAAGGCCCAACCCAGGGCGTTGATAAGGGATGGAAGAAATTGATTCATTTTTTTTCCTCATTCAACAATTTCTGTATCTCGGCCCGCTCTTCCTTGCTGACATGTCCGCGCAGAGCGGCCATGACCAGGTCTTTTGCCGAACCGGAGAACGCCTTGTGTATCAAATCCTTCAAGAGATTGGTCTGCAAGGAATCCTGGGCCTGTGCTGCGGCATAGATGTGCGAGCGCTGCTCTTCATCCCTGTTGAGCAAGCCCTTGGTATGCATGACCTGCATCAGGCGCAAAACCGTTGCATAGCTTAATTCTGGCCGGTCTTTGATGGCAGCCTGATGCACTTCCTTGACTGTTGCCGGCCCGGTTTGCCAGATCAGGCGCAGTAAGTCGAGTTCTGCGGCGGTAGGTTTGCGCGAGGTATTTTTGGTCATGGCTTGCTGATGGCTCGTGTTGATGTGAATGTAGAATATATGGTCTAGATTAATTTGTCTAGATTATTTTGTCTACTTTTTCCAACAGTACTAAAACCGATAAGTAACGCCACTACAAAAACAGGAAATAATGTGCACCGACAATGCGTGCTGACAATAGATTCCAAAACCAGCCGCAGAAAAAAACCGTACCTAATGCCGCTCATGTTGATAACTAGCATACGCAGTCGCTGCAAGCACAATGGCTGCACCAATCAATTCGCGCATGCTTGGCGTTTCATGCAGAAAAAAGTAAGCCAGCAACATGCCGTAAACAGGCTCCAGCGAAGTCATGAGACTGGCGAAACTGGTAGACAAGCGGCGCAGGCTGAACATGAACAATCCATGTGACAAGGCAGTAAAAACAACACCCAGCAACACCAGCCCATACCAGGTCTGTGGTGCAACGTCAGACATTACACCCAAGCCCAGTACCCACGGCAAAAGCACCAGTGCAGCCACGCCGTTTTGCAGGAATGCCAGTTTGAATGCAGGAATCTGCCCTCCCTGCCAGCGATTCGCCATCGCCAAAAATGCAAAACTAAGGCCCGACAAAATGCCCAGCGCCAGCGCAATGACCGCGCCTCCGTTCCAGGATGCATCACTGACCATCACCACCATGCCTGTCACCACCAGTAGCGCAGCCCAGGCATCTGATGCGCGCCTGGTTTCTTTAAAAAACCAGGGTTCAAGCAAGGCGACAAATAAAGGAAAACTGGCAAAACCCATGAGACCAAAAGCAACCGGCGCAAAATTCAAAGAGGCGAAAAAAGTCAGCCAGTGCATGGCCAGCAATACCCCGCACAGAATCACGGTCTTGGGAATGCCTCGAAAATGCAATTGCCCCTGCAAGGCCAGCAGTGGCAACAAACTCAGCGCGGCAAACAAGGTACGACCAAACACCAGCAACAGTGCACCCGTTGCCAGCAGCTTGCCCACTACCCCCGCCGCTCCGAAAAGGAAAACTGCTACATGCAGAGCCAAGAAGGAAGAAAGCGCGTTATTTTTCATAAGATGCTGCGGGAATTGGTCAACAAGAGACAAAGTTAAACAATAGCATCATAGGCTTGGACCAGGCTATCTGTGTCACCGGCACTGAAGGTCAGCCGTAGCGTGAGAAGTGAGAGCACGTAGGTCTGCGGAGGTAAAAATAGTATTTACCGGCAACTGAAGCACAAATGTCCGAATCTATGCATAATGGATGCATGCTGTTTTCATCAACCATGCAAAGAGGAAAGCAATGATAGACGTTTATTCCTGGCCGACTCCCAACGGACACAAAGTACACATCATGCTGGAAGAATGCGGCTTGCCTTACCGTGCTATCCCGGTAGATATCGGCGATGGCGACCAGTTCAAGGCGGATTTCCTGGCGATTTCACCCAATAACAAGATCCCCGCCATCGTTGATGCTGATGGTCCTGATGGCAAACCGATTTCCCTGTTTGAATCCGGTGCCATCTTATTGTATCTGGCAGGAAAAACCGGCCAGTTCCTGGGCAAAACCGACAGGGAAAAATATGACACCCTGCAGTGGCTGATGTTCCAGATGGGTAGTGTCGGTCCCATGCTGGGCCAGGCGCATCATTTCCGCATGTATGCGCCGACGCAGATTGAATATGCCGTCAATCGCTATACCAATGAAACCAAACGCATTTATGGCGTGATTGATAAACAACTGGAAAAAACTGCCTACCTGGCTGGCGATGACTATACGATTGCCGACATTGCCACTTTCCCCTGGACGCGCTCTTTCGCCAATCAGGGTGTAGACTGGGTAGAGTTCCCGCATGCCAAACGCTGGTTCGATACCATCAGCAAACGCCCTGCTGTACAACGTGGCGTGCAGGTATTGGCCGATTTACGCAAACCATTGGATAACGACAAGGCAAAAGAAGTACTGTTCGGAAAAACACAATACGCTAAGAAATAATTTCATTCACCTTAGGGACTAGCGCATTGCTGCACTCTTCTTGCCACTTATGAAATGCGCCTTTTCCGCCGATACTGCGTCAAAAATCCTCGCAATACCTCTGTATTGCTGCGGTTTTTTCCTTGTCCCAACGAAAAATTCGCGATTTTATAAGCATCAATCTGCGTGCAACACGACACTAGCCGATTGCCGTTACAATGGGCTTACTCCTCTCTACTCTATTTCAGTATGCGTCGTCCGATAAAAAGAAATCGTTTCAAACTAGCCGCTGAAAGTCAACGCGTTGTCAATCTTGCGCTGGCCGTAGCGCAATCAGCCAGCCGGGTCGAAGACCTGGATTGGCAAGCTAGGCTGGATGCACTGGTCACCAAAAATCTCAGGCAACATCATCAGGACATGCTGGACGCCGCGACTGAACATTTATTTCAGTCACACCCGAATGGCTATGAAGTCTTGACCGAGACACTGGAATCCACCAGCACCTGCAACACTTTTGAGTATGAGGGTCAGCCCTATACCTGCCTGCTGATTGCCGCACCGGTATTGGCCTGGACACGTTTTGAAATCACCTCTGGCAGCATACCGGTAGAGGCATTAAACCTGCTCAGTGCACAATTGTCTGCCCACTTGCTGGCCGGGCATACCCAATTGCGACTGCTACCCAGTTTGTATTCCATTGACCAGTTGCCACGCAATCACGTGGAAACCTTCGCCCTGCTGGAACGTCAGGGTGTGGCAATGCTCAAGCAGGCGACTGTCCCGGTAGAAGCAGAACGCGCAAAGACCGTCCCCTTTCTGGCAGATATACGCTATGTGCTGGGGGTGTTGGCCGTACCTGTTGGCAAGCCTTTGTTCCAATGGCAAACCATCGATGCGCCGTTTGATTGCGTGCAGGCCAAGAGTGATGCCCTGCTGCAATGGCAACAAGAGACTGAAACCACATTCAAGCGCCTGTTGCCAGGATGTGGCATTGAAGTCTTGCTGCCCGAATCCTATTACACCGCCTGTCGCGAAGCGGATATCAAGATACGGCCTGCCACCATACGTTCAGCCATGTTCTACCTGACCCAAACGCTGGGTAAAGAGGCTGACCAGTTCAGCGTCATCATTGCCTCGTTTGGTGAACAGGAAAACCCGGGGCAAATCGATGAATACCGTGTCAGCTTTTGCCTGCGCGATGAACCGGAAGTCGTGTATGGCGTGGTCTGGCCCTTGTACCAGGCTGAAGACCAGATCATCGCGGTCAATCTGGATGACAACGAACAACTGGCTGGCGAGATTCCCGGCATCCTGCAAGAATGCGGCGTTACCGACATCATCCAGTTGGAAGAAATCTTTGCGATGGAATTTTGCGATGATTGCGGCAGCCCGCTGTTTGCCGACCGCGAAAGTGACCTGGTCCATACAGAAATGCCGGATGACACACCGACACCTGGTGCCACGCATTTTCATTGATGCAATCGGCATGGCTTGACGGTGCGGCATGACAGTCACAGATATGTCGTCACGTAAAAAAGAACAACCCGGTAATGAAATCAGCAATGATTTACATTTCCGGGCTGGTCTGACTACAGACGCAAAGATCATCAGCGATCTGATCATGTTGTTTGCCAAAGACTTCAGTATCAACCCTGACGGTAGTGGTGCCGATTTATTTCATCAATCGGTGTCGATTACCGCCGAGCAGGCCTATCTTGCAGATAGCCGCTACCACTTCATCCTTGCCATGCAGGATGATACGCTGGCTGGCTTCATTGCCCTACGCGACCATAGCCACTTGTTTCATATGTTCGTCGCCCCGGCATTTCAGGGGCAAGGGCTAGCGACAGTCTTATGGCAACACGCCCGTCAATACGCTGCGTCCCAAGGACAAAGCACTAGTTTCACCGTTAATTCTTCTCTGAATGCCATCCCCGTCTATGAGCGCTTCGGCTTCAAGGCCAAGGGTCAGGTAGTCGAAATGCATGGCATTGTCTTTCTTCCCATGCAATTTCAATCGAATAATTGAGCAAGGAAGTTGTCAAATAAAGAAGTGTTTTGCGATACACTATAAACACAACCAACGCTCATTTCATTTACAAGAATACGTTCTGACAAAAAATCTCAAGCATACACATACATGAAAAAATATCTGCTCGCTGTTTTCTGCATTCTCAATTTCGCCAGCACCCCAGGCATCGCTAAAGATGATGGCACAGACAAATCCATCACTATTCTGAAAGAAATACAATCCTTTGTCGTCAATAAGGATGGTAGCTATGCAGTAACCGTAGAGAGTTACGTACAAATCAACGAAGAACGCGCAGTAGTATCTCAGTCACAACGTCAATGGTCTTTCAACCAAAGTCTGGAAACCCTGGAATTACTGGAAGCCTATGTAGAAAAGCCTGACGGCCGAAAAGTCCACGTCAAACCAGAGCAAATAAAATTGCAGCAAGAGCCTGCATACAGCGGTGCGCCCATGTTTCAGGACATGCAAGTCAGGGTAGTGATTTATCCCGAAGTTGCAGTCGGCGATAAAATTTATTCAAGACACAGCAAAACCCGCAAGACAGCAATGTTCCCGGGGCAATTCAGTGATTACACACCTAGCCGTTATGTTCCCACCAAACAGCTGACCATGATTTACGATATGCCTGCCGACATGCCTTTGCTTAGCCAGGAAGATGGTTTTGCCGCCGCGCCCCGCGTCAACCAAAATGGTCGCACGGTGTATCGCTGGGATTATCTGCCCTCTGACAATCCGCGCATAGAATCATCTTCAGTCAGTTATGCAGACTATGGAAAGCAACTGGTAGTTTCTACTTTCACGGATTATGCGAGCCTCGGCAAGGCTTATTACCAGACAGCGGCCCTGACGACCAAGGCAAATGCCAAGATCAAGGCAAAGACTGCAGAACTTACCAAAGGCATCAACAATCCACGTGATAAGGCCTATGCCATTTACGACTGGGTAAGAAAAAATATTCGCTATGTTGCCGTGTACATCGGAAATGGCGGGCTGGTGCCACACAATGCAGATGAAATTCTGGACAACCTGTATGGCGACTGCAAAGACCACACCAGTCTGATGGAAGCCATGTTGGCCGCTGCAGGAATAGACAGTACCCCGGTACTGATCAATTCTGGCGACTCTTTTAAACTGTCACCTGTTGCCAACCTGGGTCAGCTCAACCATGCCATTACCTTTATCCCCAGCCTGAACCTTTATCTTGACTCAACCGCCATCGATGTCAATCACGGCTATTTACCTTTTTCAGTCTGGGATAAACCTGCCATCCTGACCAGGACCGGTGAAATTGGCAGGACACCGACAAAAGAATTCTTCAAGACCAGCAGCAACTACAAGGTCAACATTTCGACCGAAGGTGCAGCCCAGTTTGAATTTGCACGCGAAGATACGGGCCAGTCGGCCGAACCGACGCGCTATGAACAAAGCAACTGGCGCATCAACGATCAGGAACTTGCTGTGGAAAACATACTGAAAGGCTATGGCATGACCGGCAAAGGCACTGTACAACTGGGTGACCTGAAGGGAAGCCAAGACCAGTATGAATTCAAGCTCAAAGGCAAAGTCGACAACTGGACTTACCTTCCAGGCACAGTTGGTATAGCTGCCAATAGCAGCCTGTATGCAGGTATGGCCAATAGCATTTATGGTTTAACGGCTGAAGTGGAACGCACGCAGGATTTCATTTGCCCCGAAAACAATTTCGTCGAAGAAGCCGTATATCAATTTCCCGCGCAAGCAAAAATACTGTATGTCCCCAAGGATGTCGATATGCGCACTGCGTTTTTTGAGTATCAGGCAAAATATACGCACAATGACAAACAGGTCATCATCAAACGCACATTTAAAAGCGGCAAGGAAGGCAGTCGTGTATGCACCCCCAACGACCATCAGGCCATGCAAGCCACTATCAAGAAAATGGTGCAAGACTTGCGTAGCCAGTTCATCGTGCAGGTGCAATAGAATTTTCCTGGTGAGTTCTGACCCGCCTGATTAATCCTGAGCAGGTCAAAAAGCCAATGTGTCTGCGCATTGGCTTTTTTTGCATCCTTTGATTTGACTTGATATTGTTTACACAACGAAACAGGCTTAAAAAACAGCCCATTATTTGTCGACAAAACACGACTATCACCATTTTCAAAATCCGTTGTACAATTAGTTTTGAACGGTCGTGCTTTTTTCTGCTTTTTTTCGTTAATTGCTTGCTGCGGCCATCATAAAACAGGAGACAACATGGATTTGAACTATACGGCTGAAGACCTGGCCTTCAGGGATAAGGTGCGCGCCTATCTGGAAGCCAATCTTCCACCAGACCTGCAGCAAAAAGTATTGAACCATAAGCGCCTGTCCAGAGAAGACTTTGTTCGCTGGCATAAGATACTGGCAAAGCAAGGCTGGGTAGCCACAGGCTGGCCAGCAGAATACGGCGGCACGGGCTGGACACCGACCCAGCGCCACATCTTTGAAGAAGAATGCGCACGTGCAGGTACGCCTGCCATCCTGCCCTTTGGCGTCAATATGGTGGCACCTGTCATCATGGCGTTTGGTAATCAGGCACAAAAAGACTATTACCTGCCACGCATACTCAGTTGTGAAGACTGGTGGTGCCAGGGGTATTCGGAACCGGGCTCAGGCTCTGACCTGGCGTCCCTGAAAACCCGTGCAGAACGCGATGACGACCATTATATCGTCAATGGTCAAAAGACCTGGACCACACTGGCCCAGCATGCCGACATGATTTTCTGTCTAGTACGTACCGACACTGGTGTACGCAAACAGGAAGGCATTTCTTTCCTGCTGATTGACATGAAAACGCCGGGCATTACCGTACGCCCCATCATCATGCTGGATGAAGAACATGAAGTGAATGAAGTCTTCTTCGACAATGTCAAAGTGCCGGTACAAAACCTGATAGGCGAAGAAAACAAGGGCTGGACGTATGCCAAATACCTGTTGGGCCATGAGCGCACGAATATCGCCGCCGTGGGCCGTGCCAAGCGCGAATTGCAATTCCTCAAGCGCATTGCTGCCAAACATCAAAAGAATGGCCAGCCACTGATCAATGATGCCGTCTATGCCAGCAAGGTTGCCAGCTTGGAAGTGGAATTGATGGCGCTGGAAATTACGGTCCTGCGCGTGATCTCTCAGGATAGTGGTCGCCCTGGTCCGGAAGCCTCCCTGCTCAAAATCAAGGGTACGGAAATCCAGCAAAGATTGACGGAACTGATGGTGGAAGCAGTCGGCCCCTACGGCCTGCCGTTTGACCCGGCTTTCCTCGAAGGTGAAACCGAACACAGCGTGGTGGGCGACGACGATGCTGCGCCGCTGGCACCGTATTACTTCAATTTCCGCAAGACCTCCATCTATGGTGGTTCCAACGAAATTCAAAAAAATATCATCACCCAGATGATCCTGGGTCTGTGAGGAGAGCATTATGGATTTCAACTTAACGCAAGAACAAAAACAGTTTGCTGACGCCTTACGTCGCTGGGTAGAAAAAGACTATACCTTTGAACAGCGCAAACACGTCATCGAATCGGCTGAAGGTGTATCCGCCAAAGCCTGGGCTGACCTGACAGAACTGGGGGCGCTGGCCCTGCCTGTTCCTGAAGAACAGGGTGGCTTTGATGGCTCAGCCATTGACATGCTGGTCATCATGCAGGAACTGGGGCGTGGCATTGTTATCGAACCCTACTTTGCCACTGTCATGGGTGCAGAGTTCCTGAAGAAATCCGGCAAGCATGCGGATGTGCTGGAACAAGTCGCTGGCGGCGAAGTCAAGCTGGCGAATGCCCTGGGCGAAAGACAGTCACGCCATGACCTGTTTGACATTGCCACCACTGCGGGCAAAACTGCCGATGGCTACGTACTCAACGGCAGCAAGACTGTGGTGTTGCATGGTGCCCAGGCAGATAAACTGATCCTATCTGCCCGCAGCAGCGGTGCGCAGCGCGACACCAATGGCATCAGCCTGTTTATCGTTGATGCCAAGGCCGCAGGCATCAGCCGCCGCGACTATCGCACCATCGATGGTTATCGCGCCGCCGACATCACGTTAAGCCAGGTAAAAGTCAGCCAGGACGCCCTGCTGACTACAGCAGATGCTGGCTGGGAACTGCTGGATGCCGTGGCCGATTATGGCGTTACCCTGCTGTGCGCCGAATCCATAGGCATCATGGAAGCCATTACGGCAGCCACCCTGGATTATCTGAAAACCCGTCAGCAATTTGGCGTCCCTATCGGCAAGTTCCAGGTCTTGCAACATCGCATGGCAGAAATGTTCATGGAAATGGAGCAGGCCCGTTCCATGGCCACACTGGCAGCTGTCAAGATTAGCGCTGATAATGTCGAAGAACGTCGACGCACTGTATCTGCCGCCAAGGCCAGGATAGGCCAGGCCGCCAAATACATAGGCCAGCAAGCCGTGCAATTGCATGGCGGCATGGGGGTCACCAATGAACTGCCAGTAGCCCACATGTTCAAACGCCTGACCACCATCGAGTTGTCATTGGGTGATACGGACCATCACCTGGCCAGATTCGTGGCACAACCCGGCTTTAAAAACGCAGCCTGATTGCTGTAGAAAAATCCCGACTGTGTTCGGGATTTTTTTTACTCTTTAAAAAACAAGGACACGTCATGAGCATCAAAACAGATCGCTGGTATTTCGAAGATTTCATTCCCGGCAGAGTCATTGAACTGGGGCAGCGCACAGTGACTGAAGAAGAAATCATCAACTTTGCGACGCAATTTGACCCACAATCCTTCCACGTCAATAAAGAGGCCGCTAGTCACTCCATCTTTGGCGGCGTCATTGCCAGTGGCTGGCATACCTGCAGCATGATCATGCGCATGGTGGTGGATGGTTTTCTGGCTAATTCAAGCAGCATGGGCTCGCCCGGTGTCGATGAAATACGCTGGATATTGCCGGTACGTCCAGGCGACACCCTGACTGTCACTGCAGAAACCCTGAGCAGCAAAGTATCAACATCCAAGCCAGGCCGTGGTGTCGTCAATACTTTATGGAAAGCCCATAACCAGGATGGCAAGCTGGTGTGTACGATTGCCGGCATGGGCATGTTTGGCTGCCGCCCTGTATAAGCCCCACTTATATCCATTCATATCCATTTAAAAATAAGACCACGGAGACATGATGAGAGAATTCAGCAGCATCAATGAACTGAAAGACTTGATAGGCCAGGAAGTTGCCCAGTCAGAATGGGTAGAAATTACGCAAGAACGTGTGAACATCTTTGCCGATGCAACCGGTGATCACCAGTGGATACACATCGACGTCGAAAGAGCCAAACGTGAATCCCCCTTTGGTGGCCCGATCGCCCATGGCTTTCTGACCCTGTCGCTGCTACCCATGCTGGTCGCCAATGCCATTCATCTCAGCTACGTCAAGATGGGTGTGAACTATGGGCTCAACAAGGTGCGCTTCCCCTCCCCCGTTCCAGTCGGCAGCCGCCTGCGTGCCAGAATGAAATTGCTGGAAATCGAAGACATCAAGGACGGTGCCCAATTGACCTGGGAAGTCAGCATAGAACGCGAAGGCCAGGACAAACCTGTATGCGTGGCTGAATCTATTTCACGCTGCTATTGATTCCTTAAACACTAAAACGCTGTATCAACCTGGTAACAAAACCATGCCAACTCCTGACACACTCCAACGCTTTATCGCCAAGGTAGAAGCCAATGCCCACGCTGCCGCATGTGAAGAATTCTATACCGAGAATTCCAGCATGCAAGAAAACCAGGCCAAGCCAAGGATAGGCCGTGCAACGCATGTGGCTGCCGAACATGCCGTCATGTCACGCGCCAAATCGGTATCATCCACCTGCATACACCCGGTATTGGTCAACGGTGACCATGTCGTCATACGCTGGATTTTCAGTTTCGAATGGCTGGATGGCAGTGTCACACGGATGGAAGAATTGGCTTACCAGCGCTGGGAAGGTGAATGCATTGCAGAAGAAACCTTCTTCTATGATCCTGCGCAACGCATTCCGCAAAAGCTAGTGGACTGTAACAGTTGAAACAGAAGTGAAAGACGCTTGCCCGGCGATCAGGGCAAGGAGCAAAGCACAGCGATAGTGAACTATCGCGAGCATTTGCAACGCAGCCATGGTCGTCGCGCAAGCGGGAGGCACTCTGTTTTCAATTGTTACAGTCCACTAGTGACTAAATGAGTAGTATGACCAATGCCGGTTTCAATACATTCACATCAATAAAACCTGACCGCATAAACCGGTGGCAAATTGGCGGCGATCTGATACCAGTCATCACCCGAATTTTCGCTTGCCCACAAATGGCCGGTGGTCGATGCCATCAAGAGGTTTTTGCCGTTTTCAGAAACAGCAAGGCCATGACGGTACACCAGGTCATAGCAATCTTGCTGGGGCAGGCCATTTCTTAATGATTCAAACGTCTTGCCACCATCACGTGTGCGTGTGACGCTCATTGCGCCATTCAAAGGCACGCGTTTTTGATCGGCGATGGCAGGTACAAACCAGGCGGTATCCGGGTCGCGCGGGTGGGCCGCGACGGTAAAACCAAAGTCTGGAATATCTTCCGGTAAACGTAGTTGCTGCCAGCTTGCTGCCTCGTCTTCACTGCGCCAGATGCCATTGTGATGCTGGCACCACAAGACGTGGCTGGCAAACTTGCTGCGGGCGATCAGGTGCGGGTCCTGGATATTTTGATTGTCTGCCATATCGGGTGGCATATACGTAGCACGCATGCCCGCTGCAGCCAGCGTCCAACTCTGTCCGCCATCTGCAGTTTTCCAGGCACCACCACAGGATATGCCCAACAAGATATGCTGCGGATTGCGCGGGTTGACGCATATCGAATGTATGCCCGGCACATCATAACCGCCACCCATCCATTGCTTGCGCTCTTCCCTGTCCCACAATGACCGTACCAGTTCCCAGCTATTACCACGATCTGATGAACGGAACAAACCACCAGGCAAGGTACCAGCCCAAAGTACATCGGGTTCTTCGCTGCCACCAGTTTCCATGGACCAGATAGCCTTCAGCTTCCATTCAACGTCATCGTCTGTCTTGGTATGTTCGGGGTAAGCTGGTGCGGCCACCTCGGTCCAGTCGCAGCGCTCTTCATCGCGGCGATGCAGTTTGACCCCAAAATGCCCCAGGTTCAGTGCTGCATACACCGCACCATCACGCTTGTCATGCAGGCACATACTGACCGGCTCACCCAAAAAACTGACCTGGTCGAGTTGCCAGCGATTGTCAGCATGAATCAATTCAAACAGTCCCTTGCGGGTCGCTACCAAAGCTTTCATCATCACCCTCCTGAAAGTGCCTGCAAGACATATACCTGGCTATTCACATCCAAAGCATCGCGCAGGCTACTGCGCTGCATGACGCGCTTGCCATCAATAAAGACCACTACGTGAAAACGTAAATCACCCTGCTCATCCAGAATATAGCCTCGCAGTGTCGGGTTCAACTGAAAGGCGGCTTCCAGTGCGTCACGCAAATTGTCGGCTGTTGTTTCTACCTCAGGTACCTCAGTAAAACGACTGAGTTGCTGGGTAAAAGTCAGCTTAGCCACGTTGCCCCCAGGCAGAATAAGGATGCTTGAGCAGATTCGCATTCGCATAGCGCCGGTCATGGCTGACCTCTTCGCCCAGCCAGGCAGGACGCTCAAACTGCTGCTGTTCGGATTCCAGTTCCACCTCAGCCACGATCAGGCCAAGATTGTCTCCAATAAATTCATCCACTTCCCAGACCAGGCCGGAGAAAGCAATGCGATAACGTGTTTTTTCTATGAGAGGTTGCTGGCAGACTGTGTCCAGCAAGATTTGTGCATCTGTCAGCGGGATGGGATATTCCCATTCACCACAACTGATACCAGTTGACATGCCTTTGATGGTCAGCATCGCACGTTCTGCTTCTATGCGTACCCGCACGATGCGACCAGGGTCAGAGCAAATATAGCCCTGGCGCAGAAATGTGCCCTGCCCCTGTTGTTTAAAATCCTGACTGACAACAAGGAATTTGCGTTCAATTTCCACGCCCATTACGACTCCGATGATTAAATACCGGAATTATGCACCTAACGAAGCCAAAATCGGTTGCAACATTGCTTCGCCCAGTTTGATACTGCGCGCACCATCCCAGCCCACCTCCACATCCGGCAGATTGGCATTGTCCTTAAAAGGTAATTCCAGCGTCAGCGATACACATTTGTAGGTGTGGCCGATGTACTTGGACGCCAGCTTCAACACATCTTCATTGTACTTCGATGCCTCATACCCAAACCTGGTCTGGAAATCAGGGCTGGCCAGGCAGAAGCTATCGACAAAAGCCTGTTGTTCCTGCATCTGCTTTTCAGTAAAGCCCGCCAGCATCTCACTACCGGCCACAAATATGTAGGGCAAAGCTTCGTCGCCATGAATATCCAGGAACAAATCGCAACCGGTTTCCTGGATCTTGTTTTTGACGTAATACACTTCCGGACTGGTTTCCAGCGAAGGTGTCATCCACTCACGATTCAGGTTGGCACCGGTAGCATTGGTGCGCAAGTTGCCACGCACAGAACCATCCGGATTCATATTCGGCACGATGTATACAACGGCTTTTTCCAGAATGCGACGCGCGGTCGGGTTCGATGGATCCAGCAAGGCATTCAGGCTGCCTTCCACCAGCCATTCTGCCATGGTTTCGCCAGGATGCTGACGGGCAATAATCCAGACTTTTTTCTCTGCTGCCGGGTTACCAACCACGATCATATTCAAGTCACGACCATCCACCGTATTCCCCAAATCCTCCACCCGTGCGACGGCTGAATTTTCTACGCCGCCCAGTAAAGCCAGGTGACGTTCCCAGGTATACGGTTCAAAGTAAGCGTAATACACGCTGTCACGCTCTGGTGTGTGGCGTATCGTCATCACCTTGCCATCAAATTCGGTATCCACACGGAACCAGTTGGCACGGTCATAGCTGGCAACCGCACGATAGTTTTCCCATCCCTTTGGGTAGGTGGCTTCACCGGCGTTGCGTATCTGCATGACTGCATCTTGCCCACGGGCACCCTGCAGGCGAAAGTGAAACCACTGCCAGATATCAGCATGTGAATCCTTACGCAACTTCAACTCTATGGCCCCCACCTGCTCCGCGTTGACTACTTCAATCGCTCCCGCGTCGAAGTTCTGACTGATTTTAATTGTCATATTTTATATGTTCAGAAATGTTTTCAAGCACCGCATCCCATACGGTGTCCTTAGGAGTGTTATTTTCACAGCTTTTCACAAAATATGAAAATATTTTAGTCAAATTTACCGTCAAAATCGTACAAATATTTTCACCCCGGCAATCATTAAGGAAGTTTTCAGCAAATAATGGCAAAAATCGCCATCATCGACTATAATCTTTCGCTCAGTGTCGGGGCGTAGCGCAGCCTGGTAGCGTACGTGCATGGGGTGCACGGGGTCGGAGGTTCGAATCCTCTCGCCCCGACCAAAAATAAATAAAAGGCTTACAGACTCCGGTCTGTAAGCCTTTTTTATTTTGCTGAATTTACAACAATCAATTTCTGCGGCATTTCATCTTCATCACCTGAGCAGGTAGCCATTCATCGTTTCACACAAAAAAATTGTTAGAGCGAAATTTTCTATTGAAAAATGAAACATTTCTATAACTATCACACCTAATCAACAGAACTGACTAAAATACACTAGTAAGCTTTGGGTAACGAATAATACTTAAGCGTGGGTGAGATGAAACAAATGCTTTGTTACATCGATATGCGTCCTTGCGCTAAACAGAGCGGCAAGCTGCTATTTCTCGGGCTCAGACAATACCAGGTTCACTGTTTAGCCATTGCCTGTACCGTCACAGTCAAGCGGCTTATCAACGCATCATGCAAACAGGCATTGATAGCACCGGCCTTATCCACTTCCAGCTATTCTCTATTTAAGCAGCCTCCTGGCTTACGCGGATATGTTGACTCATATCCAGATTTGTCCCACTTGCCTATCGCCTGGAAAGTCGGGTGCTCATGATGATGCAGTCACTACGCTTGCGTACCGTCCGCCATAAATTGCTACTGATGGTGTTGATTGCCAACCTCGCCACCTTGATATCAGCAGGTGGTGCCTTGCTCTATCACGAACTAACGGAAAATCGTGCCAAGGCATTAGCCGAGTTATCAGTACTGACAAATATTCTGGCACAAGGAAGTGCAACTGCACTGGAATTTGACGACACCAAGGTGGCCAACGAAAACCTGGCGCAATTACGGGCCAATTCAAATATCGTCGCGGCAGCAATATATACCTCTCAAGGAAAATTATTTGCGCATTACCTGCGTGAAAAAGCAAGCAAAGATGAGTTACCTGCCAGCCCCGGGGTTGAGGCTTCGCATTTCGAAGGTGGCAAACTTACCGTTTCCAAACACATCATTTCTGATAGCGAAGTCCTTGGCACCATCTATTTGAAACAGCAGTATGACCTGGGCAAATGGCTGCTTGATTATCTCGTCATCCTGGGTTTGGTTTTATTTGCCAGCCTTGCTTTAGGCGTCCTTATTTCTTCACAACTGCAGCGCTGGATATCTGTTCCCATTCATGCAATCAGCACGGTCGCACGACAAGTCATGGAGCAGCACAATTATCATTTGCGGGCCAGTAAAAGCACTGAAGATGAGATTGGTCAATTAGCCCAGTCCTTTAACGACATGTTACAAACTCTCGAACGTGAAATCAGTGAAAAAAGCCAGGTAGAACAAACCGTACGCACATTGAACGCTGATCTGGAGCGCAGAGTCACTGACCGCACCAATGAACTACAGATTGCCAACCAGACTCTGATCACGCGTACCGAAGAAGCTGAAAGCGCCAACCGTGCAAAAGCTGATTTTCTCGCCAATATGAGCCATGAAATCCGTACCCCCATGAACGCCATACTGGGATTCGCTTACCTGCTTGAAAAGAATCAACTGGATGACGATGCAAGAGACTTGATCAAGAAGATTCGTAATGCCGGCCATTCATTGCAAAGCATCATCAATGACATCCTGGATTTTTCAAAGATCGAAGCCGGGCAACTTGAGGTGGAACATGCACCTTTCCGTATCGTCGATTTACTGGACAATTTGGCCGGCATCATGGCCGCCACTGTAGGTGACAAGGACGTTGAGCTGACGATTTCCCCTCCTCCTGCATTCAGTGGCCAATTGCTTGGCGACGCACTGCGTGTAGAACAGGTGTTAATCAACCTTACCGGAAATGCGATCAAATTTACGGAACATGGATCGGTCACCCTGGACATCCGCCAACTGGCCAGAGACAACGACACGATTACATTGCGTTTTTCCGTAACTGACACTGGCATTGGCGTTCCGCTGGAAAAACAATCGCAAATCTTTGCTGCATTTTCCCAGGCAGACATTTCCACCACCAGACGATTTGGCGGCACTGGCCTGGGCTTGACTATCTGCCGGCATCTGGTGCATAAAATGGGGGGAGAAATCGGCGTCATCAGCGAACCCGGCAAAGGTAGTGAATTCTGGTTCACAGTACCTTTTGACTGGACAGCTGCCAGTGCCTACGCACCATCCGAGATGACAGCCCTGGATATATTGATAGCCGATGACAGCGAAAATGCGCGTGAAAACCTGGCACTCACCGCCCGCTCTGTAGGCTGGAATCCCACCAAAGTGGATTCCGGTGAAGCGGCAATTCAAAAAGTTCAGGCCAGGCTTGACAGTAACAGCGCCTATGATGTCTTGTTGTTTGACTGGAAAATGCCAGGAATAGATGGCCTGCAAGCTGCCAGCCAAATCCGTCATGCGCTGAAAAATGATACATCTCCCATCGTGCTAATGGTCACCGCTTTTTCGCGTGACGAACTGCTGAAACAGGCCGACATCGGCCTGATCGACGGCATACTCAGCAAACCGGTTACCTGCTCAACGCTGTATAACTGCGTCGCTGAAGTACTTAGCCGTCGCGGGACCAGCCAGTTGCAAAGAAGGCGGCAAGCCAGAATTTCAAAAGAGAAGCGCCTGCCTGGCGTGCGCGTGCTGGTGGTTGATGATAGCGAAATCAATCGTGAAGTGGCCCAGAGAATTCTTGCTGGCGACGGTGCTACGGTCTATCTGGCAAATGATGGATACGCAGCCGTAGAATGGTTACGTAGTCACCCCAACGCGGTGGACATTGTCTTGATGGATGTGCAGATGCCGATCATGGATGGCTATGAAGCCACGCGACAGTTACGTGGCTTGCCCAACGCAGATAAATTACCCGTCGTCGCGCTCACTGCCGGTGCATTCAAGATGCAGCAAGAAGCTGCACACGAGGCAGGGATGGATGCATTTGTTGCCAAGCCCTTCAATGTCGAAGAATTGATAACAGTCATACAGAAATTAACCCACTACCAGTCACCCCAATCACCTCAGTCATCAATACCTGAAGACGAAAATCCCAGTGAACCGTATGCAGTCACGACAGGAAAATATACAGACAGCCTACCGGGTATCGCGGTAAAAAAAGCCATGGCCACATGGAATGATTTCAAGGTTTACCGGAAATTTTTGCTGAAATTTAAAATTGATTATGCTGGCTGTACCAGTCAGTTCAAGGACTGCTATGCAACAAACGATGTTCAGGGTATCAAAACTTTGGCACATAAATTGAAAGGATGTGCAGGCAATTTGGGGCTGGTTGACATTGCACACGTTGCGACCGAAATCGAAACCACAGGGACATCGGAAGAAGGTCAATTCATCATAGACAAACTGCAGATGGCTATGGATAAGACTTTTACTTCGATCACGCTACTGTGTGCAGATGAAGAAAAAACTGCAGAAGGACGGACAACAGAACCTGACTTTATTGATAAGAAAAAAATTGGCCCGCTATTGCGTGCATTGTTGCATGCCCTGGATGCGGACCATCCTGATCGTACCACGCAGTTATTCGAGGCACTCAAGCCTTTGCTGCCAAGTGACAGGCTTGACAGCCTGCTCGCACGTGTCGACGATTTTGATTTTCGTGGCGCAGAAATCTTGACCCAGAATTTGGCCAAAGATCTCGACATAGAACTGAAGGAATAATTCATGCCCAATTCCCCTATCCTCATCGTCGACGATGAACCTGGCAATCTGGCCACGCTAAAACAGATTTTGGGAAACGACTATGCACTGGTATTTGCACGTAACGGCCAGGAATGCCTGAATGCCACAAAAAAACATAAACCAGCGTTGATCTTGCTCGATATTCAGATGCCAGATATGGATGGATATACCGTTTGCAAAATATTAAAAGCCGATACGGCAACTGAAAGCATACCCGTCATTTTTGTTTCCTCATTAAGTGAAATCGGGGATGAGACGGCAGGTTTTGACTGCGGTGGCGTTGACTATATTATCAAGCCGGTTTCATCGGCACTGGTGCGCGCGCGCGTACGCACCCATGTATCGCTGGTAAGGGCAACCTTACTTGAACGCTATGTCAAACAACTTGAGATCGAACAGGCGAAAACCGCCCGCCTGAGCCGCATACATGCTGTATTAAGCGGCACCAATTCTGCCATCGTCCGTATCAGGGAACCACAAGCACTGCTAGAGGAAGCCTGCCATATCGCCGTCGAACAAGGTGGTTTTGGTATCGCCTGGATAGGCATCGTTAACGACCTGGATAACTCTTTTAAATTGACCGCAAGCCAAGGAGTCAACCTGGAACAGATGAGTGCCTCTTTATTTCCAGAAACAGGCGGTATTGCCACCGAACCGGATATACCTGAGCAAGTACTCAAGACCGGCCAGGCAACCTACTGCAACGACGTACGCATCAAAGCCCATGTTGACCGCAGTTGTCGTGATGCTCTTGACAGGGGCTACCTGTCCATCGTCGGCCTGCCTTTGATAGCAAATGACAAGCTGGTCGGCGTCATGGTCTTGTATGCCAGGGAAAGCAATTATTTCGATGATGAGGAAATGAAGTTGCTTAGCGAACTGGCGGGGGATATGTCATTTGCACTGCTGGCGATCAATAATGAAAAGCGCGCCAACTTCCTTTCCTATTTCGACGCGCTCACTGCACTGCCCAACACCAGCCTGTTTCTTGACCGCACCGACCAACTGATACAGGCCGCTTACAGAGAAAATTACGGTGTATTTGTCATTGCAATTAATCTGGATCGTTTCAAACATCTCAACGATACTCTGGGAAGACATATTGGCGATCACATATTGAAGCTTGTCGCAAAACGTCTGGTTGATGGTCTCCCCGGCCATTACAGCGTCGCCCGAATCGGCGCGGACAATTTTGCCATACTGGGTGAACTCGCAAGCAATGCCGATGTCAGCGCCACGTGCGAACAAGTCATCAGCCTATTGCAAGAACCGATGCTGATCGATGCTGCCCGCACTCAGGTGCTGGCAAGAATGGGGGTTGCCATTTATCCAAACGATGCCAACAGTGCCGAATCCCTGTTCAAAAATGCAGAAGCCGCATTAAAACAATGCAAGTTGCAAAAAAAACGTTTTCAATTCTTTTCCTGGGAAATCAACGCCAGAATTTCCGACATGATAGAAATGGAAAACATGCTGAAAACTGGATTGGATCAAAACCAGTTTGTATTGCATTTCCAGCCCAAGATAGACTTGCGAACCGGCCAAATCATAGGCTGCGAAGCGCTTATACGCTGGCAACATCCTGAACGAGGACTGTTGCCACCCGCTGCCTTCATTGCGCTGGCAGAAGAAACCGGTCTTATCGTCCCTATCGGTACCTGGGTAATACATGCTGTTTGCGCCCAACAATCTGCCTGGCTGCGGGATGGATTGCATATAGTACCGGTCGCCGTCAACCTCTCTGCTTTACAATTCAAGGAAGGCAATGTACTCGAAATTGTGGGAGAGGCTCTTTCAAAAAACAATTTGGGGCCTGAATCGATAGAACTGGAATTGACCGAATCCACTGTCATGCAAAAGCCGGAAGATGCCGAAGTCATCATGCATGCTTTCCGCGCACACGGTTTATCGCTATCACTGGATGATTTTGGTACAGGCTACTCATCCCTCGCCTACCTGAAGCGCTTTCCCTTCAATACCGTAAAAATTGACAAGGCTTTTGTCACCGATATCACACAAAATCCTGAAGATGCGGCGATCGCCACCGCCATTATAGGGATGGCACATAGCTTACACATGAGTGTCATTGCCGAAGGCGTGGAGACTGAGGCGCAGTTAAAATTCCTGCGGGCGCGCAATTGCGACCAGATACAAGGTTACTTCTTCAGCCCCCCTGTACCGGCAATCGATTTCGCCACCATGCTGTTCGACGATAAGCAGCTAGCTCCTGAAGTCGATATTGAACAGCAAACCTTGCTGCTTGTTGACAGTGAGGAAGCCATACTCGCAGCCTTACGGCGTTCCCTGCGTGGTCAGGGATATCGCATACTGACGGCGCCTGACAGCCAGAAAGCCCTGGAATTGCTGGCAATCAATCCAGTGCAGGTCATTTTATGTGAGCAACGACTGTCTAAAATGACCGGCTCTGATTTTCTGACGGTAGCAGCCAAGCTATACCCTGATACGATGCGCATAGTGCTCAGTGGCTATACAGAGCTACAGTCGGTTCTTGACGTCATCAATCGGGGTGAGATTTATCGTTTCCTGACCAAGCCCTGGGACGACGAACTGCTCAGACAAAATATCAGTGAAGCATTCCGGCGCTATCGGCCATCGGTAAATCAATAAAACTTCAAATCACCCTGCTACTGCCCGGCAGCGACCTTATACGCGACCGAGATCAGGCGGGAACTGATCAGCACTAAATCCTGCGTTGCCGTCTTGGGAGCGACTTCAAATCTGACTTTGCCATCCACGATGACAAAATTGATCATGCTGCCGATTGACAGTGCACCTTCCGTTTCTGTGACGATCAGGATCGCCCGTCCTTTTGCTGCAGTCACAATATCTGTCATTTTGCTACTGGAACGTGCCACAAAGAGCACATGTACTCCGTTCAAGCCATTAACCCCCTCGTCCCCCTTGAGTCTTTTCACCAGAAAACTACGGCCATTGATATTTCGCTCCTGAGCCATATGTAGCAGCTCATTCGCCACACCATCCGAACCGAGCACCGCAATATTCAAAACACTGTCGGATGCGGGAAATGATTTTTCGGGCCATTCCACATAACTGCAGAATTTAAACAGATAAGCGGCCTTGACACGTTGCTCCAGATTTTCATTCTGCTCACTACCTTGCGCATGCAAGGCAGGCAGCAATATCAGCAGCAATGAAAGTAACAGGCAGGAAAATAGTTTCCCATTCAATTCCGGAACGGGAAATAAATTTTCCGGTTTTAAAGCTTCCATATCACCCTGACCATCAGACTGCGTTCGAATTCGGCGCGATTCGGACTGGCACCATATTCAACATGCGATTTCTGCAAAAGATTTTGCCCTATCAGCGACAGTTCAATATCCGGCCTGATTTTCCAGCCAAACCGCATATCCAAAGAGGTATATGCCGGCACCGCAGGTTTCGGCAGGCTTGCTACACGCCGCAGATGCATGTCAAATTCTTTATCTTTCGCCAAATCAAAACTGCTTCGTATCATCCAGTAGTTGTCAGCATCATTCACCATGGTCAAACCATTGCTGCTGGAAGTATCCTTGCTGCCAGGTAGCAATTGCGTAGTGATATTTTGCCAGACTCCTCCCGCAGTCAGGCGCCAAGCGGTATTGGCCTGCCAGGTTGCCCACATTTCAATCCCCTTGGTCTTGCCTTTAGCCTGATTGCGAAAAACCGCATCTAGGCCGGCAATACCAGGTTCCAGGGTTCGCAATTTGTCATATTCAGTATAGAAAATGGTCGCGGAATAAGAAATGTTTTTATTTAACTGACCGCGATACCCCAATTCTGTCGTTTTGGCGATTTCAGATTCGAAGTCCTGGCCACCAGCATAGAAATACGTGAGCTTCCCGCCGAACAGGAAGGGCTTGGTCGGAGCAAACAAATCTTTGTCTATGCGTGACGGTGTTCGCACAGAGCGCGACAAGGCAGCCCACAGCAAATGTTTATCCGCAGGTTCCCAGGCAAGGCGCAAATTGGGCAAATTTTCCAGGCCTGTATAACTGTTTTTTTCAAATTTCAATCCCAGGGTCAGACGTAAATTTTCCATCAGGCGGATCTCATCCTGGATAAAAATATTCGCCCAATGCATGTTCAGGCTTCCAGGTAAAAATCCGAAATTATTCCCGTTTTGTACTTTATCTATTGCGTAGCGATAGCCCAAACCCCACACCAGATTGTGAATATTGGCCACGGTCTGGGCATGTTGAAACTCCAGGTCCAGCGTATCGAGATGGTCGTTATAGGCGTTTGGCTGATTGCGCTCAGTATGATCCCAATACATTTGAAGGCTACTGTCAGCATTGTCAGCCCCCTTCCAGCTCGTGCGACTCAGTAAATTGGCCCCTGCAAGCTCAATATTCGTGGTGAGACCCTGACGCAGGCTGGCATGATAGGCATTGCCGATAAATGCCTGGCCCAGCCCCGCCTGTTCCCAATCGGTACGGAATCCGAATTGATCACGACGCCAGCCTTCCAGCAGCAAATTTCCGTTTTCGTTGCGACTATCGTCATTGTCCGCGTGTTTGGCATACACCCTGTAGCTGGTGTCATTAGCAAAACTGCCACCATACCTGACTGCCATGTTGCGTTCGTGCGGACTCATGCCCGCGCTGACCAGACTGCCCAAAGTATCTTTGGCAGAACGGGTAATGATATTAATCACCCCATTGACAGCATTTGCCCCCCAAAGTGTGGCGCCGGCACCGCTGATGACCTCTATACGATCAATATCTTCCAGCACCACGTCCTGCGCATCCCAGAACACGCCTGAAAACAGAGGGGAATAAACGGTACGCCCATCGATCAGGACCAACAGCTTATTTTCAAAGGGACTATTGAAACCACGTGCGGTCACCGCATAATTCCTGGCATCCACCCGCGCCATTTGCAGATTGGGGGCCAAACGCAGTGCTTCAGGCAGGCTTGCAGCGCCAGAGCGACGAATGTCTTCATTCGTGATAACAAAGATCGAGGCGGGTGCCTGGGCAATATTTTCAGCTTTTTTGGAAACTGACGTAATACGGATATTCGCCAGCTCATCAAAGGAAAGATCAAGGAAGTTATCTGACGGGCCCAGGGTCGCATAACAGGGCGTCGTCATTGCCGTGACCAGTAGCGCACTCAAAGCCTTGCCCCTGACAGGGGAAGCTGAATGCCATTTGCGAAGTACGCAGGATGATTTCATTTCGCCCCTTTTGAGATCGCCGGGTTTCAGAGATTTCAGAGGCTAAGCCTCTATCCATTTAATTGCACAATGCATACGCAATTAAAGATAGGCTTTTTTTAAAAAAATTGCTACGAAAATAAGATGCATTTGTAAAAATACAGCTATTTTCCAGCAAGTAAAAATATCTGTGCCAGCTCAGCGGAGCTATTGCAATCCGTAGCTCTCATTCCTTAATTTCATCAACTATTTTTCACTATTCTCATTAACAATAAGTTAATCTGCATAATCATCGCAATAGCTACGTCAAGGCCGTGTAGTTGATTACCCACTCGTCTTTACTCTATATCAAGCGCATATCATGCTGGATTTCGTCTTTGAAATTCTTTTTCAAATCATCGCCTATGGTACGGGCCGGCTTCTCATTCCCGTTCTGACTTTAGGCAGCATGCGCGGCGAGGGCTTCAAGGGTGAAGCGCCAACTGGCAAATCCAGTGTATGGCGTGATGAAAAAGGCATAGTCCTGAGTACAAACCTCACCAGCCTGATTGGCGTCCTGTTCTGGATAGGTGGAGCTATTGCTGCAGTCATTTATTTCAATCGCTGATGCAAAATAGACGCTACGCCCTGATCCAGCCTTTGGCTATAGGCCATGCCAGGAGCGTGCGATAAATTTTTACGATCGCCTGCATAAACACACTACCCCATCTGGCCCACAAGGGTAACAGCAATCCATAAGCAAACAACGCCACCATGAGCGCGCCCAGCATATCCAGGGGGAAATGCACACCCAGAAATATTCTTGCCCAGGCCACCGCAATACCCATGATTGCCATCAACGTACCCCAGGCCAGTTCACCTGTCAGCAACAGAGTACAAGCCATGCTGGCAAAGACAATGCCATGATCGCTGGGGAAAGAAGCATCAGCTGCATGAGGTATCCAAGTGTGTCCCAGACCTATCATGAAGGGACGCGGATGCGGCCAGAACAAGGCCAGCAATTGACCAATACCGAGGGCAATGAAACAGACCAGGCAAGCCCTGACTGCCAGTGGACGGCGTTCTGGCTGCCATAACCAGGCGACAAACAGAGCCAGGGGAATCAGATAAATCAGGGCATCAGCGATTACCGTCGCGGTGCCAATCATGCCAGCGTCAGTTTGTGCACCAGCATTCAATTGCAAAAACAGATTGCGGTTCAAACCTTCCAATGCATTCATCAGTTTCTTCCTGTGCAGGGTTTATGTGTACCACGTGTCTACGTGCGTATTGTCGATGCAAAATCTAATTCTTCCACACACTTTCCAGCATCGCATAGCCACGTGCATCATATTGTTTTAGTTCTGCATTTTGATAGGGATAAAAATCATTTTCACCAAAGTAGGCTTCGCTGAGTTCAGCAAAATATTCGTGATGGTTGCTGATGGCATAAGCCTCTTGTAGTTCTGGCCTGTGATCACGCGTAACCTGGCGGTATAGTCCCGCAGCTTTTGCACTTTCATAGGCGCGCATGATAGGCGCATCCAGTTCCGGATGCTGAAAATGATAGGCATGCGCCATTTCATGCAGCAGCGCATAAGGCTGACTGCGCACCATGGTCATGAATTCTTTCCAGTTACAGATTTCTATATTGCCGGCAAATTCGACCGGGTACGCATGTTCCTGCAGCCATTGTGCCGAAGGATGATGTTGCGCACCAAAGGCGCGGTAAGTGCCACTGGAAACGTAAATGCTGACGCCACGCAAACTGCTCTGTGCGTGGGCAGGCAGCTTCTTGAGTTTGTTTAACTGATCCGTTAAAACAGCAATGAAGGCAGACCTGGATGCGGCATCTGCCGCTTGCAAGCCCTGGTCAAGCATCAGGGTCCAGCCATCGACTTGCATTTTCTGGTAAGTGTTGGCGGCGTAGAGTGGCGACTGGGCCAGCAACAGCAAGGCAGGATAAAGCAGCAGCGCACGGCGGCTATTGATAAAGGCAGATGACATGGGATCAGTGAGCTAATTTCTATCCACCGGATTAAAGCATAGCCATCTGTCATGGCGCAATACCCTGCATGAGATTCAACGATGCCACGACCAGCATTGAAATACCTTGCCGGGCATCGTTTTGTATTGCACACTTTACATCCGACCCGTTACAACAAAACTGTAGAACTGGAGACATCATGCGCATCAATAAAACTTTTGCCTTTGCAATGACTTTTTGTGCCGGTCTGCTTGCATCGCCCCTGATACAGCATAGTGTCAGCGACGCCCGCGCCGATGCACCCGCCCTGTCTGCCGCCGTGATTGATTTGCTGGCGATCAAACATGATGACCTGCCCAAGACCGCCAATGCCGAACTCAATGCCCGCCCCCTGGTCATTACCGATCATGCCACCGTGGGCATACAATCTGGCAATATCGCCAAACACATGCATCCACAGACGGATGAAATCCAGTACATCATAGAAGGCAGCGGCAGCATGTGGCTAGGCAACGAACGCAAAGACTTCAAACCAGGCAGCCTGATCATCATCCCGAAAGGCACAGCCCATGCTGGCAGCATCGTCAGCAATGGCCCAGTCAAGGCCATCGCCATCAAGATCCCACCGCAGGGCAAGACGGATACAGTGTTTGTGGATTGATCTGCAAAACAGGCGCGCTCTGATCTTACTGCTATCACAAAAATCGTCGTTCCTGCGCAGGCAGGAGCCCAGCAGCGTTGTTTGATGAATGAAGATTAATCAGAAAGACTCTAAACTCATGAAGCCTACCAAATCTATCCAACTCGTCGCCCTGCTCCTGACAATAGTTCTAAACAACAGCAGCCAGGCACAACAAACTCCGCCCTTTGGCAAAAAAATACCAGCCACAGCACAAGCACTACCTGATTTTGTACCACGTGGCTGGACAGTCGAAAGCCAGGTCAGCGGTGACCTCAACGGTGACGGCCTGACCGATATTGCCGCGGTGGTCGTGGAAAACAAAGCTACAGCCGATGCCAGTGGAACCATCAATGACAGGCAGCGCGGCCTGATCGTGTTACTGGCAAGCGCGAGCAAGGCTTACAGTTTATTGGGCAGCAACGACAAGCTCTTGCAATGCCTGGGTTGCGGTGGCGTCAAGGACGGCGTCAACGTCACCATCAAGAACGGCGTGCTAGTCGTCAGCCAGTACAGCGGTTCACGTGAATATTCAATTTATACCTGGCGCTTCCGTCTGAATGCAGGCAGCCAGCGTCTGCAAATGATAGGCATCGATGAAGAAGATACCGATGGCATGGTAGGCAAGGGTTCCACCGTCAGCACCAATCTGCTGACCGGCCAAAAAATCAGCGAAACCTATCAATACGACCAAAACCGCGACCGCAAAGTCATACTCAGCTCCAAGAAAGGCAAAGTCACCACGAGCACCACTCTGCTGGAAGACGCGGTTGGGAATCAATAAGCCTGCGGATGATGTTTGTATTGAAGGGTTAGAGATAAGCACCTCCACAGACATCTCTATCTATCTCTCTATCAATCGCTTCTTATACGGCAATAGGATTGTAAATACTGCAAGGCAACATTCATCATCTCTTTAATCTTTGCCACTATTTTTGCGCTAAGATAAAGCCCGTTCGGGATAGTTGACACCACTCTGCCTCTGGGCCCCGCACCTGTCCTCCAACAATTCAAGTTTGTTTATTTCCGTGCTGTTATGTTGTTAATTAATACAAGGAATTTCTCTCATGAAAACTTTTGTTGCCCGCAGACGCATTACACCTTTGATGCAAGGCGCGCTGATTACTTGTGGCTTGTTGGCGGAGCCGTTGTTGACGACGGCGCAGACCAAGCCGGCGGCTAGTGCGCAGGGTAAGGCTGCGGCACCCGCCAAGGGTGGCGCGCAGGTGGTCAAGGCACCGGTTGCGCTAGCGTTTATTGATGTGGCGACCAGTGCCAGCGATATGCCCGCGATGATGAGTGGTGCCGCACAAGGTGCGCAGTCTGGTGGCTTCTTTGGTGCACTGGGCGGCATGGCACGTGGTGCAACAGGTGGCAATGACAGGGGCAATGCGTTTGGCAATACGCATTCCATGGGTTTTAGCAGCGGCAAGTATGTGGATGTGTCGGTGTATACCAGCAAAAATCCTTCACTTGGTGAGGCTACACAGACAATACCTGCAGGAATGAATCTGGGCGAGAGTTTGAAGTTGATCGCGCCGGTACCGGACAAGCCAGTGGCTTACACACCGAGTGAAGAAACGCCTTCCGAACCCAACTATGAAAAGCCCAAGGGCAAGATTTCGATTTACTGGGGCTGCGGTGAAACCGTGCGCCCTGGCCAGCCAAGAACCCTGGATGTCGCCAAATCTTCACCAGAAGATTATGCCAAGTTTTTTGTCATGCGCGGCAAGGTGACCAAGGGCGCACGTTCGCAACCGGGCAACCCATCCTGGCCCAACAAGGTCGATGACCGCAAGGTACCAGATACGGCATCGCTGGTTGGGCAACATCAGTTTGTCGGTAATGGCATACCAGACAGCTTCAAGGTTAATCTGGGTTCAGCGCAAGACTTGATGGCACCGATAGAACTGCTACAAACCAAGAAGGATGGTGGCGTTAACCTGGAATGGAAATCGATTGCGAATGCGCGTGGTTATTTCATCAGCGTCATGGGTGGACAACAGTCTGGCAACAGCGACAGCGCAGAAGTCATCGTCTGGACATCCAGCGAATTGCCTGATTTCGGTTTTGGCCTGGTGGATTACCAGGCGAATGCTGACATCGACAAGTGGATCAATGAAAAAGTGATTTTGCCTTCCACCACGACAAAATGTGATGTACCCAAAGGTATCTTCGGGGAACAGGGTGCAGGCATGCTGCGTATGATTGCCTATGGTTCAGATGCATTTTTTGCTTACCCGCCCCGCCCTGCTGACCCTAAAGTTGCATGGGAACCAGACTGGCAAACCAAGGTACGTGTGAAATCCACTTTCAGTTCGATTTTGGGTGGCATGGGTGATATGGGTGGCAGACGCTCCCAACAATCGTCACAATCTTCACAATCACCGCAACAGCAAAAACCAGAGCAAAAGGAAGAACCTAAAATCAAGCCGACAGATGTCTTGAAAGGCTTGCTGGGCTTTTAGAAAGTTCTGATCAGAATCAAAATCAGAATAACCATGGGCGGGCACATGATGCGCCCGCCTTTTTTATGTCTGCGATGTCAATACCCTCTTTGCACATCAATCGTCACGGGCAAGACACCGCTTTGCCGGTAACGCAGGATATTGCCAGCCACGATCTGTGATGCCGTCTGCCTGTCGGTAGGTGCAGAACAATGCGGCAGCAATGTGATGCCAGGGTGCTGCCATTGCCATTGCGACACCGGCAAGGGTTCCACTTCAAATACATCCAGCACAGCGTGGGCCAGATGGCCGCTATCCAGTGCTGCATGCAAATCAGTATCATTGACGATGGCACCACGTGCAAAATTGATCAGCGATGCACCTTGGGGCAAGGCAGTCAGCGCGACAGCGTTCAACAAGCCTCTGGTATCCGGAGTCAGCGGCAACAGGCATACCAGTATGTCGGTCTGCGCCAGCATAGCTGGCAATTCATCAGCACCGGCAAAGCAGTTGACACCATCTATCGCTTTGCGATGACGGCTCCAGCCAGCTACCTGAAAACCTGCACGCAACAGGCTGACGGCAGCAGCTTCACCCAAGGCCCCCAGGCCCAGCAAGCCTATGCGTCTTTGCTGCGGGCGTACATACTCAAGCGCTTGCCAGATTTGCTTGGCTTGCTGCTTTGCATAGGCAGGCATATCGCGGTGCAGGTACAGCGTCCAGGCCAGCACCGCTTCTGCCATGGTATTGGCGAGTTGCGGGTCTACCAGGCGCACGATTTTTAAATGGGTATCACCCAGATCTGCCACCAGGCGTTCAACCCCGGCCCAGACGCTATGTATCCATTGCAGTTGCGGCAGTTGATGCAGATCAGCCGGATTGGGGTTGGCGACAATGGCGACCTGGCAGGTCGCCTTGTCTTCATCATTCATGGCATCAAAGGCGATGATGCGCTCTGCTGGCATGGCGGCCTGCAAGGCGTCGACCCAGGCCCCGGTCTGCGCATAATTGGCAGCGGCAATGAATGGAATGGGAGTATTGCTGGTTGGCTTCATTTATCGTACACACTGTCCAAGTCACGAAAACCCTTGATTTCTATGGGGTTGCCAGATGGGTCTACAAAAAACATGATGGCCTGTTCGCCAGGCTCCCCCGCAAAACGCAGGCTGGGTGGCAGTACAAAATCCACTTTCAGTGCGATCAAACGGTCTGCCAGGGCTTGCCAGTCCGGCATCGCCATGATCAGGCCAAGATGGGGCATGGGCACCAGGTCTTTACCGACCTTGCCGGTATGGGTGGTGGCAAACGGCTGGCCCAGATGCAGGGAAATCTGGTGTCCAAAAAAATCAAAATCCACCCAGGTTTCGGTGCTACGGCCTTCCCTGCACCCCAGCACGCCAGTATAGAATTGCCTTGCCTGCTCCAGGTCGTGCACATGGTAAGCCATGTGAAAAAAGGTTTTCATCGTCATCCTTTGTGTTGCAGCCCTGTATATTCACGATATTCACGAATGAAATAAGTGCTAGTTCGTCGTGTGCTGCGCCAGTGCATCGGCGCGGCTATTTTTATGACGTGGTATCCATTTTATCTGGATAATCTCAAACAATTGGCACAATGCCTCTAGCTGCCGGCGGTATTCGATCATGCGCGGCAAACTGCTCTTGGTACGCTGATTGATTTCATCAATCACGACCTGGCTATCACCATGTACCAGCAGTTGGCTTAGCCCGTGCTTGTGCGCCTGCTTCAGCGTCAGTATCAGGCCACTGAATTCGGCATCGCAGCTGTCGCCATATTCGAGGTGGCCGACATATTCAAACACTTGCCCATCTGGTGCCTGCAACACACAGGCAAAACGGCATTTGCCCGGATTGGGTACCGCCGAGCCGTCAAACCAGGCTTGCCAGACCTGTTCACTGACGCCAGTGCCTGTCTTGATACGTCCGTTCTTTCTGTCGATAGCTTTTGCCATGCGCCTGGCTACTTGCAAGGTCTGCTGGTTTGCCTGCTGTTGCAGGCGCAGCTCTGCCAGTTGCACTATATAGCCAACGCCAGCTTTAGTCGCCGCCAGCAGCAATAAGCCTTCCAGTGCCTGTGAAGCGGGTATATCTTGTTGCCTGGCCTGCTGCAGACCCAGTTTGCGCTCGGCACGGGTGGCAATAGCAACCAACTGCGCATAGGTGAAGGCGGTATCAGTCATGCAAAATTCTGCGAAATAAAAACAGTATGCCATTGATGAACCGGACTGTCCCGGGCCAACTTGCAATGTCCCGATCTGTCCGCCTTTGGTCGCTTAGGCGACTGGAAAATGTGGAGCAAACTGTTATCCTGAATCATTCCACCTTACAGGAGATATGCCATGCTAGAGCTCAGACCCAATTGTGAACGTTGCGACTGCGATTTACCACCAGCATCACCTGATGCACGCATTTGCACATTTGAGTGTACATTCTGTGCTGATTGTATAGACCATCATTTGCTGGGTGTCTGCCCCAATTGCGGCGGCAATTTTGTTCCCCGGCCTATACGGCCAGCCAACAAGCTGGAGAAAAATCCGCCGTCTACCGTGCGCATAAGGGCAAAATAAAGACCGGTACCTTGATGCCAATTTAAAGCACGGTATTAATGCACGATACTAAGGCACGATACTAAGGCACGATACTAAGGCACGATCTTAAAGCAACATTGAACATTTTATCCCGACACCATGAACAAATCCGTCCTGAGCCCGCGCCACATCCTGATTGCCGCCACCGTCATTCTGCTATGGGGTATGAATTTTGTGGTGATCAAGATCGGGCTTAAGGGGATACCGCCATTTCTGCTGGGGGCTTTGCGTTTTGCGCTGGTTGCCTTTCCGGCGATATTGTTTTTGCCACGACCCAAGGTACCATTCAAATTACTGTTTGCTTATGCCATGTTTATCAGCCTGGGGCAATTTGCCTTTTTGTTTTCTGCCATGGCTGTTGGCATGCCGGCGGGTCTGGCCTCGCTGGTCCTGCAGGCTCAGGCCTTTTTTACAGTAGGTTTGTCTGCCATGGTATTTGGTGACAAGCTGCGTGCCAGTAATCTGACAGGCATGCTGGTAGCCAGCATGGGCCTGGTATTGCTGGGTAGTGCCAGCCTTGGCACTACGACCAGCCAGGTCAGCGTTGCCGGCTTTGTGCTGACCTTGTGTGCGGCGCTGTCCTGGGCCAGTGGCAACGTCATCAATAAAAAAATCGGCGTGACCAATGTGCTGAGCCTGGTGTCCTGGAGCGCGCTGGTCCCCATTCTGCCCTTCCTGTTACTGTCTTACCTGTTTGAAGGTGGCGATATCATGTTGCACAGCCTTAGTAATATGAGCTGGGCATCCGGACTTACGATTGTCTATCTGGCTGTGGCAGCGACACTGATAGGCTATACCCTGTGGGGGAAATTGCTGTCCAGCCTGCCGACACATCTGGTGGCACCGCTGACGCTGATGGTGCCGGTAGTTGGCTTGACTGCTGCCTGGCTCTTGCTGGATGAGGCATTAAGCCAGAAACAGATCGCTGGTGCAGCCATTGTCATGGCCGGCTTGCTGATCAATGTGTTCGGCCAAAAACTGACTGATCGCCTGCGTCTGGCATTTTCCTGACCTTCCCTGTATTGTTATTGAACGATGATGCGTCGCCAGCCTGTTTATTTTTTACTATTGCCTGATATGCTCTTGCTGGACCTGGCGGGGCCGGCAGATGCTTTTCTGTTTGCTAATCGTTACCAGCAGAATATTCAATTTGAACTGATATTTATCAGCCCTGCTGACAGCATCAACTGTTCAATCGGCCTGCAATTAAGCTCCCTGCTGCCGTTGCCTGATGTGCTGGAAGAGGATGCCATCCTGGTCTTGCCCGGCATCAGTGGCGACAAGGTGCAACACACCAGGGGTGAGGCAAAGGCCGCGATACTATGGTTGCGTCAACATGTAGATGCCCGCCACAAACTGATATGCATCTGTTCAGGTGCCCTGCTGGCGGCCTACGCTGGCCTGCTAAACGGGCGCAAAGTCACCACGCATCACAGCCACTACCAGGATCTGGCAAGCATCGACAGCTCTATCCGGGTTGAGGAAAACCGTATTTTTGTCGAAGATGGCCCTGTCAGCACCAGTGCTGGTGTCACGGCTGGCATCGACCTGGCCTTGCATACCGTCAGTGAACTGGCAGGTCCGCTGGCAGCCAGTGCCGTGGCACGCAACCTGGTGGTGTATATGCGCCGTTCCGGCAATGACCCTCAGTTGTCGCCCTGGCTGAAATACCGTAACCACCTGCACCCTGCCATCCACAAGGTGCAAGATGCCATCACCAAAGACCCATCCCATGCATGGACCTTGCAAGAACTGGCCAGCGTCGCCTGTACCAGCACACGTCATGTCACACGCCTGTTCAAGCTGCACACAGATATCTCGGTGCAAACCTACCTGACTTCATTGCGCCTGTCGCTGGCAGGCAAGTTTCTGAGTGATACCGACTGGTCTATAGAAAGAATTGCAGAGGCATCTGGGTTTGGCTCTGCACGACAATTCAGGCGAGTCTGGCATCAGCACTTTGCGTCGCCGCCCTCGGCATTCCAGCAAAGATGAATATTTGTTACTAATCTATCCCTCTTCAGTTCGACTTCGGGCCGGCGTCAGGTCGACTTAGGGCCAATTTGATTTACTAAGCACTTGTTCAACGGACAGTATCGACCCCACTGCAAATGCGCTAATATAGGTAATATTCACAAGCAACATTCAACTTATCTTGCCTTTATGCGTACCTGCCCCAAATGTAACTATATTCGCAAAGAAACCGACGACTGCCCTGAATGGCAATGTCCATCCTGCCAGGTTGCCTATAACAAAGCGGCAGATTTGCAGGGGCTAGATAGCTATCATGCTGCGGCAGGTAACAACACGCGCCGTACTGCTAATACATCTGCCAACTCTTCCTCGAGTGCGTGGAAATGGCTATTGCTTGCCCTTATCCTGGCCGGTGTCAGCCTGCAAAGCTATTCAAGCTGGAAGAAAACCCGGGCCCATAGGGCCGAGATGAGCCGGCAGGCAGCAACATCACAACCGGTGATTGTCCTGTACGGCACCACCTGGTGCGGCTATTGTTCCGCCGCCCGCGAATTTTTCAATGCTAATGGCATTGCCTACAAAGACCTGGATGTAGAAAAATCCAATGAAGGTTATCAAGCCTATAAAACCCTGGGTGTGCAAGGTATCCCGGCTATCGTCATAGGCAGTGAATTGATAGAAGGTTTTGATGAAAAGAGAGTACGCAAGCAACTGGAACCCTGGTTGCGTAAAAGCTGAAACATAAATTCCCTGACGGAGGCTGTATGAAAGCAATGCCTGCAATGCCCTCACTACGTGGATTGATTCCAGCCCTGGCTGTGGCGCTGGGTCTGCTGCACACACAAGCCAGTCAGGCCGGCAACAGCATACAAGACCTGCAATGGCTCAGCGGATGCTGGCAAGCCAGTGGCGTGGTAGAAACAGGGTCGGAAGAACACTGGCTGGCACCAGCAGGCGGCAGCATGCTGGGCATGGGCAGGACAGTACGCAAAGGCAAGATGGTCGCCTGGGAATTCATGCGCATACAAGAAAACGCAGACAGCCTGGTCTTTACCGCCATGCCATCCGGCAAACCGGAAGCGAGTTTTCAACTGCAGACACTGGAAAAGCAAAAAGTCGTTTTTGAAAATCCGCGTCCTGAATTCCCGCAACGGGTTATTTACCAGCTCAATGCCGATGGCAGCTTGTTGGGCCGTATCGAGGGCATGATCAACGACCAGTTGAAAGGCATTGATTTTCCCATGAAAAAAATAGCCTGCACAAAATAGATAGCGTGGGAGATAATTCACCGGTCTTTCGGAAGACATAAAAAAGGGGCTTACGCCCCTTTTCTGTTTTTGCCTGACTGCTACTGCTGACTGCTACTGCTGACTGCTACTGAATTACAGCCCGGTGTGTTGAGCGATAAAAGCCTTCATCGCCTGCACATCGGCAGTCATGACTTCAAAACGCTGCGGCAGGGATTCAATATTCTCGAACCCGGCTGGACGTTCAGCATCGCGGTCCAATGCTTCGCGTATGGTTTCATTGAACTTGGCTGGCAATGCGGTTTCCAGCACGATCATGGGCACACCTTCTGCGATATGTTCCAGCGCGACCTTGATCCCATCTGCAGTATGGGTATCGATGGTGATGCCAAATTCTTCTTCTACCTGACGTATGGTCTGCAGGCGATCTGCATGAACAGATTTGCCAGATTCAAACCCAAATGCAGCGATTTTTTTGAATTCATCACCATCGCTGCCTGGCTTGCCCGACAGATCAAAGCCGCCTTCGGTTTCAACTTTTTTGAACAATGCTGCTAAGCGTTTGGCGTCACCACCCAGCAAGTCAAACACAAAACGTTCGAAATTGGATGCCTTGGAAATATCCATGGATGGGCTGGTGGTATGCCAGGTTTCCGCCGATTTGCGTACACGGTATATACCGGTACGGAAAAATTCATCCAGCACATCATTTTCATTGGTAGCCACGACCAGCTTGTCAATCGGCAAACCCATCATACGGGCGATATGGCCAGCGCATATATTGCCAAAATTACCGGATGGCACAGTGAATGACACCTTTTGATCATTACTGCTAGTAGCACTCAGGTAGCCACGGAAGTAATACACCACCTGTGCAACCACGCGCGCCCAGTTGATGGAATTGACGGTACCAATTTTCTGGCGATTCTTGTATTCCAAATCATTCGATACTGCCTTGACCATGTCCTGGCAGTCATCAAACACACCTTCTACCGCGATATTGAAAATATTCGGGTCTTGCAGGCTGAACATTTGCGCAGTCTGGAAGGCACTCATTTTCTTATGTGGCGACAACATGAACACGCGTATGCCCTTCTTGCCGCGCATTGCGTATTCGGCAGCACTGCCAGTATCGCCAGAAGTTGCACCAAATATATTCAATTCAGCATGGTTTTTTGCCAATGTGTATTCAAACAGATTGCCCAGCAACTGCATGGCCATATCCTTGAATGCCAGCGTCGGGCCATTTGACAATGCCTGCAAAATCAGCTTGCGGCCAGCTTTGTCTTGCAATACACGCAAAGGGGTTATTTGCGCAGCAGATTCATCTGCACGTGCATTTTTATACACATCGGCAGTATAGGTTTTGTCTGTCAGTGCCTTCAGATTTGCTTCAGGAATGTCCGTGGCAAATTTTTTCAATACCTCGAATGCCAGTCCGGCATAAGACAGCTTGCGCCATGCATCGAGTTCGGCCCCGGTAATCTGTGGGTAAGCCGTGGGCAGATACAAGCCACCATCGGGAGCCAGACCACCTAACAGGATTTCAGAGAAATTTTGAGCTGCGGCATGCCCGCGTGTTGAAGCGTATTGCATAAGTCGTCAGAGGAGAGGAAGGAAATTGAGCAAATATTCTTCCTATTATAGCTTTCTTACGCCCTTTAAACCTCTGTAAATTTGGTGAAAATCCATTTTCATGTGTGCTTCATTCGGCCGCCAGCATTTCCTGATGTGAGTAAACCACGAATCCGTGCTCACGCACAAAGCCGATCAGGCAGATGCCACTACGCTCGGCGATGTCAATCGCCAGCGCTGTCGGCGCAGAAATCGCCGCCAGAATAGCCATATTGGCATGCGCCATTTTTTGCACCAGTTCGTAGCTGATACGGCTACTCATCAGCACAAAACCCGCATTTCCCACATGCTCGCCATCACTCATAGCACCGATCAGTTTGTCCAGTGCATTGTGGCGCCCGACATCTTCGCGCAGCCGGCGAATATCACCGTCCATGCTGACCCAGGCAGCGGCATGCATGGCCCCGGTCAAGGTATTGAGTGGCTGTTGCAGCTCAAGAGCCTGCGCGGCTTTCAAGAGACTGGATTTATGCAGCCTGGGTGCGGCATGGCCACCATAAGATATCTGTGGCATGTCCTTGTGCAGGGCTTGCAGGCTCTCTATGCCGCATAAACCGCAACCAGTATTGCCAACCAGATTGCGCCGCCTTTCCTTGAGTCGCGCAAAGCAACTGGCGGCTATATGCAGATGTACTTCCACCCCCAGCGTACCCGGGGTTTCCCTGCATTCGATATCGTAGATATCGCTCAGGCCATCAATAATCTGTTCGGACAGGCTAAAGCCGATGGCAAAATCTTCCAGATCCACCGGTGTTGCCAGCATGACGGCATGCGAAACGCCATTGAATACCAGCGCCACAGGCATTTCTTCTGCCAACTGATCATTGATGTCTTGCGGTTGCGGACTGGCGTACGCATGCTTTTGTACCCGGCGCAAACGGATGGCACGCTCCAGCGGATTGTCGTTTACTTTATCGCGTCGCATAGTGTGTCGCAAATCCTGCGTCCCTCTTCAGTAAGCACCAGCAAGCTGCGCTCGCCATCCTGTTGCAGGCTTACCCAGCCAACACCCTGATGCTGGCCGAGTTGCTGCTCACCCAGATAAGCGATGCAACGCAACAGCGTGCTTTGCCGCATCTGCAAACGTTTGCTAAGGCGTGCCAGCGAGACGGCACCAGCATGGTTTGCCATTTCTGCCATCAGTGCATAGGCATGTTCATCCTGCTTCAGCACTGCTATGACATCTGCAGCCTGCAGTTCAGCCTGCGCTTCCGGCTGTAATTCTGGCTGTAATTCAGGCTGGATTTCCACCTGTGATGTTTCTTCATTCATTGGCCAGTGCAGCTTGCGCGCTATTGGTATGGGTATTATGTGCAGTGATCATCACGGGTATCGATTTTGAAGTCGGCGTCCTTGCATGATCGGCAAAACTCGACAAGGGGACCAGCCCATTGGTTTCCGGGAAATACGCGGCCAGGCAAGCGCGGGGGATATTGTATTCCACCAACATGAAGCGTTTTGCCTGCCGTCTTGTCTTGTCATCGCACAAGCTTTCCAGGTCTACCCAGTCACCGGCCTGCATACCCAGTTCCTGTATATCTTCCTTATTGATGAACAAGACGCGGCGCTCACCAAACACGCCACGGTAACGATCGTTCATGCCATAGATAGTCGTGTTGTACTGGTCATGCGAACGCATGGTCGCCAGGTTGAACACGGGCGACTGTTGATTCTTGCGCGCCTGGTGGATGGGTAAATCAACCGGCACTGCATGGGCATTGAAGTTCGCCTTGCCGCTAGCAGTCACCCAGACCCGTTCTGCCGCCGTATTGCGCAAATGAAAACCGCCAGGCACGCTGACGCGCGTGTTGAAGTCAGCAAAATCATCAAACACTGCAGCAATCTTGTCACGTATGCGGCTATAGTCCGCCGCCAGCCAGGCCCACGGTGTCTTGCTGCGTTGTTTCAGTGTCGCCTGCGCCAGCCGGGTCACGATCATAGTTTCAGACAATAAGCCTGGTGCGGCAGGTGGATTGATGCCGGAAGACAGATGCACCATGCTCATGGAATCTTCTACCGTTACCGCCTGCGGTCCGGTTTCCTGCATATCGATTTCTGTGCGCCCCAGGCAAGGCAGGATCAAGGCTTCCTGGCCACAAATAAGGTGACTGCGGTTTAACTTGGTGGTGACGTGCACGGTCAGCGCACAGTTACGCAGGGCGCGATGCGTCACTTCGGTATCTGGCGTGGCCGTGGCAAAGTTGCCACCCATGCCAAAAAACACCTTGCCATTTTCATTCAACATGGCCTCGATGGCACCGACGGTGTCATGGCCATGTTCGCGTGGTGGCGCGAAATCAAACACCTGCCCCAGACGATCAAGGAATGCTGCTCTTGGTTTTTCCACGATGCCCATGGTGCGGTCACCCTGCACATTGCTATGTCCACGCACCGGACAGGGGCCCGCGCCAGGCCGGCCAATGTTACCGCGCAAAAGCAAAAGGTTGACGATCATCTGTATGGTGGCAACAGAATGCTTGTGCTGGGTAATGCCCATACCCCAGCAGGCAATGACCTTGCCGGCCTGCATATAGGTATCGGCAGCACGTTGTATCTGCGCACGCTCCAAACCGGATTCACGGATGATGACATCCCATTGCTCTGCCATGACATCTGCCGCAAATTGTTCAAAATTGGCCGTGTGCTGCGCTATAAATTCAACATCAATAATCCGGGGCTTGCCCGCGGCCTGCGCCTGCACATCTGCTTCCAGCACACATTTGATCATGCCTTTGACGCTGGCCAGGTCACCGCCTATCTTCAACTGAAAATAATCGGATGAAATATTGGTAGACTGGTCTGCCAGCATGTCCAGCGCATTTTGCGGATTCTGGAATTTTTCCAGCCCGCGCTCACGCAAAGGATTGAAGGACACAATGGCAGCCCCCCGCTTGGATGCAGCGCGCAATTCACCCAGCATGCGCGGATGGTTGGTACCGGGGTTTTGCCCAAAAATCAGGATGGCATCGGCCAGTTGAAAATCAGATAGCAAAACAGTACCCTTGCCTACCCCTATCGCTTCACGCATGGCAAAGCCGGATGGCTCGTGGCACATGTTCGAGCAATCAGGGAAGTTATTCGTACCAAATTCACGCACAAACAATTGATACAGGAAAGCCGCTTCATTGCTGGTGCGGCCTGAGGTATAGAAAATGGCGTCATTCGGACTGGGCAAGGCATTCAGGCGTGCTGCAATCAATTCAAAAGCCTGGTCCCAGTCTATGACCTGGTATCTGTCCGTTACCCTGTCATAACGCATGGGGTGGGTCAGGCGCCCCTGGGCTTCCAGCCAGTGATCAGACTTGGCGGATAATTCCTGCACGGTCAGGGAAGAGATCAATTCCGGCACCGCACGGCGGGCAGTCGATTCAGCCGCCACCGCCTTGGCACCGTTTTCGCAAAACTCGAAGGTGGAGGTATGGTCGGCATCCGGCCAGGCACAACCGGGGCAATCAAAGCCATCAGGCTGATTGGCTGACAAGAGTGTCAGCGCACCTTTTTTAGGTATGCCCTGCTCAATGATCTGTTGCGCCACACTTTTCAATGCACCCCAGCCGCCAGCAGGTCTGTCGTATACCCGGACTACTTTTTTATTACTCATACCAACCTTGTATTCATATAGGACTTACGCAAAACAGCAGCGCTGTGCATTGAACCTAGGTTCTGGAACAATTTTGCGTAAGTCCTATCATATTCAATAATCACACAGTCCGCGTCCCTATTGCGAAGCAAACCATGTTCAGTTTCAGTATGAGGATATTACCAGAATCTATTGCCGGAAAAGAATTCAGGCACTGGCACAAAGCCTTATCGATGTATCACCACCAGCAAGGCCTTGGCTTCTGTCTTGCCTATATTACGTATGGCGTGATTCTTGTCGGCTTCATACCTTGCCGTCGCCCCCAGCTTCAGTTTCTTGCGACTGCCTTCAACCTCTACTTCGACGCTGCCATGTAACAGGGTCAGGTGCTCGGATGCACCAGGATCATGTGAATTTGATACCAGTGCACCACCGGGGGAAAGTGTCAGTTCATACCATTCATATTTGCCTGCCAATTCCATCGGCCCCAGGATACGCAAGACATAACCAGCATGCTCACCCGGCAAAGTCGGGGTTTCATGCGCTTCCAGCACCCGTATCGGGTCCAATTTTGGTGATTCGGATGACAATAGTTCTGCTATGCCAACACCCAGGGCATTAGCCAGTCGCCAGGCAACCGCAATCGTCGGATTAGCCTTTTCCCGCTCTATCTGCGACAGCATGGATTTGGATACCCCTGCCGTCCGTGACAAATCTTCCAGTGTCAAGCCGCGTTCAAGACGCATTTTTTGCAAAGTTGCGCCCACTTCTGGCGGCGTATTCGGTAAAACTTTTTTCATAGAGACTCTTGCATCACTAAAAAAGCTGGATTAATATTCGATATATCGAACTTTAGTTCTAGATATCGAATTATTCAATTAATTCGGGAATTCTTACCATAGTGTAGCAGTGCACAGCCACAAGCAGTGACACTTTCGCAAGCAAAACAGGCAAACAAATGGAGACGCCCATGAGCCAGAACCCATCCAGACAACATTTCTTGAGCAGTTTGGCAAGTAATCTCGGCACTTTGCGCGAACAAGGCCTGTACAAAGCCGAGCGCGTGATTGCATCGCGCCAGGGCGCGCAAGTGACTTGCGATGATGGCAGGCAATTAATCAATTTGTGCGCCAATAATTACCTGGGTTTGTCTGGCGATGAATCCATGGTGCAAGCCTCGATTGCTGCAACTGAACAATATGGCTATGGTTTGTCATCCGTGCGCTTTATCTGCGGCACGCAGACCGTGCACAAGCAACTGGAAAAAGCACTGGCCGAATTCCTGGGTACCGAAGACTGTATCTTGTACGCAGCCGCATTCGACGCCAATGGTGGCGTATTCGAACCCCTGTTTGATGAAAATGACGCCATCATTTCAGATGCCCTGAATCATGCCTCCATCATTGACGGCATCCGCCTGTGCAAGGCCGCACGTTTCCGTTATGCCCATAACGACATGGCTGACCTGGAAGCACAATTGATTGCTGCCGCCGACAAACGTCACCGCATTATCGTGACGGATGGCGTGTTTTCCATGGATGGCACCATTGCACAACTGGACAAGATTTGTGACCTGGCCGACAAATATGATGCCCTGGTGATGATCGATGAATGCCATGCTTCCGGCTTCATGGGCAAGACCGGTCGCGGCACCCATGAGCATCATGGTGTACTGGGCCGCATCGACATTATTACCGGCACACTGGGCAAGGCATTGGGCGGTGCCATGGGCGGCTTTACTGCGGCACGCAAGGAAGTGGTTGATACCCTGCGCCAGAAATCACGTCCGTATTTATTCTCCAATACGCTGGCACCTTCGATTGCCGGTGCTTCGCTGTCGGTATTGCAACGCCTGTCCACGTCCACAAGCCTGCGTGACCGCCTGCATGAAAACACCGCACACTTCCGGCGTGAAATTGCCGCATTGGGCTTCACCATCAAGCCAGGCACCCATCCGGTCGTGCCCGTCATGTTGTTTGATGCCCCGGTTGCCCAGAAATTTGCTGCCCGCCTGTATGAACTGGGGGTGCTGGTGACAGGTTTCTTTTACCCGGTAGTACCAATGGGTCAAGCCCGGGTCAGGGTACAGTTGTCGGCTGCGCATACGACCGATCAACTCAATACTGCGCTGGCTGCGTTTGCCCAGGCGGGTCGCGAATTAAACATCATTCAATAAGGAAAGTCATGGAACGTATTTTAGTGATTGGCGCCAACGGCCAGATCGGCAGTGAACTGGTAGAAGCGCTGGCCATGCAGCATGGTGCTGATAATGTGATCGCCGCCGACATCAGCCCAAAAAGCCTGTATGGCGCAAACATCTATGAAATCATTGATGTCCTCAATACTGACAGACTGGCACAGGTCGTTGAGCAATACCAGGTCACCCAGGTGTACCAATTGGCGGCGATGTTGTCCGCGACCGGTGAACAGGCCCCCTTGAAAGCCTGGACCCTGAACATGGATGGCTTGCTGAATATCCTGGAACTGGCGCGCCTGCGTGGCGAAGCAGGCACGCCGCTGAAAGTGTTCTGGCCGTCATCCATCGCCGCCTTTGGTCCGAACACGCCAGCAATCAATACGCCACAATATACGGTCATGGACCCCAGCACGATTTACGGCATCAGCAAGCTGGCAGGCGAACGGCTGTGCGAATATTATTTCCAGAAATACGGCGTGGACGTACGCAGCATCCGCTACCCTGGCATCATCAGCTACAAATCCCCGCCCGGCGGCGGCACCACGGATTATGCGATTGCGATTTTCCATTCCGCCTTGCGTGGCGAAAGCTATGAATGTTTCCTGGAAGCAGAAACCACGCTGCCGATGATTTACATGCCGGACGCCATACGCGCCACCATTTCATTGATGGATGCACCAGCGACCAAACTTTCTATACGTTCTTCTTACAATGTTGCCGGATTAAGCTTTAATCCACGGGAATTGGCGTTTTCAATCAAACAAAATTTGCCCGCGTTTGACATACACTACGCGCCTGACAGCCGCCAGACTATCGCTGCCTCTTGGCCACAAAGCCTGGATGACTCAGTAGCGCACAAGGACTGGGGCTGGCAAGCACAAGTAAGCCTGCAACAACTGGTGGAAGACATGCTTAAAAATATCCATGTCGATAACAAGGAGTTGAGCAAGGCTGCATAAATAAAAACTAAGTAAAAACTAAGGAATCTCTGATTAAGTGTAGCGAGCGACGCTGGTTTGGGTTAAGAAGCGCAGTCGTACGACTGTACGGCGAGCATCGCAGGCCCAAAATAGTGTCGCGCAGTAGCTTAATCAGAGGTTCCATTGAGACAAGTCAAAGAGGCAAAATGATGGACATGCGTGTATTCGAATTATTCAAGATAGGCGTGGGTCCGTCCAGTTCCCATACGGTGGGCCCGATGTTGGCCGCCCGTCGGTTTTTGCTTGATGCCAGTGATTTATATAAAACCAGCAAGATACAGGTCGCCCTGTATGGTTCACTGGCCCTGACAGGCATGGGGCACGCCACTGACAAGGCCGTGCTGCTGGGCCTGATGGGTGAAACACCGCAAGATCTCATTCCTGAAAGTGTGGATGAAAAACTGGCAGCAATCGCCAGTTCAGGCAGGATGAATTTACTCGGTGAATATCCTGTCAAATTCGACATCGCCACAGACCTGCTGTGGCATAAACAGGAAGTGCTGCCCGGTCATCCGAATGGCATGAAATTCATGCTGACACGCAATGATGGCAGCAGCTTTGAAAAAATCTATTATTCCACTGGCGGCGGCTTTATCTATTCCGCTGACGAACTGGCCAATCCCGGCGCTGATGAAAGCGGCAACAGGAAACCCCTGCCCTACCCGTTTGCCACCATGGCCGAATTGCTGGCACACGGCAAGCGCAGCGGCTTGTCGATTGCCAGCATGTTACGTGCAAATGAAAATGTGTATTGCAGCGACCAGGAACTGGATGCCGGCATCGATAAAATCTGGTCAGTCATGAAGGGCTGTATATCACGTGGCTTGCAAATATCAGGCGAATTACCAGGCGGCCTGCATGTCAAACGCCGCGCCGCCAAACTGTGGCGCACCGCCAATGAAACAGCAGATGTCTTGCCGCATGATGGCATGCACAGGGTCAGTCTGTATGCCATGGCCGTGAATGAAGAAAATGCCGCCGGTGGCCGGGTCGTGACTGCGCCAACCAATGGCGCAGCAGGCATCATACCGGCCGTGCTGCGCTATTATGCAGAAGATTGCAAACCCAGCGACCCAGAACAGGGCATACGCAACTTCATGTTGGCGGCATCGGCGATAGGCATGCTGTGCAAGAAAAACGCCTCGATTTCTGGCGCAGAAATCGGCTGCCAGGGTGAAGTCGGCGTGGCCTGCGCGATGGCTGCTGCCGGCCTGACTGCAGCCCTGGGCGGTAGTAATGAACAGGTAGAGTCAGCGGCAGAAATCGGCATAGAACATCATCTGGGCATGACTTGCGACCCTATCGGTGGGCTGGTACAGATACCCTGCATAGAACGCAATGGCATGGGTGCGGTGAAGGCGATTACTGCCGCCTCGCTATCTCTGCGCAGTGATGGCAGCCATCATGTCAGCCTCGATGACGTGATTGAAACCATGCGCCAGACTGGTGCCGACATGCAAGCAAAATACAAGGAAACTTCGCTGGGTGGTCTGGCGGTGCACGTGGTGAGTGTAAATTACGCTGCCTGCTAAACACCTGCCGACATATCCTGCCTGCATCAAAAACAAACGGCCATCAAGTGGCCGTTTGTTTTATCCAGCCCAGGTATACGGAAATCGTTTTAGGGTCTGAGCGAAAATCCCTTGCGCCCTGTTTGCCAAAAGAAAAACGACCATGCATCTGCCTGGTCTGCCATGGCATCTGTTTTCCAGGAATTGGCAAAATCCGTCCGAAACAGGGCTGGGCGTGATTTATCCGCATTCAGCATTTGCACACGCGCTGCGAATTTAGCCGTCATCCACACAGGTGCAGTACCGACACCAAAGCGTGCAGTCAGCAACATGGCGGGATAAGATGCTTCGCGCAATTGCTGGTAAGGATAAGCGCCACTCGCCGGATTCTTGCCGCGTTGCGCCGTTTTCTTGTTTTTATCTGTCGTCAAAGGCTCGGACAACAGTGCCGAGCTTTGCACCGCAGCCAACAACTGCGGCCGCTGACTGATCGCCATGGCCAGATAACGCTGACTGGCACGCGACTCTTGCACCACCAGTTTTTTGGCGCTGGTATACCCCTCATTGACCAGATAGTCTGCAGCAAACAGGAATTCATCCAGGCCATCATTGGCAGAACGTCTTTTGACATCGGTACTGTCAGGCACATACACGATGGCCATCACCGCATCCTGTTCCAGCCATGCCAGGCGTTTTGCGTCATAACTCGCCAGGGCAGCCAGGCCGCTGCCGGTTTCGATGGTCAACAGGCAGGCGTGGCTACCATCAAGCTCCATACCTTGCGGATACAGCAAAGTCATGGACAACTGTTTGTCAGTGCCTGGCCTGGTCAGCGTCAGGTGTTTGGTGGCAATGCGATGAAAGCCGATTTGCGGGGAACGAAAAACCTCGACATTTTTTACTTCACCCGCTGGCAGCACGCGGTAAGACAAGGGAGCAGCATTGGCTGCTTCCAGTACAAAGAGTGCCCCTTCGTTTTCTGTATCAGCAGTCAATTGGCTGATCTTGCCGGGATAAGGCAAATTGATTTCTTCCTTTTTATTGCTGGCCAGATCGATTTTCATCAATTTACTAAAGCCTGCTTCTGCCACATGGGCATACAGCGCATTCTTGGCGAGAGCCAATTCCAATACGTCTTCATCGTTGGCGACAAACAATTCCTTGGCAGTATTCAGTTGCGGTGTTTTCAGGTCGAGTTTCAAAATGGCCCCAGCGGCCTTCTTTTTAGTCGAGACCAGGTACAGGCTTTCGCCCGACAACCAGTCGTTTTTAATCTTGTCAGTTGGGCTGCCCAGGCGTTGCCAGGCCGTAGCAGCGCCCTTCAACTGGTCTTGCCTGACCAGATACAGGCTGCGATCAGGAGCATTTCCATGACGGACCTCAGCCAGTACAAAAGCCGAATTGGCTGCAGTCTTGAGTGTGATGGTGTCGGTGGCGGCAAATTTCCGGTTCTTGCTGACTCCGGCACCGATCAGTGCCTGGTCTTCCCTTGATTTGGTTCCCAGCACGTGCAGCCAGACAGTGCCATTTTCAGCATCGGCCTTGCCTGCGCTTTTAGGGAAGAACAGCGCACTGCCATCCGCCTTCCAACTTACTTCCCTGGCATTGACAGGGATATTTCCCAGATCATCTTTCAGCACACTGGCATCCGCGCTCTTGATGATGCGCAGGCTATGCTGTCGGCGGCCATCAGTTGACAGCACACCGACGGCGACATGATTGCCATCGGGTGAAGGGCTGAAAAAACTGATGCTCCGCCCGACTTCAGCCAGCATGAGTATTTTTTCGCCAGCCGTACTGGCATTACGCATGAATAGACCAGGCCTGCCGTCGCCAGTGGGTTTGACAAAAAACTGCCTCCCACGCACTTCTGTCAGATTGCCAGCACTATAATCTTGCGCCTGCAGGTTTCTGAGCCTGGCCAGCAAAGCATCCCTGCCGTTGATGCGGGAAATGAGCGTCTGGCTAAAATCGGTTTGCCGCTTCATCCATGCGCGCACCTGAGCATCACTCAAGGATTCAAGAAAGCGCAATGCATCAGCATTTTCGCTAGCGTTATTTATATTATTTGCATTATTTGTATTACTTAGGCCCCTGGCAGCAGCAAGTGGCTGGGGTAAAGCTGGATAGTCACCCCAGGCTGGTAGCTGGGCCTGTGCCAGCAATGGCAATGCTGCTAGCAAGCCCCATAAAATTGCAGGTCGTCTTGTCTTTCGCCTTACTACCATTAATACCATTACTACCATTGCTGCCATAGCGGCTCCAAATTTGAATAGTGGTGGGCCAATTACTGTGCTTTGCATTGCAAAAAATAGTTTTTCTTGCAAAGACGGCCATACCGTTCATGTTTCATTTCTTGAATTTCATCCCAGACTTTCTGCATTTCGTCGCAAACGACTGGAAGCCGTTCTCACCGGCCATTACAGTGCAAGCATAGCAAGATCACTGAAGGTCAAAAGGAGAAATAGCATGAATATCGTCAAGAAAACCAATTTAACTGTGTTAACCATTGCTGTATTTGCTGCTACCATAGTGCCAGTAGCAAAATATATTAATAAACTGAATGCAAGCAATCATGTTGCAACAGTTACAATCTCAGCACCAAGACTGACTGAACAACAAAAAATCGCTTTTGATCTCGAACAAGCTGGAAACAAAGTGCATACCGTCTTTATCGCGGCGAAACGCCTGAGCAATGACGAAAAACTTGCCTTTGATCAGCAAGACAGACAAATTCAGCAAGCAAAGATGCGCACGCATAAAAAACCGCAATTGCTTGTTTAACATCTATAATGAAATAATTATATTTTATTTAAGCAATTACTCCGGTTTGTCGCAGCACTTATTTTCTAGCAGGCAATCATGTTAAAAAAATCCATCGTCTTCTGCGTGCTTACTTCTGCCCTGCTGGGTGGCCTTGCTTATAGCCAGGAACTGATGTCCATGGCTTCTGTGCCAAGCCAATACGATCCGCAGGACAAGTCTGCAAACCCGGAAATCATGCCGGAAGCACCAAGCGCCGCCACGCCGCAGGCACAGGTGCAACTGGACAGAAGCGGTGTGGACCGAGCTTCAGTGCATCTGCAGATACTGCAACAGACCAATATGCATTTTTCTGACAATGTGCAGCCTGCTCCTGCGCCACAACCCAAGAAAACTGTTGCCGAAGATAAAAAAGCACAGGCGAAGTCAGCCAGCAGTACCTGATTTCTATCTTTACGCACAGGTGCCCATGCATCTGCCTGCATGATTCTCTCTATGAAATGCCGCGTTCCTGTATGCGGCATTTGTGTTTTCAGTGCACTCTTCTTGCGCTACAAAGCTCCTCTGTCTATACGCTTGCTCAAAATAATCGAGGTTGAGGTTTGCCTGACGCCGTCAAGCGCGCCAATCTGATCCAGCAACTTGTCCAGGATTTCGGTACTCGGGCAACGCAAGGTCAGCATATAGTCGATGGCCCCACTGACAGCGCACAAGGTTTCTGTTTCTGGCAATTGCTGCAGATGCCTGATTAATGCCGGTGCATAACGCGCCTCTACCGACAGGCCCACATAGGCCCTGACAGCAGGTTGCGCCTGCTTGTGGTTGAGCTTCAAGCCATAACCGGCTATCACATCCCGCTTTTCCAGCGCGGCAATCCTGGCGATGACAGTAGTACGGGCAATACCAACCGCCTTGGCGATACTGGTCACCGGCAGCCGTGCATTGTCCATCAGCAAAGCCAGGATTTTATGATCAATGTCATCAAGATCAGGTTTCATTTCGTCATTTCGTTTTATATACACTACATATTATCGTATGACCATGCATATTGACGATAATTTAGTCGCTATTATCTGACAAAACTAAGGCTTAGACTTCAACCTGAACGGTTTCAACAATAATTAAATAATACATTAACAACACTTTTACATCAGGCTTTGGAGACGGACATGGCAACGAAATTGATACTTTTGGGCGCAGGCAAAATTGGTGATGCAATTCTCAATTTGCTGTCCCATACCGGCGACTATCAAGTCACGGTCGCCGACCGTGACCCTGAACGTCTGAAATACGTGGAACAGGCGGGCTTCCCGAATACCAGCATCGTCCAGGCTGATCTGGGCGACAAAGCCGCCGTCACCGAACTGATTCGCGGGCACAAGGTAACCATGTCGGCCTGCCCTTACTTCTTGACGCCCATCATCGCCGGTGCCGCGCGTGAAGCCAATTCCCATTATTTTGACCTGACTGAAGACGTGGAAAGCACACGCATCGTCAAACAACTGGCTGAAGGCGCGGACTGCGCCTTTGTCCCGCAATGTGGCCTTGCACCTGGTTTTATCTCCATCGTTGCCAATGATGTCGCCAAACGTTTTGAAACCCTGCGCGATGTCAGCATGCGCGTCGGTGCCCTGCCCACCTTCCCCAACAATGCACTCAAATACAACCTGACCTGGAGTACCGACGGCCTGATCAATGAGTATTGCAATCCATGTGAAGCCATCGTTGATGGCGAATTGCGTGAAACCGCAGCCCTCGAAGAAATCGAACATTTCTCGCTGGACGGCATTGATTACGAAGCCTTCAACACCTCTGGCGGCCTGGGCACCTTGTGCGAAAGTCTGGAAGGCAAGGTACAAAACCTGAATTACAAGACCGTGCGCTATCCCGGTCACCGCGACATCGTCAAAGTATTGATACGCGACTTGCAACTGGGTAAACTGGAACGCCGCCCGATTTTGAAAGAAGTCCTGGAAACCGCCATCCCCATGACCAAACAGGACGTAGTACTGGTCTTCGTCAGCGTCGTCGGCATGCGTGATGGCCGCCTGGAGCAGGAGTCCTATGCCAAGAAAATCTATGCCCAACAAGTCAATGATCAGTTACTGTCCGCGATACAACTGACCACCGCTTCCGGCATCTGCACCATGGTCGATCTGGTAGTCACTGGCAAATTGCCGCAGCATGGTCTGGTGCGCCAGGAACAGACAGATCTGTCCGACTTTTTGGCCAATCGCTTTGGTCAATATTACGCAACAGGATCAGCATAATCAGAATAAGCATCCCAATTAGCTATCAATGCAAGAGATCAAGGCATAAGGCTGGCACCAGCGCTACAATGTCGGTTCTGGCGTCAAGCCTATCCACTATAAACGCAAGCTCATCCGGTTTTCCATAAGCAAGCCTGATGAAGCTGGCAAAGTATCAAGGCACACAAGATGAATAACACTACTCTGCAAACCATACTAAAAGAACTCGACATCCAGTTGAGTGATTACCAGGGAAGCGACATCCACAGTATTTCCCCCATAGATGGTCAGGTTCTGGCCAGCCTGCGCACCGATACGGCAGCAGAAGTCAAACAGCGCATAGACCGCGCCCACGCTGCATTTTTGCAATGGCGTAATATCCCTGCCCCACGTCGTGGCGAGCTGGTACGCCTGTTTGGCGAAGAACTGCGCACCCATAAACAGGCGCTGGGCCAGTTGGTGACACTGGAAGCCGGCAAAATTTTGCAAGAAGGCCTGGGTGAAGTACAGGAAATGATCGATATCTGTGATTTTGCCGTTGGCCTGTCACGTCAACTCTATGGCCTGACCATCGCTTCCGAACGCCCCGGCCATCGCATGATGGAACAATGGCATCCTATTGGTGTCGTAGGCATCATATCTGCCTTCAACTTCCCCGTCGCAGTGTGGGCGTGGAATGCAGCGCTGGCTTTTGTCTGCGGCAATAGCGTGACCTGGAAACCATCTGAAAAAACCCCGCTGACGGCGATCGCTACGCATGCCCTGTTCATGAAGGCAGTGGCCCGGTTTGGCAGTGATGCCCCAGCCGGATTGGCTGAATTGATCATAGGCGCGCGCGATACCGGTGCCCAGATGGTGGAAGACAAACGCGTGGCCCTGGTCAGCGCCACCGGCAGCACCCGTATGGGCCGCCAGGTTGCCGAAACCTGCGCCAAACGCCTGGCCCGCACCATATTGGAACTGGGCGGCAATAATGCCATGATCGTCGCCCCTAGTGCAGACCTGGAAATGGCTGTTCGCGCCATCACCTTCTCCGCCGTCGGCACTGCCGGCCAACGCTGCACCACCCTGCGCCGCCTGTTCGTACATGACAGCATTTACGATACCCTGGTACCGCGCCTGAAGAAAATCTATGCCGGTCTGCCAGTAGGTAATCCGCTGGACAAAACCACCCTTGTCGGACCGTTGATTGATGCTGCATCCTTCGATGCCATGCAAAGTGCATTGGCGATTGCCAAGTCCGAACAAGGCAAGGTGTTTGGTGGCGAACGCACTATCGTTGCCGGTAATGAGAATGGCTATTACGTCAGCCCTGCCCTGGTAGAAATGCCAGGCCAAACCGCATCCATGCACCATGAAACCTTTGCGCCCATCATGTACATCGTGCGTTACAGCGATTTGCAGCAAGCTATCTACCTGAATAATGAAGTGCCGCAAGGTCTGTCATCTTCGATATTCACTACCGACATGCGTGAAGCCGAGATATTCGTATCGGCTGCCGGCAGTGACTGCGGCATCGCCAATGTCAACATCGGCCCTTCAGGCGCAGAAATCGGCGGTGCTTTTGGGGGGGAAAAAGAAACTGGTGGCGGTCGTGAATCCGGTTCCGACGCCTGGAAAGCCTATATGCGCCGCACCACCAACACTTTCAATTACAGCAATTCCCTGCCGCTGGCGCAGGGCATCAGCTTTGATATTTGATCCAGATCAAATTTATTCAACTTAAAAAGACCGCCGTTTGGCGGTCTTTAACTTTATGGCATCAAGAATTCGCCTTACAATTTCATATTCAGAAACTCGCGTGGCCGGATCAGCAAAAAGAATTATGAAAAAAGCACTCACTTGTGACGATATCAGGCAATTGGAGCAATTGCCGAATGTCGGCAAAGCAACCGTTGCTGACTTGCACCTGCTGGGCATCACTGATCCACAACAGCTAAAAGGGCGCGATCCCTACCAGATGTATGATGAACTGTGTGCCGTGACCAAAGTCAGACATGACCCCTGTGTCTACGACGTTTTCATTTCCATAGTAAAATTCATGGATGGTGAGCCGCCGCTGGCCTGGTGGCACTACACCGCAGAGCGCAAAGCTTACCTCGCATCCCCCTCCTCGCAGTAAGATTGTAAACAGGTTCCAAGCCTATTCCTGACAAAATTACTCAAGTTTGCTATACTTGAGTAAAATGCTCAACAATTCAGGGCATTCAACTTTTTCTTGCGTGGAGTACCCCGGAGTAATTTATGCGCCTGACCACCAAAGGACGTTTCGCCGTCACTGCAATGATAGACCTGGCCCTGCGCCAGGATAAGGGACCTGTGACCCTGGCCGGCATCAGCCAGCGCCAGGACATTTCCCTGTCTTATCTTGAGCAATTGTTTGGCAAATTGCGTCGCCATGAGATCGTTGAATCCGTGCGCGGGCCTGGCGGCGGTTACAATCTTGCCCGCAAGGCACAAAATGTGACTGTTGCCGACATCATCATCGCGGTGGACGAGCCTCTGGATGCCACCCAATGCGGCGGCAAGGGCAATTGCCATGGCAGCGACCACGAAAACGGCCTGCATTGCATGACGCATGACTTATGGGCGACGCTGAACGCCAAAATGGTCGATTACCTGGATTCCGTTTCACTCCAGGATCTGGTCAATCAGCAAAGACAGAAAGCCTCGGAAAACCATGTTGTCGTCATGCATCATTCGCATGCCAGCCACATCGCCTCTTGAATATTTGGAGTTTTTAATGAACGCCCCTTTGGAAAAAAGCCTGCTGGACACACTGAAGTCACCGCATTTCCCTATCTACATGGATTATTCGGCGACGACGCCAGTCGACCCACGCGTGGCCGACAAGATGATCCCTTTCCTGCGTGCGCAGTATGGCAACCCCGCCTCGCGCAGCCACATGTATGGCTGGGAAGCTGAAAAAGCAGTGGAAGATGCGCGTGCGCAAGTGGCCGATCTGGTCAATGCAGATCCGCGTGAAATCGTCTGGACGTCTGGCGCAACAGAGAGCAATAACCTGGCGCTCAAGGGTGCAGCCAATTTTTACAAATCCAAGGGCAAGCACATCATCACGGTTAAAACCGAGCATAAAGCTGTGCTTGATACCGTGCGTGAACTGGAACGCCAGGGCTTTGAAGCTACCTATCTGCAACCAGGCGATGACGGCCTGATCACGGTAGAGCAACTGAAAGCAGCTATACGCCCTGACACCATCCTGGTCTCGGTGATGTGGGTCAACAATGAAATCGGCGTGATCCAGCCTATCGCTGAAATTGGCGAGCTGTGTCGCGAAAAAGGCATCGTGTTCCATTCCGATGCGGCTCAGGCCACCGGCAAGGTGCATATCGACCTGGAAAACACCAAGGTTGACCTGGTATCTTTCTCTGCCCATAAAACCTATGGTCCAAAAGGCATAGGCGCACTGTACATCCGTCGCAAACCTCGGGTACGCCTGGAAGCCCAGATGCACGGTGGTGGCCATGAGCGTGGCTTCCGTTCGGGTACGCTGGCACCGCACCAGATTGCTGGCATGGGCGAAGCCTTTCGTATCGCCAAGGAAGAAATGGATAGCGAACTGGCCCATGTACGCGCCATGCGCGATCGCCTGGCGAATGGCTTGAAAGAAATCGAAGAAACCTATGTCAATGGTGACATGGAACATCGTGTGCCGCACAACCTGAATGTCAGCTTCAATTATGTTGAAGGCGAATCCCTGATCATGGCGATCAAGGATATCGCCGTATCATCCGGCTCTGCCTGTACCTCTGCCAGCCTGGAACCGTCGTATGTCTTGCGCGCACTGGGCCGCAGCGACGAACTGGCGCACAGCTCTATCCGTTTTACCATTGGCCGTTTCACGACGGAAGAAGACATCGACTTTACCATCGACCTGCTCAAGACCAAGGTCGCCAAGCTGCGCGAATTGTCGCCTCTGTGGGATATGTATAAAGATGGCATTGATATCTCCACCATCCAGTGGGCAGCACATTAATTTCGCGTTTGAAAAAACGTATTTAAGAAAACGAATTTAAGGAGCATCAAAATGGCTTACTCTGAAAAAGTTTTGGATCACTACGAAAATCCACGCAATGTCGGTGCCTTTGAAAAAGGTGATGACACGGTAGGTACCGGCATGGTTGGCGCACCTGCCTGCGGCGACGTCATGAAACTGCAAATCAAGGTCGGCGCTGATGGCGTCATCCAGGATGCCAAATTCAAGACCTATGGCTGCGGCTCTGCGATTGCCTCCTCTTCCCTGGTGACTGAATGGGTCAAGGGCAAGACGCTGGATCAGGCACTGGAAATCAAGAACACGGCAATCGCTGAAGAACTGGCACTGCCACCGGTCAAGATTCACTGCTCCATCCTGGCAGAAGATGCAATCAAGGCTGCGGTGCTGGATTACAAAAACAAGCACGGCGCAGCACAGAACGCCTGAGCTTAACCAGCATTGCAAGCAGCATCCTAACAAGCATAACAAAAGCAATATCGGCAGCGAGAACTGGAATCAACATGGCTATCACACTCACAGAAAAAGCGGCAAAACACGTCACCCGTTATATGGAACGCCGCGGCAAAGGCATAGGCCTGCGCTTTGGTGTACGTACCACCGGCTGCTCAGGCATGGCGTACAAACTGGAATATGTGGATGAAATTGGCAACGATGATCAAATTTTTGAATCACACGGCGTCAAGGTGTTTGTTGATCCAAAAAGCCTGCCGTATATCGATGGTACTGAACTCGACTTTGCCCGCGAAGGCTTGAACGAAGGCTTTAAATTCTACAACCCCAACGTCAAGGACGAATGCGGTTGTGGCGAAAGCTTCAGAATTTAAGGGTCGGTGCAGATGCAGAATCATTTTGAGCTGTTTCAGTTGCCGCAGCGGTTTGCGCTTGATCAGGGACAACTGGATGCAGCTTACCGTGAAGTGCAGAACCAGGTGCATCCGGACAAGTTTGTACAGGCCGGTGAAGCTGAAAAACGTGTCGCCATGCAATGGGCAACGCGTGCCAATGAGGCCTACCAGACACTGAAAAAACCGCTGAAACGTGCACGCTATCTATGCGAATTACAGGGCGTGGATTTGCAGACAGAATCCAATACGTCCATGCCTGGCGCCTTCCTGATGCAGCAGATGGAATGGCGCGAAGCCTTTGATGATGCACGACGCGAGAATAATCAGGCCGCCCTGTTGCGTCTGGAACGTGAATTGAACAGTGCACTAAGAACGCAATTGCATACCGTTGGCAATGCGCTGGACCAGCGTCAGTTTCAAGAAGCCGCACAACAAATCCGCGCCTGCATGTTTCTGGAAAAATTTATTGCCGATATCGCTGCTCTCGACGAGTAATTTCGAATAACCCGGCAAATCCGTCCCGCATTGGTTTGCCCTTTTTGGATGCATCGCCATCCCTTATTTCATCATGGCATTACTGCAGATTTCAGAACCTGGCATGTCCACCGCCCCACACCAGCACAGGCTGGCAGTAGGCATAGATCTGGGCACGACCAATTCTCTGGTTGCAACCGTACGCAATAGCATCCCTGAAGTATTGAATGACGAAGAAGGCCGCCCTCTGCTGCCGTCAGTAGTACGTTATCTGCCGAATGGTCATGCGCATATCGGCTTCAAGGCCCTGGCCGAGCAAACCAATGATCCCAGGAATACCATCGCTTCAGTAAAGCGCTTCATGGGGCGTGGCTTGAAAGACATCGCCTATGCTGAAAATCTGCCGTATGATTTTCATGATGAACCTGGCATGGTGAAGCTAAAAACCGTGGCTGGCATCAAGAGCCCGGTGGAAGTATCGGCGCAAATCCTGGCCACTCTGCGGCAAACCGCAGAAGATGCTTTGGGCGATGATCTGGTGGGTGCCGTCATTACCGTTCCAGCCTATTTCGATGATGCCCAAAGGCAGGCCACCAAGGATGCAGCCAAACTGGCCGGACTGAATGTCTTGCGCCTGCTGAATGAGCCTACGGCAGCAGCGATTGCCTACGGTCTCGACAATGCATCTGAAGGTGTGTATGCCGTGTATGACCTGGGTGGTGGCACGTTCGACATCTCCATTTTAAAAATGAGCAAGGGTGTATTCGAAGTCCTGGCTACCGGTGGTGATTCTGCCCTGGGTGGCGATGATTTTGATCACCGCCTGTTTTGCTGGATCTTGCAGGAATCCAAACTGGCACCACTGTCTGACGAAGATACCAGCACCCTGATGGTCAAAGCCCGTGAAGCCAAAGAGACTTTGTCGAGCAAGCCCAGTACCTATATTGATGCGAAACTGAATTCTGGCGAATCCGTGCATTTGCAGATCAGCGCAGCAGCATTTGCCGAAATGACGCAAAACCTGGTGACGAAAACGACTACGCCTTGCCGCAAAGCCCTGCGCGACGCCAGCCTGACGGTGGATGATATCGACGGTGTGGTACTGGTCGGCGGTGCGACGCGCATGCCCCATGTACGCAAGGCCGTTGGTGAATTTTTCCAGACCACCCCGCTGGCAAACATTGACCCCGACAAGGTGGTAGCACTGGGTGCGGCGATACAGGCGAATCTGCTGGCCGGCAATCGCGCCCCTGGCGACGACTGGCTGCTGCTGGATGTGATCCCGCTATCACTGGGGGTGGAAACCATGGGTGGGTTGGCTGAAAAAGTCATCCCGCGTAATTCCACCATCCCTTGTGCCCGCGCACAGGAATTTACCACCTTCAAGGATGGGCAAACCGCCATGGCCATCCATGTAGTACAAGGCGAACGGGAACTGGTGAGCGAATGCCGCTCACTGGCGCGCTTTGAATTGCGCGGCATTCCTCCCATGGCGGCTGGCGCGGCACGCATACGCATCACTTACCAGGTGGATGCAGACGGACTGCTGTCGGTATCCGCACGTGAGCTGAGGTCCGGCGTGGAAGCGGCAATTACCGTCAAACCCTCGTATGGCCTGGCCGACGATGAAATCACCCGCATGCTGCAAGATTCCTTCACGTCAGCAGATGCCGATATGCAGGAACGTGCCTTGCGTGAAGAAGTGGTCGAAGCAGAACGCATCTTGCTGGCCACACAGTCCGCCTTGAATGCCGACGCGCAGCTACTGGACGATGCCGAACAAGTGCAGATCAAAGCATTGATGGAACAAGTGGCCAGCCAGATGGATGGCAAGGATCATCAGTTATTGCATGAAGCTATCGACAAGCTGGCACAAGGTACCGAAGAATTCGCTGCGCGCCGCATGGACAAGAGCGTGCGCAGCGCACTGGCCGGCAAAAAACTGGATGAGATTGCCTGATGGCGCAGCAGCATCCACTACCAAAATACTGAGTTAACGAGAACAACATGCCCCAAATCATAGTCCTGCCCCATCCCCAGCTTTGCCCTGAAGGCACAGTCATTGATGCGCCCGAAGGCAAATCCCTGTGCGAAGCCCTGGTTGAAAGCGATGTCGAAATCGAACACGCCTGCGAAATGTCTTGCGCTTGCACTACTTGCCATGTGGTAGTGCGCGAAGGTTTTAATTCATTGAATGCATCCACCGACGATGAAGAAGATTTGCTGGATGCTGCCTGGGGCCTGGAAGCCACGTCACGCCTGTCTTGCCAGGTCAAGCTGGGCAAACAGGATATCACCATAGAAATCCCCAAATACACGATCAACCATGCACGTGAAAACCATTAAGTAAAACTAAGCAAAATCAAGCAAGCCTTACGCCCGCCAGGCGTAAAATCGCCTGCCCCGAATACGCCGGAGCCCGCCATGAAATGGACAGACACCTACAGAATCGCCGAAGCCTTGTGCGACAAATTTCCAGACATCGATCCGCTAACGCTGCGCTTCACCGACTTGCACAACTGGATCGTGGAACTGGAAGATTTCGATGATGACCACCAGCGTGGCGGCGAAAAGATCCTGGAAGCCATACAAATGGCCTGGATAGAAGAAAGATAGAAGCAAACAAATCCCCTTAAAGCTCCTCTTAAAGTTCCTCTTAATGAGATTGCATTGCCGTGACTGGCAAAATCACTTACCCCAATGCAATCTGTCCCCGCCTTGTGCCTGCCAGCCCACAGCATTTGAAAATATATTTTCATCATGAGAATGATATCTTGCTGAAACGCAAAAAACCTTTTAGTATTTTAGTGGTATTCGTAGAAACCATTTCATCAACAATACTAAGATGCATTCTCGGTTTTGCGTAAGTTCTATGAGTTTGTCTGTCGCTGATCAGTAAATGATGGTCAGTTGTGCATAGCCCTATGCTCAACCTGGCTAACCCTCCCGGGAAGTGTTGCACAAGGATCTTGGAATGCAGTTTAGACATCTCTTATCCGCGCTACGCAGCAGAATTACGCTCAGACTTGCGATCATTCTAGCTGTCGTATTCGGGTTGACCGTCCCTGCTGCCATCCTGATTCCCTACCATCTGCATACGATAGAAACGGCAGCGCAGGCGCGCAATGCGGAAGACCATAATCGACTGGTCGAAATCCTGTCCGTCATCCTGAGTGAGCCGCTGTGGCAGATCACACCTGAAATTGCCAACATTTCCAGCGAAGTCGTGTATTCCGACCCCAGGGTCGCCACCATCGAAGTCATCACCCTGCCCGACCGCAAGGAATTCATCAAGAACGACACCCGCAAGCAAACGCAGAAAGGTCCCTTTACCAGCATGGAAAGGGAAATCAAGCATGGCGGACAAGTTATTGGCCAGGTCAGACTGACCCTGGCAGAAGATTTATTGCAAGAGAGTCTGGCCTCCGATTTCCGCCGCTATGTCACGACCGCCGTTTTGTCTTTGATATTGGCCATCATTTTTATTCTGGTGGTACTGCAATGGCGATTGGTACAGCCAGTCAGAATTCTGATGGGCGAATCAGACCGGTTGGCGAATGGCGAATTGAACGACCCTATCGCCCTGAACCGCGAAGATGAACTGGGCCATCTGGCAACCAGCCTGGAAGCAACACGCCAGGCATTGCAACGTTCATTCAGGGAACTGGAAATCAAGAACCAGCAGTTGCTCGAATATTCAGGGACACTGGAATCCAAAGTCAGGCAAAGAACCCAGGAACTGGAAACCGCGTTGACAAACGTTAATTCAGCCCAGGCCGAACTGGCCAGGGTAGAACGCATGGCGGCCCTGGGTTCCATGGTGGCTGGCGTCGCGCATGAACTCAATACCCCATTGGGCAACTGCCTGCTGGTTGCCAGCACGCTGGAAGAAGAAACCCGTTACTTAGTGAAAATGGTGGAAGAAGGCAAAATGCGCCGCTCTGACCTGACGCGTTATGCCGCCACCGCACTCGATTCCACCAAACTTTTGTTGCGCGGCCTGCAGCAATCCGCCCATCTGGTGGGCGACTTCAAACAAGTCGCGGTAGACCAGTCCAGCGCCCAGCGCCGCCAGTTTGCCTTGCTGGTCATGCTGCAAGAGCTGACCGCCCTGCTGCATTCCAGCCTAAGAAAAACACCGTACACGCTAGAACTGAATATCCCTGCCGACATACAGCTGGACAGTTACCCCGGCCTACTGGGCCAGGTATTCACCAATCTGGTCAATAATGCCGTGGCCCACGGTCTGGAAGGCCAGGAAGAAGGTCATATGTGCTGTACCGCCGAAAAACAGGATGAACAAGTCATGATCGTTTTTGAAGATAATGGCAAAGGCATACCCGCCGATATCATCAACCGTATTTTCGAGCCGTTTTTCACCACTAAATTCGGCCAGGGTGGTAGCGGCCTTGGGCTCAGCATCACCTTCAATATCATTTCGAATGTCCTGGGTGGCAGCATTCATGCATCCAGCGTGGTCGGCGTTGGCACCCGTTTTGAAATCAAATTGCCCCTTATCGCCCCCGGCGAACCGGAACCATCCAATCCCCTATTGAGCAAGCGCTAAAAAGTTAACTTGGCCTGCTCAAGCCAATTTGCGCACCACTAAGGTATACTGGCGCACTATAAGAATTGAAACATTATGGTGTTTTGCACAATGAAAAACACTTGCACTTCAGTCCGCCAGCCCTGAACAATATAGCGATTTACATCCTTCATGCATCAATACCTAGACTTCATGCGTCATGTGAAAGACCATGGCACAAGCAAAACTGACCGCACCGGTACCGGCACCCTGTCCGTTTTCGGTTACCAGATGCGCTTTGACTTGAATGCGGGTTTTCCTCTGGTGACGACCAAAAAGCTGCACTTGAAATCCATCGTTCATGAACTGATCTGGTTTCTGGCAGGCTCCACCAACATCAAATACCTCAAGGATAACGGCGTATCCATCTGGGATGAGTGGGCCGACGACAAGGGCGATCTTGGTCCGGTCTATGGCTCGCAATGGCGCAACTGGCCTACGCCGGGCGGTGAACATATCGACCAGATTAAACAAGTGCTGGATCAGATCAGGAACAATCCTGATTCTCGCCGCATGATCGTGTCAGCCTGGAATGTGGCTGACATTCCACAAATGAAGCTGCCACCCTGCCACGCACTCTTCCAGTTTTATGTGGCAGATGGAAAATTGTCTTGCCAGCTGTATCAGCGTAGTGCAGATATTTTCCTGGGTGTACCTTTTAATATCGCTTCCTATGCCCTACTTACTCATATGATGGCGCAGCAGGCTGGCCTTGGTGTGGGTGATTTTGTATGGACCGGTGGCGATTGTCACCTGTATTCCAATCATATGGATCAGGTTAATGAACAATTGTCGCGCACCAGCTTCCCCTTGCCTCAATTGGTAATAAAACGTCAACCAGACACTTTATTTGATTATCAATACGATGACTTTGCGTTTGAAAACTACCAGTTCCACCCTGCCATCAAAGCACCGGTCGCGGTCTGAAACCCAGTCTGAAACACAGTCTGAAAACGAGGATTCATCAGCATGTCATCATTAACGATTATCGTTGCGACTGATAAAAAACGGGGCATTGGTATCAACAATACGCTGCCCTGGCGCCTTCCCGAGGATCTGGCCCATTTCAAACGCACGACCAGCGGCCACAGCATTATCATGGGCAGAAAGACGTTCGAGTCCATAGGCCGCCCTTTGCCGCAAAGACGCAATATCATCGTAACAAGAAACCGCGAATGGCAGCATGCCGGCACGGAAAGCGTCGCCTCACTGCACGAGGCACAGGTGCTGGCAGGCGATGACCTCGCCTTCATTATCGGTGGCGCAGAAATTTATCAGCAAAGCCTGCATCTGGCAGATACGCTGATCGTTACAGAAATACAACAGACATTTGAGTGTGATACTTTTTTCCCGGCCATCGATCCATTACTATGGAAACAGGCAGCGAGAGAAGAATGTTACTCAGAAGAAAAAAATTTACACTTCGCTTTTGTGACTTACAAAAAGATTTAGGATTACTATGTCAGGACACGGTTTTCACGTACATGGCCCACACGACCATGAATTAGAACATGCGGCACACAGCAATGATGATTTTTCAAGCAGGATAGCTGTCATGACAGCGATCATGGCAACGGTTGGTGCACTGTTTGGCTATGAAGGCGGCGCGACTCAGAATGATGCAGCCATGTTCAAGAATGAATCGGCAATTAAAAAAACCGAAGCGTCGAACCAGTGGAATTTTTATCAGTCGAAGTCCAACAAGCAAAATCTGGCAGAATTAGCAATGGTATTACCCGGTGCCGATGCGGAAAAATATCGCTCCGAAGTTAGTCGCTACAAATCTGAAAAGGAAGAGATCAAGAAAAAAGCGGAAGCACTGGAAGAAGATAGCAAGGAATGGGAACACAGGTCCGAAGCAGCATTGCACCAGCATCACCGCTGGGCACAGGCAATGACAGCCGTACAGATCGCCATTTCACTGGCAGCAATCACTTTGTTGACTAAAAAGAAGTGGTTGCAATATGGCTCTTATGGCGTGGCTGGTGTGGGTGCTATTCTGGCAGGACTTGCCTGGTTCCACATTTAATTGAGTGAGAAAAAGATGAAAAAAATACTCGGGATCGCATTGCTGGCGGCAGCCTGTACAGCGCAGGCCCAGACCTCACAACTGGTGCAATTGGTGCCTTATCCCTATTTGCCTAAGGATGTGAATTTTTCTCTGGGTGCAGTTGCACTCTACATACCTAAGTACACTGGTTCCAATGAGCGCCGCTTGGCAGCCTACCCGATGTTTGATGCACAATGGAAGAATGGTGCATTTTTTAGTGCCGTCAACGGCCTTGGCTATAATTTTTCCAAAAACCCCAGCCTGCAATATGGCCTGCGCCTGTCGCTGGAAGCTGCGCGGGATGAATCGCGCTCATCCAAACTGCGTGGCCTTGGCGATGTTAATACCGCATTGGAAACTGGTGCTTTTGTCAATTACAATATAGACCAGAATTATTCGCTGGCCTCTTCCATCCGTTATGGTTCTGGCGTGGATCATAAGGGCCTGCAGGTCAGTTTTGGTGGACGTGCCACGACCGCGCTGAATCCGCAAAACCGCCTGTCAGCCAGCCTGACAGCAAACTGGGCTAATACGGCCTATATGCAGTCGTATTTTGGTGTCACACCTTCGCAGTCTGCTATCAGCGGTTATGCACAATATACGCCATCATCTGGCATTTCTGACATCAAACTGGGTGCGACCTGGCACTGGAATATCGACGGCAACTGGTCCCTGGTCAGCGGCGCCTCTGTCAGTCGCCTGAGTGGCGATGCAAGCAAGAGCCCGTTCATCTTCCAGAAGACACCTGTCACTATATTTTCTGCGGCGACATATCGGTTCTAATCATAGAAGTCAGCATGCTTCTCAAAAAGAGTGCCTGTCATCAGGCACTCTTTTTTATTGACGCAATTCTTGACGTAATTATTGACACAACGACAGCAAAACCGGCATGGCTTTTTAAATAATATTCATGTCTGCCCCGGTTTGACAATGCAAGATATGGTGCAGATCGGGTTTTGATGACAATCAGATGAAATTTTGCTTTTCCTGCCCCAATCCTGCGTATTTTTTCACATTCGTCCCCACATATCTGAGAGAATTCGCTTCTTTGAATTTTTCGGCGCGCAAGCGGTTGATTTAACTTGCCCAGGCGTCTCCCTTGTACCAAGCTTTTTTGGAGACCTCCATGAAATTCCGCTTCCCCATCGTCATCATCGACGAAGATTTCCGTTCCGAAAATACCTCTGGTCTGGGTATACGCGCCCTGGCTGATGCCATTGAATCCGAAGGCATGGAAGTATTGGGTGTCACCAGTTATGGCGACCTGTCTCAGTTTGCCCAGCAACAATCACGCGCCTCTGCCTTCATCCTGTCGATTGACGATGAAGAATTTGGTGATGGCACCGACGAAGAAACCGACTACGCACTGAAATCCCTGCGCGCCTTCGTCGAAGAAATCCGCTACAAGAATGCGGACATTCCGATTTATCTGTACGGTGAAACCCGCACTTCACGCCATATCCCGAACGACATCCTGCGCGAATTACACGGCTTCATTCACATGTTTGAAGACACACCGGAATTCGTGGCGCGCCATATCATCCGCGAAGCACGCTCTTACCTGGATGGGCTGGCACCGCCGTTTTTCCGCGCCCTGGTGCACTATGCAAATGATGGTTCCTATTCCTGGCACTGCCCTGGTCATTCGGGTGGTGTGGCCTTCCTGAAGTCACCGATAGGCCAGATGTTCCACCAGTTTTTTGGTGAAAACATGCTGCGCGCCGACGTTTGCAATGCGGTGGAAGAATTGGGGCAATTGCTGGATCATACCGGCCCGGTCGCCGCTTCCGAACGCAATGCAGCGCGCATTTTCAATGCTGATCATTGCTACTTCGTGACCAATGGCACCTCGACATCCAACAAGATGGTCTGGCATTCTACCGTGGCCCCTGGCGACATCGTCGTGGTCGACCGCAACTGCCATAAATCCATTTTGCATTCCATTATCATGTGTGGTGCGATACCGGTTTTCCTGATGCCGACCCGCAATCACCTCGGCATCATCGGCCCTATTCCGCTGGAAGAATTCAGCATGGAAAGCATACAGAAAAAGATAGAGGCCAATCCTTTTGCGCGTGAAGCCAAGAACAAGAAACCACGCATCCTGACCATCACCCAGTCCACTTACGACGGCGTGCTGTACAACGTCGAAGTATTGAAAGATTTGCTGGACGGTGAAATCGATACCCTGCACTTCGACGAAGCATGGTTGCCGCATGCGACCTTCCATGACTTTTACAAAGACATGCATGCCATCGGCAAAGACCGGCCACGTGCAAAAAAATCGATGATTTTCTCGACCCAGTCCACGCATAAACTGCTGGCCGGTATCTCACAGGCATCGCAAATTCTGGTGCGTGAATCCGAGTCGCGCAAACTGGACCGTGACAGCTTCAATGAAGCATACCTGATGCATACATCGACTTCACCGCAATACTCGATCATCGCATCCTGCGATATCGCTGCGGCGATGATGGAAGCGCCAGGCGGTACCGCACTGGTGGAAGAATCCATCCTCGAAGCACTGGATTTCCGCCGCGCCATGCGCAAGGTGGACCAGGAATGGGGTAAGGACTGGTGGTTCCAGGTCTGGGGACCAGAAGAATTTGCCGCAGACGGCATAGGCTCACGCGAAGACTGGATGATACGCGCCGAAGATGACTGGCATGGTTTCGGCAAACTGGCACCGGGCTTCAACATGCTCGACCCGATCAAGGCCACCATCGTAACACCGGGCCTGTCGCTGGAAGGTAAATTTGGCGAAACCGGCATCCCCGCTTCCATCGTTACCAAATACCTGGCCGAACATGGCGTTATCGTTGAGAAATGCGGCCTGTACTCGTTCTTTATCATGTTCACCATCGGCATCACCAAGGGCCGCTGGAATACCCTGCTGACTGCTTTGCAACAGTTCAAGGATGATTACGACAAGAATCAGCCTATGTGGCGCATCTTGCCGGAATTTGCTGCCGCAAACCCTCGCTATGAAGGCGTGGGCCTGAAAGAACTGTGCCAGGGCATACATGAAGCCTATAAAGGCCATGACGTCGCACGTTTAACGACAGAAATGTATTTGTCCGACATGCAACCGGCCATGAAACCTTCAGATGCCTTTGCCATGATGGCCCACCGCGAAACCGAAAGGGTATCCATCGATGAACTGGAAGGCCGCGTCACTGCTATTTTGCTGACGCCTTACCCACCCGGCATCCCGCTGCTGATTCCTGGTGAGCGCTTCAACCGCACCATCGTGGATTATCTGCGTTTTGTCCGCGATTTCAACGAGAGATTCCCTGGCTTTGAAACCGATTGCCATGGCTTGGTGAAGGCTGAAATCGACGGTAAGCGCGGGTATTTTGTTGATTGCGTCAAATCTAGCGCCGAAGCAGTCAAGTAGGACCAGTATCTGTCCGTCAGGCAATTTTATTTACTAAAAAGCACTTGTTACTGAATTAAAGTAACGAGTGCTTTTTTATTATGCAAAGCAACAACATCACAATTAATTTACAATAGTTTTCAGTATACAATCCGTCTGATAATCAAGATTACGGAAACAGGACATGGGCAGCACAATAGGATTAATGCCAATCAAACATACTGAAATCAGTGTAGGCCAGACTGTACCCTGGCCTATTTATGATGAGCAGGGGCATTTATTGATGGCCTCTGGTGTCAAGGTAGAAACCCAGAATCAACTGAATGGCCTGCTTGAACACGGCTATTGCAATCCGGACGCCATGTGGGACACCATTCCTTCAAAGATGACGCCCGTGTCACGAACAGCGTCCCCCCAGTCCGGCACTATTGCCGCTGCTGCCCCACCACCTGAATCAAGCAAAGACACGTTGATGGAGCTTGACAGTGTGCGCTGGAATGTCGGCGAAACCCTGTATCTGCAAGTTCACGACAGTGCCGCCACCAGATACACGGTAAAACTGATCGGTTTTGTCAAAAACATGTCCATCCTGATTACGGCACCGACCATCGATGGCAAGGCCGTGATTATCAGAGATGGCCAGACTTTTATTGTCCGTGCTTTTCCGGGTAAAAGAGCGTATGCCTTCACGGCATCTGCCATCAAATCGGTGTATACCCCTCATGCTTATCTGCACCTCACTTACCCCAAACAAGTACGCTGCTCTACCATACGTCAGGGTTCACGTGCCTCGGTCAAAATCATTGCCTCTGTCACCATAGGCGACCCGGAACAAACGGCAGCAACCACACTGGGCGATCTGAGTATGGGTGGGGCATCCGGTGTGATTAAAAAAGCACTCGGTAAAAAAGGGGATTCGGGTGTCATCAAATTCAAGGTCAGTGCTGCTGGAAACGACGAATACCTGACGCTGAATTTCGTATTGCGTTCGCAAGCCCCTACCGAGAACGGCCTGGAATTCAGGCATGGTTTTGAATTCGTTGATGTATCGGCACAATCGAAATTGATACTCTCTGCCTTTGTCCATCAGACCCTGGCGGAAATGGACTAAGTCCTTGCAATTAAGTTCATACAACTTAGCAATATCATTATCACCGCTACATTAATTTACACGCGGCATGTGTCTGAACTGATACTTGTGACATCTGTTGTTGTCGCAGGCATACAAAGACAATAAGGTCAGCAAAGCCTCTCTCCACTGTGAGAACATCGGCACATCGCCCCCACCAGCTTACGCCTTGTTACACTCCCTATCAGTTTGAGTGAAACTTCACCCTTTGTTACACTTTATGGGGGTCACGTAAAGACCCTTGGATTAGAATTGGCTTTCCCAAATGAAATTCTCCGGAATGGATAATCAGGAGTCAATATGCCACCTATCCGGCTCATCACACGCAAACACTACCTTCTCACCCTGTTCGTTCTGGCGCTCAGCGCCTGCGGTGGTGACGAAAAAACCAGTAGCACCAATACGGCAAATAATCCGCCACCCGCTGCACCCAGTGTGCTGGAGCGTCTGTTTGCGCCGGCACCGGTGGTATCAAGCACAACGGTCACCTTCAACGGCAACCGCTCCAATTACACCATTACCAAAGTCACTGGCGGCTACACAGTCAAAGACAATGTAGGCAGCGATGGCACTACCAGCATTGCAGCTGGTATCCAGCAATTACTGTTCACTGATGTATCCGTCAACCTGATCATCGCCGACCTCTCGACCACCATCTCGGCGGCAGATCTGAACGCCATTATTGAACTGTATGTTGCCTACTTCAACCGGATTCCCGATGCCAATGGACTGGCATACTGGATCAATCAGTTCAAGAGCGGTGTAAGCATAGAAAAGATCGGTGAATCTTTTTATATCGCTGCCATACAGGATGCTGCACTGACCGGCTATCTACCCAACATGACCAACGCCGATTTCGTCACGGTCGTGTATAAAAACGTACTAAGTCGCACCCCCCCGGATAAAGCCGGACTGGACTACTGGGTGAATGGCCTGGCAAATGGCACGGTAAGCCGTGGCAATGTGGTGCGTTCCATGCTGATTGCCGCACATGGTTATGCCGGCGACCCTGTGTATGGCTGGATCAGCAGCCTGCTGGACAACAAGGACAGCGTTGCCAAGAATTTTTCTATTCAGCAAGGGCTGAGTTATATCCAGACCGCAGATTCCATCACCAAGGGAATGACGCTGGCGGCAACCATATCGGCTACCGATACCAGCGTTGCCAATGGGCTCATACAGTCACTGGTCGGCTTTCAGGCCGTCAACAGCAATGCGCCAACACCGGCACAGGCTTCGCGCTTCCTGGCACAAGCCAGTTTTGGTGCCACCAACAACGACATCAATGGCCTGACCAGCAGTAGTTATGACGCCTGGATAGACAAACAGTTTGCCATGCCGCAAAAACTGCACCGCAGCTACATGGATGCCCAGGCAGCAGGCTTCATCAATGGTTTGAGCGACCTGAGTCAAAACAATTTCTTTGAATCCTTCTGGCAGCAGGGCATCAAGGGTGATGATCAGTTACGCCAGCGCACCACCTTTGCCCTCTCGCAAATCTTTGTTGTCTCTTTTCAGGACAGCAACGTGGCCAACTATCCGCGTGGCGTTGCTGCTTATTACGATACGCTGGGTGCCAATGCCTTTGGTAATTTCCGCAATCTGCTGGAATCTGTGACCCTGCATCCGATGATGGGTAACTACCTGACTTCCCTGCGCAACCAGAAAGAATCCGGCACCCAGGTACCTGATGAAAACTATGCGCGCGAAGTCATGCAGTTGTTTACCATAGGCCTGTATCAGTTGAATCAGGATGGCAGCTATGTACTGAATGCAGGTAAGCCAGTGGAAACCTATTCCAGCACCGACATCAGTGGCCTGGCCAAGGTCTTCACCGGCTGGAGCTGGGCTGGTCCGGACAAGAGCGACTCCCGTTTCTTTGGCGGCAATGCCGATCCGAACCGGGACTGGCTGCCTATGCAGAGCTACCCGAAATACCATTCGATTTCAGCCAAGAGCTTCCTGGGTATCACCATTCCCGCGCAATCTGCGGCCAACCCGGAAGCCAGCCTGAAAACTGCACTGGATACCCTGTTCAATCATCCAAACGTCGGCCCTTTCTTCGGCAAGCAATTGATACAGCGCCTGGTGACCAGCAATCCGAGCCCGCAATATGTGTCACGCGTCGCCGCTGCCTTCAACAATAATGGCCAGGGTGTCAGGGGTGATATGCGCGCCGTCGTCAAAGCCGTCTTGCTGGACAATGAAGCGCGCAACGATGCCACACTGGCGTATGCCAACACCGGCAAATTGCGTGAGCCGGTATTGCGTCTGGCAAACTGGATGCGCTCTTTCAGTGTCAACTCCACTTCCGGCCGCTTCCTGATGACCAGTCTGGATGATCCGCTGAGCGGCCTGTCTGAAACGCCGATGCGTTCACCTACCGTTTTCAATTTCTATCGCCCGGGTTATGTGCCACCCAACTCCGGCATTGCCACAGCCGGGCTGGTGTCACCAGAAATGCAGATTACCGCCGAGACGTCGGTAGTCGGCTATTTGAATTTCATGCGCGATATTATTCCAAACGGCACAGGCTCTTCACGTGACGTCAAGGCTGACTACACCAGCATGATTGCCCTGGCCGCAACACCGGATCAAATGCTGGACCAATTGAATTTACTGCTGATGGCAAATCAGATGAGCAGCGGGCTACGCAGTCAGATACTGACTGCCGTTAATTCCGTCACCATTCCCACCAATAACACTGCCAATGCAGATGCAGCGAAAAAGAACCGTGTTTATCTGGCGACATTCCTGACTATGGCATCACCTGAATATCTGGTCCAAAAATAAAGGGGATCCATCATGACTAAAGTTAATGCTTCACGCCGTCAGTTCTTACGCTATTCGTCCGCATTGGGTGCAGCCGGCACCATCGGCAGCGCCAGCCTGCCATTTGCCCTGAACCTGGCCACCATCGGCTCCGCCGCTGCACAGACCTCTACCGGCGGCTACAAGGCCCTGATCTGCCTGTTCCTGTATGGTGCCAATGACCATGCGAATACCGTGCTGGCAACCGACAGTACCTCATGGACCCAGTACACCACAGTACGCACCACCAATGAAGCTGGCTCTATTGCGCTGCCACCGGTGGGCAGCAGCGGCGGTGTATTACCGATTACACCCAACACGACACAGGCAGGACGCAGTTTCGCGCTGCACCCTGCCCTGGGTTCATTAAAAACCCTGTTCGACAGTGGCCGCGTGGCCATTGTCAGCAATGTCGGCCCCTTGATCGTACCTACCACGCTGCAGCAGTACAAGGCTGCCAGTGTACCGCTGCCCCCCAAGCTGTTTTCCCATAATGACCAGCAATCGCTGTGGCAAGCGTATGCACCTGAAGGTGCTGCTTATGGCTGGGGCGGACGTATGGGTGATCTGCTGGCGGCCAGCAATGCCTATCCGGTTTTTACGGCAATTTCTGCATCAGGCAATGCGGTATTCTTGTCTGGCCGTACCGTCAATCAATACCAGGTCAGCGCATCTGGCGCGGTACCAATAGGCGCCCTCACTGGCACCCTGTTTGGCTCTACCACGGCAGGCAATCCGCTGAAGTCCATCATCTCGACCGACAGCAGCAACCTGTTCCAGAAAGAACATGCCAACGTCACTAACCGCTCAATTAACGCGCAAAGCCTGCTCAGTCCGGCCATGGCGCCGGCGGGTGGTACCGGAGTGCCGAATCCCACGCAATATACCAACCCCAACACGGGTGGCCTGGCAAACAATGCGCTGGCCTCACAATTGCAAACCGTGGCCCGCATCATCGCCGGACGCAGCGCTCTTGGTGCACAACGCCAGGTATTCTTTGTCAGTCTCGGTGGTTTTGATACCCATGATTTCCAGCGCACCGCCCATGCCGATCTGATGGCAAGACTGTCGCATGCAATCACTTATTTCGATGGTGTCATGGGTAGTTTGCAAGGCACTGATATGCGTAACCAGGTCACCATGTTTACCGCTTCCGATTTTGGCAGAACCTTTACCAGTAACGGCGATGGCACTGATCATGGCTGGGGCTCGCATCACTTCGTCATTGGTGGCGCAGTCAAGGGCAATAACATTTATGGCGACTTCCCGGTCACTGGCCTGAAGCATACGCTGGATGTGGGTTCTGGCAGCCTGCTGCCGCAGATTTCAGTTGATCAGTATGGCGCCACACTGGCGAACTGGTTTGGCCTCAGCACCTCGCAGATCAGCGATGTCTTCCCGAATATCGCGAATTTTTCCAACCGCAACCTGGGCTTCCTGGGCTAGAATTTCGACCAACAAAAAGCCCCTGTTGCAGATGTATGCAACAGGGGCTTTTTGTTTTATCGCTGGTTGATGATTGATGCCAGCCAGCAGCAATCAAAAAATCGATCTGGCAGTCAGGGTGGTAAAGCGTTCCAGCGCATACGTGCCAGCCAGTGAATTGCCAGTCGCATCCAAACCCGGCGACCAGACAGCCACGGCCAGCTCGCCCGGCACCAGCGCCAGTATGCCGCCGCCGACACCACTCTTGGCCGGCAAGCCCACACGGTAGGCAAAATCACCTGCCGCGTCATAGGTACCGCAGGTCAGCATCAGTGCATTCAAACGCTTGGCAGAGCTGGGGTCCAGTATTTGCAAACCACTCCATGGAATCGTGCCATGATTGGCCAAGAAGCTGCCGGCCTTGGCCAGTTCCGCACAAGTCATGGTAATCGAGCATTGGCGGCAATAGCTGTCGATGACAGCCTTGACAGGATTATGCAGGTTGCCAAAATCTTTCATCAAATGGGCAATTGCATAATTGCGATGCGCCGTCATTCGTTCCGACTGGGCAACGGCCATGTCAAAATCCACCGTATTTTCACCGACGATGGTGCGGGCAAACTGTAACACCGCGATATCCGACTGCACAAAACGACCTGACAGGATATCTGTCATAACCAGTGCGCCAGCATTGATAAAGGGATTACGCGGCTTGCCTTTTTCATACTCAAGCTGCACCAGGGAATTGAAGGGATTGCCTGAAGGCTCGCGCCCCACTCTTTCCCAGATGGCGTCACCCTCACGTGCAAATGCCAGCGCCAGCGCAAACAGCTTCGTCACGCTTTGCAGCGAAAATTTTTGCTGGCCATCACCGATGGAATAAGTGCGGCCGTCCAGGCAATACACTGCCATGCCAAAATGCTGGGCAGATACTTTAGACAATTCCGGAATGTATGAAGCAACCTTCCCTTGTGACAACAGGGGTTGAACTTCCGCAAAAATCGTCTCGAGGATTGCGGTGTAATCGGGCTGCATCAGGTTTTTGGCAGCGTCACGCCAACTTGCCCCTGATATTTACCTCCACGGTCTTTGTATGAGGTTTCACAAACTTCATCACTCTCAAAGAACAGTACCTGGGCACAACCTTCGCCGGCATAAATCTTGGCTGGCAATGGTGTGGTATTGGAAAATTCCAGCGTGACATAGCCTTCCCATTCTGGTTCGAACGGTGTGACATTGACGATGATGCCACAACGGGCATAGGTTGATTTTCCCAGGCAAATCGTCAATACACTACGCGGTATGCGGAAATATTCCATGGTGCGCGCCAGCGCAAATGAATTTGGTGGGATGATGCAGACATCGCCCTTGAAATCCACGAAAGACTTTTCATCGAAGTTTTTCGGATCAACGATAGTGCTGTTGATATTGGTAAAAATCTTGAATTCGTCGGCACAGCGTATATCGTAACCATACGAAGAAGTGCCATAGCTGACGATGCGGTTGCCATCGCGCTCACGCACCTGGCCAGGTTCAAACGGCTCTATCATGCCAGTCTGTTGAGCCATACGGCGTATCCACTTGTCTGATTTGATACTCATATACTTCTCCTGCCACATTAATATTGGCGCGATTTTACGCGAAAACAGCTATATCTAATATGGAATTAGCTCTGGAAAACACAAACAAATTCGAGGTGATTTCGGTCCGACAGTTCACAACGCAAGCTTCAGACACCTGGCGGCCGCGCCAGGCTGGCGATCCTGGCGCATAAATTAGTTAATAAAAAGTCCATCCATATTTTATGCAAGCTTTTGATTTTTCAGAAGAATTTCCTTTGACGCGAGCAAAATCCACAGGTTTCCGGTACAATTCCGCCCATGAACGCTCAGCCTAAAAATCTATTCTCATTCCCACGTTTCCGCCCCGAAGTTGGCGGAAAAAATACCGCACCTTTTTTACCCATGTCGCGCGCCGAAATGGATGTACTGGGCTGGGATAGCTGCGATGTCATCCTGGTAACGGGTGATGCCTATATCGATCACCCCAGTTTTGGCATGGCCCTGATTGGCCGCTTGCTGGAACATCATGGTTTCCGGGTTGGCATCATCAGCCAGCCTGACTGGCAATCAGCCGATGCCTTCCGCGCTTTGGGCAAACCAAACCTGTATTTCGGCATCACTGCCGGCAATATGGATTCCATGGTCAATCGGTATACCGCAGACAGGAAAATACGTTCAGAAGATGCCTATACACCCGATGGCGATCGCACCAAGCGCCCGGATCGTGCACTGGTGGTGTACGCCCAGCGTGCGCGTGAAGCCTTCCCTGATGCCAATATCGTGGTCGGCAGCATAGAAGCCAGCCTGCGTCGCATTGCCCACTATGACTACTGGTCTGACAAAGTACGTCGCTCGGTACTACCAGATTCCAAGGCAGACATCCTGTTGTTCGGCAATGCGGAACGCGCCCTGATCGATCTGACTCACCGACTGGCCCAGGGTGAAGCAATCAAGGATATCCGCGACTTGCGTGGTACGGCATTTATGACACCGCGTGGCTGGCTGCCGGATGAAGAATGGACGGAAATCAATTCCGTCAAAATCGATACCCCTGGCAAACTCGAAGCGCATACCGACCCGTATGCCATGATGCCGGAAAAAGAAGCAAAATGTGCCACCGGCACGACTGACGCTACCACGCCGGCAAGCACCGCAGACAGCGTCGTCAAGGAATTGAAAGTGGATGTTGTCCAGCAACAGGCCATACGCATCATGAGCCGCGAAGAGCGCCAGATCATGCTACGCAACAAGCAGCACAAATCCGTCATACGCCTACCATCCTTTGATGAAATCAAGGACGATGCCGTACTGTACGCCCACGCGTCCCGTGTCTTTCATCTGGAAGCCAATCCCGGCAATGCCAAGGCGCTGGTGCAGGGCCATGGCGACCGCGACGTATGGCTGAACCCGCCACCGCTGCCACTGGCCATGGATGAGATGGATGGCGTGTATGACCGTGCCTATGCGCGTGCGCCGCACCCGGCCTATGGCAAGTCACGCATACCGGCATGGGAAATGATACGTTTCTCAGTGAATATCATGCGCGGCTGTTTTGGCGGCTGCACCTTCTGCTCCATCACTGAACATGAAGGCCGCATCATACAAAGCCGTTCCGAACCGTCGATTTTGCGCGAGATAGAAGAAATCCGCGACAAGGTCAAAGGTTTCACCGGCACGATTTCTGATCTGGGGGGCCCCACTGCCAACATGTACCGACTGGCCTGCAAGGACAAAAAGATAGAAGAATCCTGCCGTCGTCTGTCCTGCGTCTACCCAGGCATCTGTTCGAACCTGGGCACTGACCATAGCAAGCTGATTTCGATTTACCGCAAGGCGCGCGCCCTTCCTGGCATCAAGAAGATCCTGGTCAGCTCAGGCCTGCGGTATGACCTGGCTGTGCGCTCACCCGAATATGTAAAAGAACTGGTAACCCATCACGTTGGCGGCCTGCTGAAGATTGCGCCAGAACATACCGAAGCCGATACCTTATCTAAAATGATGAAGCCCGGCATAGGCAGCTATGATGAATTCAAGGCGATGTTCCAGAAGTATTCAAAAGAAGCGGGCAAGGAACAATACCTGATCCCTTACTTCATCGCAGCCCACCCAGGCTCTACCGACGAAGACATGGTGAACCTGGCGATCTGGCTCAAGAAAAATGATTTCAAGCTGGATCAGGTGCAGACTTTCATGCCGACACCGATGGCGTTGGCCACCACCATGTACCACACACGCAAGAATCCGCTGAAGAAAGTGACGGCAGATTCTGAAGTGGTAGAAACTGCACGTTCAGGCAAGGTACGCAAACTGCACAAAGCCCTGTTGCGCTATCACGCGCCGGAAAACTGGGAAATCATCCACGAAGCCCTGCAACGCATGGGGCGGCGTGATTTGATAGGTAGCGGGCCACGCCATTTGATCCCCTCCCGTCAACCCCATATTCCCATCACCATCGATGAAAGCGGTGTGGCGAATGGTAGGCGGGTTGCTGCGCCCAAAATAGATACTTTTGGCAAAAAACCGGCAACGCGCCCACAAGCAGGTACCGGGGTCAAACCTGCCATGAAAACAGCGGCACCGGCTGCAGGCCGCCCAGCCCTTGCCTACAAGTCAAGCAAGCCCAAGGCAGCTACCAGCAGCAAATCCGGGCGGCGCTAAATTTGCCCCAAGGCTATCAAAGCCAGACAAAAATCAAAGCTGTGTTGGAAAACACAGCTTTTTTTTAGCATTTCCTTTCCCTGCTTTACCACTGATGTAGAATCAATTTATTGCTTGCAGCAACTTCAGGCCAAAACAGCAAGGAGACAGTATGAAGCACATGAAAACAGTTCTGATACTTGAGCATACCGAAGAAGTGTTCGACAAGCTCACCTGTGATGTCTGCGGTGCCGAATCCCGCTGGGATGAAAACTGGGGCAGCAAGGAACATGAAAAGATCATCACTACAGTCAGCCTGGAAGAGGAAGAATCCTTCCCCAATGGCGGGCAATCCACCCTGACGCAATACCACATCTGCCCACCCTGCTTTAAAAACCACCTGGCCAAATGGATGGAAAGCCACAGGGATACCATACCGACGGTCAGCAAATCAGTCTGGTGACAAGGCGCTGAATTGTAGTACACGGCTGGGAGAGGCGTTGCAACGCTTTGGGGCAGTTTTGCGTAAGAACGTGTTTACGATCTTACTGCGCGAGCGTGATCGGAGCTCATGCGCTGCTCAAAATGCTCATGTACTACAGTACATTCCGCTTTTTGCGCTGCGTTTTTGTTACCCTTACCCCGCTGATGCACGTACACTCGCTCGCTACAGATCGTAAACACGTTCTAAGCCCTATTTGTTTCAACAAGTACAAGTCGCCATCCGTAAAGACCGTCACGGCCTGCGTTTCAGCCGGTATTCTTGCAGTTTATGCATAAGTACGCTGTCGAATTCACTCATGCAGCCGCATGCCAAGGTATAATGCAAGGTTTGATTGCATTAGAAAAGAATACCTATCATGGAAGCTGAACGCCTCAATAGCCTGTCCGCCCTGCTCGCCGACCTGACCGTCCGCGAAGCCGAACTCCGGAGGTATCTTTGACTTCGATATCAAGTCAGAGAAACTCGAACAAGTCAACGCCGAACTGGAAGACCCCGCCGTCTGGAATGATCCCAAACGCGCCCAGGAATTAGGTAAAGAAAAAAAATCCCTGGAAACAGTCGTCAATACCCTCATCAAGGCCGACAGCGGCCTGCGTGATGCCAACGACCTGTTCGCCATGGCGCGCGAAGAAAACGATGACGATACCCTGGAAGCGATAGAGCTTGATGCCCAAAGCCTGCTTGAACTCGTCGAGGGCATGGAATTTCGTCGCATGTTCAACAATCCCATGGACCCGAACAACTGCTTTATCGACATCCAGGCTGGTGCCGGTGGTACTGAAGCGCAGGATTGGGCGTCGATGCTGCTGCGTCAATATTTGCGCTATTGCGAACGCAAGGGCTTCAAAGTTGAAATCATGGAACAGTCGGACGGCGACATCGCCGGCATCAAGACCGCCACTTTGAAGGTCGAAGGCGAATACGCCTATGGCTACTTGCGCACGGAAACCGGCGTACACCGCCTGGTACGCAAGTCACCATTTGATTCCAACAATGGCCGCCATACGTCATTCTCCAGCCTGTTTGTGTATCCTGAAGTGGATGATTCGTTTGAGATCGACATCAACCCGGCAGATGTGCGTACCGATACTTACCGCGCCTCTGGTGCCGGTGGTCAGCATATTAATAAAACCGATTCCGCTGTACGTTTGACGCATGGCCCGTCCGGTATTGTTGTTCAATGCCAGAATGACCGCAGCCAGCACAGGAACCGTGCCGAAGCCTGGGAAATGCTGAAGGCCAAGCTGTTTGAACTTGAGCTGCGCAAGCGCATGAGCGAAAAGCAGAACCTGGAAGATTCCAAGACCGATGTCGGCTGGGGCCACCAGATCCGCTCGTATGTACTGGATCAATCCCGCATCAAGGATTTGCGTACCAATTTCGAATCTGGCAACACCAAGGCGATTCTGGATGGTGACCTGGATGAATTCATTGCAGCATCCTTAAAGCAAGGCGTGTAATACAGCGTGTACATTGCGCAGGCGATCGCCTGCGCAGCCTTAAAGAATCAAAACCTGCGGGCCAGATGCCTGCCCTCCCTTAGGGAAAATTATGTCTGATATCAATAACAATGCTGCACCAGCCGAAGAAGTAGCAGTTGACGAACACTCTGTCATTGCTGTGCGTCGCGCTAAACTGGATGCCATCCGCAGCAAAGGCATCGCCTTCCCGAATGACTTCCGCCCGCAACACAAAGCCGCCGATCTGCACCAGCAATACGCGACAAAGACACGCGAAGAACTGGAAGCGCTGAACGTCGAAGTCAGCGTTGCCGGTCGCTTGATGTTAAGCCGCTCTGCTGGCAAGAAAGCTGCGTTTGCCACATTGCAGGATGCTTCTGGTATCAAAGCAGATGGTCGCATGCAACTGTATATCACTACCGACAAAACCGGCGAAGCCGAAATGGAAGCCTTCCATCAATATGACCTGGGTGATATCCTTGGTGTTGTTGGTGTCTTGTTCAAAACCAAGACAGATGAATTGACCGTCAAGGTCACGACACTGCGTTTGCTCACCAAGTCCCTGCGCCCATTGCCAGACAAATTCCACGGCCTGGCCAATCAAGAAACCAAGTACCGCCAGCGCTATGTCGACCTCATCATGAGCGAAGACACGCGCCGCACTTTCAAGGCGCGCACGGCAGCCATGAACTCCATCCGCACATTCATGAACAGCAATGAGTTCATGGAAGTGGAAACACCGATGTTGCATGTGATACCTGGTGGTGCCGCAGCCAAACCTTTTATCACCCATCACAATGCGCTGGACATGCAAATGTATTTGCGTATCGCGCCTGAACTGTACCTGAAGCGTCTGGTGGTCGGTGGATTTGACCGCGTGTTTGAAGTCAATCGCAACTTCCGCAATGAAGGGGTGTCACCACGCCATAATCCGGAATTCACGATGATGGAATTCTATGCAGCCTACGTCGATTACAAATGGCTGATGGACTTCACTGAACAAGTCATCCGCAAGGCGGCTGAAGATGCACATGGTACAGCCGTGTTGACTTATCAAGGCCGTGAACTGGATTTGAGCAAACCCTTCCAGCGTCTGACCATCGTTGCCGCCATCAACAAATACGCGCCCAATTACACCAATGAACAATTGCATGATGCTGAATTCATCAAGGCAGAATTGCTGAAATTCGGCGTCAAGCCTTTCGCCACTGCCGGTCTGGGTGCATTGCAACTGGCCCTGTTTGAAGAAACCGCCGAAGCCCAGTTGTGGGACCCGACCTATATCATCGATTACCCGGTCGAAGTCTCGCCACTGGCACGTGCGTCAGATACCGTCGCTGGCATTACCGAACGTTTCGAGCTGTTCATGACCGGTCGTGAAATCGCCAATGGCTTCTCGGAATTGAATGACGCCGAAGACCAGGCAGCACGCTTCCAGGCACAGGTTGCGGCCAAGGATGCCGGTGATGAAGAAGCCATGTACTACGACGCCGATTACATCCGCGCCCTGGAATATGGCCTGCCACCGACTGGCGGTTGCGGCATAGGCATAGACCGTTTGATGATGTTGATTACCGATTCACCGAACATTCGTGACGTGATTTTGTTCCCGCATCTGCGCCGCGAAGATTAAACTTCAGTCGCAGCGATTGCATCGCAAGCGGAAATGGGAAAGGGACTGTAGAATCTGCAGCCCCTTTTTGTTTTTAATAGTGATGTCACCTGACACCCTCTTTCGCTTATTTTTTTCGCTTTATTCTTTAGTCTCATTCTTTAGTTTCATCTTCTGCCAAGCAAACCATGCCGACTATCCATCCATTAAAAAAACTCCTGCATTACGCCAGCGCCTATCGTAGCGATTTCCGGATGGCGACGATTTACTCCATCCTGAATAAATTTTTTGATGTTCTGCCTGAAGTATTAATCGGCGTTGCCGTGGATATTGTCATCAATGGCGACAAGAGTTTTCTGGCGAAACGGGTCCTGGGCGGCTTTGGCATTACCGATACCTGGCACCAACTGATGTTCCTGGGTGTGGTGAATGCACTTATCTGGGGTGGTGAATCCTGGTTTGAATATCTGCTGTCGCTGAAATGGCGCAAGCTTGCCCAGAATCTGCAACATGACTTGCGGCTAGATGCCTATGACCATGTACAAAAACTGGAAATGGCGTATTTCGAAAACCAGCGCACTGGTAATCTGATGTCCATCCTGAATGAAGACATCAACCAGATGGAGCGCTTCCTGAATGGTGGTGCGAATCAGATCATTCAGGTCATCTGTTCATCCATCATGGTCAGCGCCGTATTTTTCGCGCTGCAACCTTCGCTGGCAGTGATCTCCTTGTTGCCGGTACCGGCCATTCTCATTGGTGCCTTCTGGTTTCAAAAACGTCTGGCTCCACGCTATTCAGAAGTACGCGAAGCTGCCGGCGACATCAGTGCCAGGTTGAATAATAATTTGCTGGGTCTGGCCACCATCAAGGCCTTCGCCACCGAGAGTTTTGAAAAAAACCATATCGCCGAAGCCAGTGATGCCTACAGGCAGGCAAATACGCGCGCCATTGCCATCAGTTCGGCAATCACACCCGTCATCCGCATGGCGATCCTGGCTGGCTTCACCGCCACCCTGGTGTACGGTGGCTGGCTGACCTTGCAGGGCGAACTGGCGGTCGGTGCCTATTCTGTACTGGTCTACCTGACCCAGCGCCTGTTGTGGCCAATGACGGGGCTGGCAGAGGTCGCCGACATGTATCAACGCTCGATGTCCGCAATTGACCGGGCCATGGGCCTGCTGGACACCAAAATCAATATCACTTATGAAGGCAAGCATGTAGCGCCAGACCAGGTCAAAGGTGAATTGCGTTTTGACGCAGTTGAATTTGCCTATGGTGAACAAAAAACCCTGCAACAAATCAACCTGCACATCCCTGCCGGTAAAACCATCGCCTTTGTCGGCTCCACCGGTTCAGGCAAATCCACGCTGGTCAAACTGCTGTTGCGCTTTTATTCACCCACATCCGGCCGCATTACCCTGGACGGGAATGAAATCAGCGAATTGAATTTGCAGGATTTACGCCGTGCTATCGGCTATGTGGCCCAAGACAGCTTCCTGACGGATGGCACCATAGCCGACAATATTGCCTATGGCGTGCAAGGTGCCAGCGATGCCGCCATTGCCGAAGCCGCACAAGCCGCCGAAGCCACGGAATTCATTTCCAGACTGCCACTGGGTTTTGCCACCCGCATCGGTGAACGCGGGCAAAAATTATCTGGCGGCCAACGCCAGCGTCTGGCATTGGCCAGAGCGATCCTGAAAAATCCTCCCATCCTGATCCTGGATGAAGCCACCAGTGCCGTCGACAATGAAACCGAAGCCGCTATCCAGCGCAGCCTGGATGTGGTCAGCCGCAACCGCAGCACCATCGTGATTGCCCATCGCCTGTCCACAGTACGCCAGGCCGATTGCATCCATTTGCTGGAAGCAGGCAAAATAGTGGAAAGCGGTACCCATGAAGAATTGTTAAGCCTCGATGGTGGCTATGCTGCCCTGTGGCGTTTGCAAACTGGCGAGAGAAGCCATACCCATACATGATTTGACGATATTTTTCATCCGATGCCGGAAGATAATGTTACTCTCGCGCCAAGGAGTGGATATCGCATGAAGAAATCTCTTACCATAGGTGTGGCGGCAGGTCTGATGACCCTGCTTGGTATTACCTCATACCAGGCGATTGCCTACGTGACCCAGGTCGCGCCTGCCAGCAGCGTGGCCATCAGCATGCCGGTCAAGGCTTTTGAGGTTGATCCGACCTGGATCAAGGAAGGCAATCCCAACTTCAGGGCGACAGAATTTTTCAAGTCGCATGACGGCAAAACCACTTCTGGTATCTTTGAATGCGATGGCCCCTCGACCTTTGAATGGCATTACCAGCTCGATGAAACCATCTATGTCCTCGATGGCGGGGTGGATATTGAGTATCAGGGCAAGCATTTTTCACTCAAGCCCGGTGAAACGGCTTTTTTCCGCGCAGGTACGACAGCACTGTGGCATGTCCCCAAGAACATACGCAAAACCTGGACCCTGCATGATGCCGGCCAGCCAGCCCGTGGGTTAGCCAAATTGCTAGGCTGATCCAAGCAGCAAGCTGAGGCAGGCCGCTCAGCTTGTGCGACCTGCCCCATGCTGAATTTAACTTAAAACCTGTTTACGATCTGTAGCGAGCCAGTGTGCGTGCGTCAGCGGGAGTGAAGAGCAGCGCAAAAAGCGGAATGTACTTAAGTACATGAGCATTTTGAGCAGCGCATGAGCCCCGATCACGCCCGCGCAGTAAGATCGTAAACAGGTTTTTAGCCCTTCCAGGTCACTGCCTTGGCCAGCGCCAGGGCACTCAGGAAAGCATTTTCCACTCTGCCCGCCCCCTCCAGGCCTGCAGCAAACCAGTCACCACAAACGCCCAGGCGTTGCTTGTCATTCCACAGGCAATCCACGGCCAGTGGGCTTTCTGCCTGCGCATAGCGCCAGCGATGGGCCACTGCATGGATAGGCTGTATGCGGGAACCGGTCGCTTCATGAAAAGCCTTGGTCAGTTTTTCCTTGACGCGCTCTGCATCATCTTCCAGATGCTCACGGCTCCAGGCGGGTGTCGCATGGCAAACCCAGCGTTCACCGGCACGATGCAAGGGTTTCGCATCGTCATGAGCAATCCAGCCCAGGCGCGACTGGTTGACCCAGGCACCGTCATATGGCAGATCAAGCGAACTCTGAAAGCCCAGCATCAGGGTCCAGCATGGTGCCAGCCTGGCTTGCCTGGCCTGTTTTGCCATGGCAGGTGCAACCGACAGTAAGACTTCTGCCTGGTCTGCAGGTATGGCCAGGATGACCCCATCGAAAGGGCCAGCCGTAGCAGCGATGGGAACCGTACTGGATTGCACCGACAACAGCCATTGCTTACCCTGGCTTTCCAGTGCAGTGACCTGTTGCTCGGTACGGATATCCAGCCCGTGAGCAAGCTGTTTGCAGAGGGCACTCATGCCCGGCACCGGCACATAACGGGTGCCAGTACGACCAGCCGCCTTGCTGACACCGGCATCGAGCGTCGCCAGCTTGGCGGTCCATGGCACTACCCAGCCAAATTTTTTCCAGTCCTGAATCTCCTTCTTGAAACGGTCCGATGTCGCGGTGAAATATTGCGCGCCATGATCAAAGCCCCCCAGTTCAGTTTGCCTGGTACTCATGCGGCCACTGACACCCATGCTTTTTTCATACACGGTGACATGATGGCCTTGCGATTGCAATTGCCGCGCAACGGTCAAACCTGATAATCCTGCACCAACAACAGCGATATGCATAGTATTTCCCTTAATTTGAGACAATAAAAAACGCCCGCTTAGCGTGCTTGCGGGCGTCCATTTAAATTTGATCAGGCATCCTTGATCACTGCTCGTTTTCTTCAACTGGCCAATCGCGGATATATGCCTTCAGCATCTTGTTTTCGAAGCTTTGCGCTTCCAGCACGGCTCTCGCCACATCGTAGAATGAAATCACCCCGAGCAGGGTTTTCGCATCCATGACAGGCAGGTAACGCGAGTGTTTTTCCAGCATCATGCGACGCACTTCATTGACTTCAGTTTCTGGGGTCACAGTCAGCGGATGGTCATCCATGTATTTGCGCACTGTACCCGCGCCCAGCGAGCCCTGGTTTTTATGAATCGCACGTATCACCTCGCGAAAGGTCAGTATGCCAACCAGATCGCCGTACTCCATCACAACCAGAGAACCAATATCTTTCTCTTCCATGACACTGACCGCTTCGGTAATAGGGATATCAGGCGTGATCGTGAAAAGTATGTTGCCCTTCACTTGAAGTATCTCTGAGACTTTCATGATGCCCCTCTCTTTGTATTTTTGTGGTCGTTATTTGCAATGTATCGCAAGCCTTGCAAAAAATCCAGCACGTAAAATATTTTTCCTGCAGAAACACGCGGATTTTGCAAGCAAGACAGCAGCGATGGTAGCATTGCTGCCTCACTATATGGAGAGTCTCCCCCATGAGCGGACCTAAATACCACGGCTTTGACACCCTATCCCTGCATGCTGGCGCTGCGCCAGACCCGACCACCGGGGCGCGTGCCACACCCATCTATCTTACCTCTTCTTTTGTTTTCAAGGATTCTGATCACGCGGCCTCACTTTTTAATATGGAACGCGCTGGCCACGTGTATTCACGCATATCGAATCCTACCAATGCCGTACTGGAAGAAAGAATTGCTGCACTGGAAGGCGGTGTTGCCGGCATCGCCGTTGCCAGTGGGCAAGCTGCCATGCATCTGGGCCTGTGCACCATTGCCGGTGCCGGTTCCCATGTGGTGGCTTCACGTGCTCTGTATGGCGGCTCGCAAAACCTGCTGGCCTACACCATGAAGCGGTTTGGCATAGAAACCACCTTTGTTGATCCACGCGACCTGGATGCCTGGCGCGCCGCCATACGTCCGAATACCAAGGTATTATTTGCCGAGACCCTGGGCAACCCGGGTCTCGATGTATTGAATATACCTGCCGTAGCAGCCATTGCGCATGAGAATTATCTGCCCTTAATGGTGGATGCCACGTTTACCACCCCGTATTTGCTTAAACCATTTGAGCATGGTGCCGACCTGGTGTTTCATTCTGCCACCAAATTCCTCTGTGGTCATGGCACGGCTATCGGTGGCTTATTGGTGGATGGCGGTACATTTGACTGGCAGGCTGCCTATGAAAAAACGGGGCGCTTTGCCGAACTATGCGAACCCTATGATGGATTTCATGGCATGGTTTTCTCGGAAGAATCTACCGTTGCAGCATTCTCGTTAAGGGCCAGACGCGAAGGCTTGCGTGATTTTGGTGCCTGCATGAGTCCGCACAATGCCTTCAACATCTTGCAAGGCATAGAAACTTTAGGCTTGCGCATGGACAGGCATGTCGCCAATACCCGCAAGATCGTCGACTTCCTGGTGACACATCCGGCGGTGGCTTCAGTCTCTTACCCTGAACTAGCATCTCATCCTGACCATGCACTGGCAAAAACCCTGCTACCCAAAGGTTGCGGTGCCGTATTTTCATTCAACCTGAAAGCTGATCGCGCTGCGGGCCAGCGTTTTGTCGAAGCACTCAATATCTTTTCCCATCTTGCCAATGTAGGCGATGCAAAATCACTTGTCATCCATCCGGCGTCCACCACGCATTTCCGGGTACCGGCAGAACAATTGCTTGCATCCGGAATAAATGAAGGCACCATGCGCCTGTCCATAGGACTGGAAGATGCAGACGACTTGATCGACGACCTGACACGCGGCCTGAAAGCGGCCCAGAAAGGAGCCTGAGATGATTTTCCAGGTAAATGGCCAGGCAGCCTATTGTTATACCGGAGGCAAAAACTTCAATCCGGCACAGGCAACGGTAGTATTCATCCACGGTGCCCAGAATGATCATTCAGTCTGGGGTTTGCAGACGCGCTATCTCGCCCACCACGGTTTTAATGTACTGGCAGTCGACTTGCCCGGCCATGGACGCAGCAAAGGGGCAACACTAAGCAGCGTGGAACAGATGGCCGACTGGCTACTCGCCTTGCTGGATGTGGCAGGCGTAGCGCAAGCGACGCTGGTAGGACACAGCATGGGTTCATTGATCGCCCTGGAGGCTTGCTACAAAGCGCCAGCGCGTGTCAACAAGCTGACCATGGTCGGCACCGCCTACCCCATGCGGGTGTCGGATACGCTGTTGAATGCAGCGCGTGACGAAGAACAAACTGCCATTGATATGGTGAATATCTGGTCACACACGTCGATTGCCCACAAGCCATCCTGTCCGGGCCCGGGGTTTTATGTCATGGGTGTCAGCCAGCGTTTGATGCAGCGTATTTCTGCCATCAATCCGGATAAAGTATTCCATACCGACTTTGCTGCCTGCAACGCCTATACCAATGGTGAAGTGGCAGCGCTGGCGGTGCGTTGCCCCACCCTGTTCATCCTCGGTAAAAAAGACATGATGACACCTGTCAAGGCCAGCCTGCTTCTCAGTAAGGCCATCGCCCACAGCCAGCAAACCATCATAGAAAACTGTGGTCATTCGTTGATGGCCGAGCAAGCCGATCAAGTCTTGACGGCGCTGCTCAACTTTGCCAGGCCATGAGGATGGCACTAAAAAGATGACAATGATGGCGTTGTGCTCAGCGGTAGAAGGATATTCTGCAGCGCCTTGATGCTGATACTGGCAGCCTGCTCCATCATTCCGGAATTTTTCATCCCGCTGGAATATGGCATGCTGGCCAGCAAAGCCAGCCATTGGGCAACACAGGAAAGGTGTGCGGTGATTACAGAAAGAATAGCCGGCACCCTGGTGATAGGGGCCGGCATCATGGCTACATTAGTATAGTTTTAAACCTTCATTGCTATGCATGCATAGGCAGGCGCTGGTTGAGGCCAGCCAGGTAATCCGCCCTGAAACGACGCAGGACATAGTCCTTGTAGTTATCATGCTTCAGGGTATCCCAGGCCACTTCCCTGCCCTTGCTGGATTTTTCCTTGGCAGAGGCCAGGACTTCCTGGCTCAATTCCAGATTGGCATCGGTCATCAACTCATATCCATACAATTGCATGAATTCCTTGGTCAGGCTTTCTATGACTTCGATTTCGCGCATGCTCAACTGTTGCTTGAATTTGTCTTTGTTCGCCATGACCGGCGGGAAACGATTGGTTTCCCACAGGGCTGACATATGGGATATTTGTTGCGCTTCGGCAGAACGGGTGACATCCAGCATTTCCGGTAAAAATGTAATATCGAAAAATTTACAAATCGCCCGCAAGACTGTTTCCTGGTTACTTAAAAAGTCTTCATAACGTATCGTCAATACCTGGTCAGGATGACGTTGTATGATCTCGCGTGACAGTTGATGCGCTTCCAGCCAGGCCATGGCATTCAGGGTGGAATCATAATCATGAATGATGGCCTTGTTCATGGACGCAACCTGGGCCCGGGGGTCCCGCACCACATTCAGGAACAGCATATTCGGGAAAAGTTGCAACAGCTCTTCTGCATAATGCACGCTATCCAGCGATTTATCCATGACGATGCTGGCATGGTGATGCTCACCCGTGCGTAGCAACAGTTCCCACAATATCCTGTGCACGCTACGCTTGTCATCTTTGATCGATTCAAAGACATCCACCGGATCAAACACCATGTCCTTCCACTTCACCATGCTGGCCGCCTGTAAACCAACCACATCGACCACCAGGCGGAAATAGTTTTCGTCATCGTCCAGATTACCGTAGCGTGGTACCAGAGGCATGAAGTCGACAATATGCAGGGGATAAGGCGAATAAAATTCTTCGCTGTTATTCAGCCGCAAACGCAGGGCATGACTGCCACAGCGTCGCAAGGGTATCATCAATACAGGAGTTGGTCGCTTGCTGGCGGTCGCCACTTTTTGTACGCTGGTCACGCTATGTGTTTCTGCCATGATGCTCTCCCCATGCTTAAATATCTGTAAGGTCTGAATCTGGAAGACCGCCTTACCTGCCTGTCAGCCTATGACAAGCTGAGCTGCGGTTTTTCCATCTTCTCAAAATAGCCAATAAAAGTTTGTACAAAACTATCCACTTCTGATGCTGGTAAATGATTGATGCCACCTGCGCCACGTCGCCCGCCACCGCTGGCAAACGCAGAACAGAATTGATTTGCCGGGCAATTGTCTGCGTCACCTGAACGCACACTGACGACATAACTGCCATCCGGCTTTGCAGTCAGCACGGCAAAGGATTTTCCACGCTGCTCTTGCGTTAATTGATTGGCCAAAATGCCTGAAACACGCCTGGCCCAAGCTTGCGTTGGCAAGATATAGATGGCTGACAAGTCGTTTTGCACATAGGCTCTCAAACCCTGCATGGCCGCCATGTCACTGGCATAGGCATTGCGCAGCACAGAAAATGGCAAGGCATTGCTCACAAAATCAAAAGGATCCACATAGCCATGCACGGCCTGATACAAGGCTTCGGGGTGAAAATGCAAATCGTCCACCGATTCACCATAAGCGTTGTAATTGAGCAGTATGCCAAGTTCTTGCAATTGGCCGCGCTGTAACGCATTCAGCCCAGCGTGGCTGGCAATGGCATGGGCCACTTCTGGCAAATTGTCGCCAAAGGCTGCGACTACCGCCCACTTCCCATGTTTGCCGTTCAAATGGCGATTGACCAGTATGCTGCTACAGACATCGGCGGCCATATCGCAATGCAGATGCAAATGTTCATGGGTAAAAGCCTGCGTCGCTGCATGGTGATCAAAATACGTAATATCTGCACCGGCGGCAAGATGCTGGCGCAGTGCCACGATATTGCTGTCCAGAGAGATATCCAGCACGGTCAGCAAATCACCTGGCTTTGCCGCGAAACGACTCAGCAAATCAATGTCCCGCTTGGCACCGGTAATTAACTTTGCCTGACGCGGCTCTGCCAGCCTGAGTTGATGCAAGGCACAAATGCCATCAGCGTCACCATTGAACGCATCATAGGCATGCACTGAATTGTCGGTATCGGCAGACATGGATTTTTCCGCTATTTGCACTATTTGCGCTATTTGATATAGCACAGCCCTATCATGTGTGCGTACAGTTTTTCTGCCGCGTCTTCTATCGTGTGCAACTCAGAATTGAGTTCCAGATCAGGATTCAACGGCGCTTCATAGGGTGCAGAGATGCCGGTAAATTCGGGTATCTCACCCCTGCGCGCTTTTGCATACAGGCCTTTGGGGTCGCGTCTTTCACAGACTATGCCAGGCGTACTGACATGTACTTCAATGAAACGCTCTTCACCGATGATTTCTTTCGCCATGGCCCGGTCAGCCTGGAATGGGGAAATAAAAGCAGTAATGACGATCATGCCCGCTTCATTGAGCAGGTGGGCAACCTCTGCCGCCCTGCGGATATTTTCACGCCTGTCATGTGGTGAAAAACCCAGGTCACTGTTGAGGTGATGCCGCAGGTTATCGCCATCCACCACAAAGCAGCAATGCCCACGTTCCAGCAAGAGTTTTTCCAGTGCGTATGCCAGCGTTGATTTGCCTGCACCACTCAAGCCGGTCAGCCATAAGGTGGCTGGACTCTGGTGCAGCAACCTCTCACGTGCTATCGACGTGACGGTGCCATAATGCCAGTTGATGTCCCCTCCACGCGACTGAGGATTGTGCACAAAGCGACCAAATTTGCTTCTGCGCTCAACCGGCACATTGTCTGCCGGTGCTTCTTCCAGTGCTGTTGTGCTTGCTTGCATTTTTCCGACTCCCGATTCAACAAAGACCTTGTTTACTTTCAGAATTCTTCCCAGTCCTGCGTGTCAGTTTTACGCGCTGCGCTAGTGCTACCAGCAGTAACCCGCTTGATCTGTTTGACAGGCGTTTTATTTTTTTCCAGTGTCGCTTTTTTGATCAGTGGTATGACTTTCTTGTCGTCGGCCACAGGTTCACGCCAGCCAGGTTCTGTAAATTTTCCGGAAGCGAGCTGGAACGTGCTAACCAGTTCTGACAAATCATCTGCCTGATTTTGCAAGGCACTGGCGGCCGCCGCAGCTTCTTCCACCAGGGCAGCATTTTGCTGGGTCACATCATCCATCTGTACGATGGCTTCATTAATCTGTTCTATCCCTGCGGTCTGCTCCTGGCTGGCCATCATGATTTCAGTCATGATGCTGGTCACGCGTTTGATACTGACCACAATTTCTTCCATCGTGACGCCAGCCTGATCAACCAGTTTTGCCCCGATACCCACTTTGGTGACCGAATCATCGATCAGCAACTTGATTTCCCGTGCTGCCTCGGCCGAGCGCTGCGCCAGGTTACGGACTTCGGTTGCCACCACCGCAAAACCGCGTCCCTGCTCACCGGCACGTGCAGCTTCCACTGCAGCATTCAGCGCCAGGATATTGGTTTGAAACGCAATGCTGTCAATGACACCGATAATATCGACAATCTTGCGCGAAGATGTATTGATGGAACCCATGGTTTGCACCACCTCGGACACCACGGTACCGCCCTTGACGGCCACATCCGACGCTGATTGCGCCAGCAAATTGGCCTGCCTGGCACTGTCCGCATTTTGTTTGACGGTCGAAGTCAGTTCTTCCATCGAAGAAGCCGTCTCTTCCAGTGAGCCAGCCTGTTGCTCAGTGCGTGAAGACAGATCCATATTGCCGGATGCAATCTGTCTGGATGCCGTTGCTATCGTATCGGTACCAGAACGCACCTGTCCGACAATACCGGCCAGACCACCTTGCATTTCCTGCATGGCATACATGAGGCTCTGCGTGTCTTTTTCGGCCAAGCGTATCGGCACAGACAAATCACCCGCTGCGATTCTCTGGGCAATCGTGACAGCATAGTGAGGTTCGCCACCCAGTTGCTTCAACAGGCTCCTGACGATGAGCCAGGATGCCAACATGCCGACTAACAACGCAACGGCACCAAATATATACATGAGTTTTTTTGCACTAGCATAGTCAAGCTCTGCCTGTGTAATCGCTTCTGCATTCTGCTTTTCTTCATCAGAGATAAAGTCATTCAGCAAGTCCCACCATTTTCTTTGTATCGGACGGAACTCGAAGCGTAGCATCTTGTATGCTTCTTCAGCTTGCTTGTTGACACCTAATTCAGCTACTTTGGTGACGAAAGGTTCAGACAGTTTGGCTTGATCCCGGATGCTTCCCAGCAAAGCGATCTGCGCTGAAGAAGCATTGGGATCTTCATTGATCATCTTGGTCAATTTTTCTTCCGCATCAGCATATTTCTTTGTCTGTGCCTTGATGCGATTGACCTCTATTTGAATTTCGGCAGCGTCGGACAGGAGAATCAGATTGCGCAATGCCAGGGCGCGCTCGGTCACCGTCAGGTACATCGTCGATGCCAGCTTGGATTGCACATTATTGACGTTGGCAATCTCTTCCAGACGCTGATGCATCTTTGCCATATAGGTAGTTCCCAACAACAAAACCACCAGCAACAAGCCCAATACCAGTCCAAAACCAGTAATGAGTCGGGTCGAGACCTTCGAGTTTTCAATAGTCATGATTTCTCCCAAAAACGTGAGTCAGCTAAAAGTGTGACTGAATCCGGGCAACTGCAAATTAATGCATAAGCTTATATTGCCACATAGATTTTGATGCTACAAGGAAATTATTAAATATTGTGAATTTTTTTATTTCCGTTTAATATCAATTACTTAAATGGATTAACTCTAACTATCATCATCAAATCCTTAGTAGCAAAAATCAAATAACCATATTTGTTTAATATATATCAGCTTGTATTGTAGTGTATGTTTTTATAATGTCAATATTGCAATTTATGATTTTTGTTAATTAAATCCCTATTATTTACGTAAGTACGTGTTGCAAATTACATACGGAATTTCATACCGACTTTCATACATATATAAGACCAGTTTAAAAATGGCGCGATTGCTCCACAATGAAAACCTGGGCATTCAGCAATAAATGCAAGGCCGGAAGCAGCTAGATCTAGATGAAAAAATAAGAAATGAAGGGAGAGGAGATACCGCAGGGGCAGAAAAATAATCAGTGGGAAAATCCGTTTTGCTCAGTCAGAAGAAGTGACAAGACTTGAAATGACAATGCCACCCTGCCGTTTTGGCCAAGGCGGCATTGCATCAATACAGAAAGCAATCAGGCAAACAGATAGACCATGCTGACATGGGGAATGCCAGCTTCTTCAAACAGCTCACCATCCCGTACATAGCCTTCCTTGAGATAAAAATTCTCTGCTGACTGTTGTGCATTCAGGCGCACAGATGGCTCGCCCCTGGCTTTTGCCTGTTCCATCAGGGCACGTAAAATCTGCGCGCCTATGCCCAGGCCCCTGGCCTCTGCCAGCACTGCCATGCGACCGATATGGGCATCGGGTAAAAGACGGCCAGTTCCCACTGGCTTGCCACTGCCATCATAGGCCACCGCATGCACGCATTGTGCGTCAGCGGCATCCCATTCCAGTTCAGCGGGAATTTTTTGCTCGATGACAAAGACCGCGTAGCGTATGGCCTGGGCATCTTTTTGCAAGCTAGCCCAGTCGGCAATGACCAGGCGCAGGTTTTCAGTATTCATGTTCGGGTATCGGCAGGCTTGTGCGTTTCAAAGGATGAAATTATCGCACGCCATGTATCAGTGACGGCAACTGCCTTGCGTTTTTCGGTATCAGCATACACATACACCAGCTCACCAGATATCAAATGATGTTCACCAAGATAAATTTCGAGGATGAATTGCATGGAAGAACGACCAATACTGGCACAACGCACACCGATATCCAGTTCATCATCAAACCTGGCCGGTGCCATGTATTCAATAGTGGATTTACGGGCAAACAACTCTTTGCCTTCGGCTGCCTGTGCGATCACATTCGGCAAGCCGATGGCGCGCCAGTATTCAGTAAAAGCCACATCAAAATAATTGAGATAATTGCCATTGAAGACGATGGCTTGCATATCGACTTCTGACCAGCGCACCCGCAAGCGATGAAAGAAAGCAAAATCTGCTTTGGCCATAGTCCTTAACTCTGCAAAAATTGACGGATGAGACGGTTGATGCGTTCTGGTTGCTCATGGATGACCCAGTGTGAACCTTCAGCAATACGCTGTATCTGGATGTCATCGACAAAATTCTCCAGGCCATCCAGTAAAGTCTTGGGCAGTGCCTTGTCGTTTTCACCCCAGATGACACGGGTGGGCACCTTCACCTGGAAATCAGCCGGGTTCAGATTCAATTGCAGCGGCCCCGGATTTTTGTCCGTCGGCGGATGTAATGGTGAAGCGCGGTAATAATTGACGCCACCAGTCAAACCACGCGCCCAGCAAGCATGATACGCAGCCTTGGTATCGGCATCAAACCAGTTTGCCTCGCCCTGCCCCATGCCATTGAAGAAACCATCCATGAGCGCAAAATCATCTTTGGCAAGCGCTTCTTCAGAACCAGGGTTGCGCAGCCAGTTCATGTATTCACTCGACGCCTTTTGCGCAGGATCAGTCGCCAGTGCCTGCATGAACAGATACGGATGCGGTGAATTGATGATGATCAGTTTTTCAAACAAGGCAGGCAGGGCAATCGCCATATTCCAGCATACCGCCCCCCCCCAGTCATGCGCGACGACCGTGGCTTGCTGATAACCCAAGTGGGCAATCAGCAAACGCAGGTCATCGACAATATGCCTGGCCTTGTAGGCGGTAACATCAGCAGGCATGTCTGACAAATTAAAACCACGCAAATCCGGTGCCACGGCAAAATGGTCTTGCCCAAATTCGGCTAACTGGGCCGACCATTCGTACCAGAATTCTGGAAAACCATGCACAAACAGGATCAGCGGTCGACCGCGTTCACCAGCACTGGCAAAATGCAGGCGGGTACCATTGTCCAGTGCGGCAAACTGATTGCTTTGAATCTCGGCTGTCATTGATACTTCTCCCTGATGCTTGTAGGTGGATGCGAACTTGCATCTTGCTTATATTTTGCTTATGCCTTGAGCTTGGCCCTGAGCATGTCACGAATATGCGGCGCTGCCTTGTAAGGATCACCCGGGTTACGTTGCAGGACGATGTCTTCCATACGTTCCTGCACATTACCCAGGGCACCTGGATGAGAGAAGATATAGAACTGTTCGTCAGCAATCGCCTTGAAGGTGTTTTCAGCCACTTCTTGCGCCGTCACCTTGCCAGAAGTCACCGCCTTGTCTGACATCGCCTGCGCTGCCCTTTGGCTGGCAGTGGGTGCAGAACATGGCACATCTTCCGGACGGTTTCTATGCGATTGCGAAATGCCGGTAGGCACGAAATACGGGCACAGCACAGAAGCACCTATCGGTGCTTCCACCAGTTTCAAATCCTGGTATAGGGATTCTGACAAAGACACGACCGCATGCTTGGAAACGTTATACACACCCATGGTCGGCGCATTCAACATACCGGCCATCGACGCGGTATTGACGATGTGCCCTTCAAATTGCGGGTCTTTCCTGGCGCATTCCAGCATCAGGTTGGTGAAGATACGCACGCCATGAATGACCCCCCAAAGATTGACACCCAATACCCATTCCCAGTCAGCCTGGGTATTTTCCCACACCAGGCCACCAGAGCCGACACCTGCATTATTGAATACCAGATGCACGGCACCAAATTTTTCCATCGTGGCATCGGCCAATGCCTGCACTTCCTCAGCATGACGTACATCGCAACGCATGGCCAGAACCTGTGCGCCTTGCGCCTCCAGTTCAGCCTTGGTTTTATCCAGGGCATCCTGCTGTACATCAGCCAGCACCAGTTTCATGCCCAGGCGCGCACCGATGATCGCAAATTCCCGGCCAAAACCACTGGCACCACCGGTGATCACAGCTACTCTGTCTTTAAATACTTTCATGTTGTCTCCTGTAATTGGCTTATTTAATTTATTGCGTAGTTTGCCTGAATTTATTTTGCGCGTTTCATCTGGAACCCTACACGTGGAAAATGCACGACCACTGTTCCCGCGCGCGCATCTTGACGACGCACAGCCAATTCGTTTTCACTGGCAATCACCAACTCACCCACGACCGGGTCCAGCGCATAGTCCGTCGGCATAATGGCTACCTGCTCACCCAAAGGTATGCCATGGTTATCAACAAAGTTGCGCCCATCTATATCAAAGCTTTGCGCACTCCTTGCAACGTCCAGTGCGTCTGCGCTACTCAGAACTTCTGACTGGTGGTGTCCAAAAGCGGCAACCAGATCCATCCATTTCAACAGCTTTGGATAAGCATCAAAGATAGTGTTGATTGCTGGTGCAATACGTATCAGCCACAACGCCTGGTAGACAGAGAAATCTGCAATGCTGGCTTGCGCTCCCAATAGAAATGGCGCATCACCACTGAGCATGTTTTCCAGGCGTCTTAAATATTCACTGAGCTGCCCTTTGGCTTCCCCCAAACTGGTACGTGGCATGTTGCCACGCATGGCGGCACGGTCAGCACTGAAGGCCTGCATTTCTTCCGCGCTGATATTGCCGAACAGGGAAGGAATGGCCGCCGGCTGAAATGCGTAAACAATTGCCGTCCAGAACAAGGTACTGTCGGCCCATTGCGCCAGGTTGCGCGCAATGCCGTTGATGGCAGCGGGATACAGCGTAGGTGCCGGTGAGCGTTTCTCCAGCACCTCGGCAATCAGGGATGTGTCGCAATAAATATCAGCACCTATTTGCAGTAGGGGTGTGCGCCGGTAACCACCGGTCAATGCCGTTACATCCGGCTTGGGCATGATGATGGGTACCATGACCGATTTCCAGTTCAATTGTTTAAAGCCGAAAATCAAACGGATTTTTTCTGAAAACGGGGAAATTGCAAAATTGTGAAGGATCATATCGGTCATGAATTCTCTCTGCGCTCGCTAGTAGGTTTACATCAATTACATCAGTTACATCAAATTAATTTCACCAGTTGCTTGCCGAAATTCTTGCCTTTCAACAAACCAATAAATGCCCCCGGCGCAGCGGCAATTCCTTCAGCGACCGATTCACGGAATTTCAATTTACCCGTCGCTACCAGACCACCCAGTTCTTTCAAACCTTGCGGCCACAAATCCATATGCTCGGAAACGATGAAGCCGCGCATGGTCAAACGCATGGTCAGGAATACGCGGGCGTTCTTGATACTCATCTGTTCACCGTTATAACCGGCAATCAAACCGCACAAGGCGATACGACCAAAGGCATTCATGCGCGCCAGGCTGGCATCAAAAATATCGCCGCCGACGTTTTCAAAAACGGCATCAATCCCATCCGGTGTTGCTGCTGCCAGATCGGCTTCCAGATTGCCCGCCTTGTAATCGATACAGGCATCAAAACCCAGTTCATTGACGACATACGCACATTTATCCACGCCACCAGCAATACCCACCACACGACACCCCATCTGTTTGGCCAACTGACCAACCACGCTGCCCACTGCACCACTGGCAGCAGACACCACGATGGTTTCACCGGCTTTGGGTTGCATGATCTGGGTCAGGCCATACCAGGCGGTCAGGCCAGGCATGCCGACTGAGCCCAGGTAGGCAGATAAAGGGATGTGGGTGGTATCGACTTTACGCAGCAGCAAGCCATCAGACACACCCATTTCTGACCAGCCCAGCATGCCTATGACTTTGTCACCCACGTTGAATTTGGCATTCTTGCTGGCGACCACTTCACCGACGGTGCCACCTATCATGGTTTCACCTATGACTTGCGGCGCAGCATAGCTTTTTGCATCTTCCATGCGTCCGCGCATGTAAGGGTCAAGCGACATGAAGTGATTGCGTACCAGTAGCTCACCATCTTTGAGTTCTGGCACTGGCAAGGATTCAAGGCGGAAATTTTCCGGCACAACCTGGCCTTTAGGGCGGGAAGCCAGCACGATACGTTGGTATGCAAGTTGAGAATTAGTCGTCATGGTTTACTCATTTCATCAAGTGATTTGCCAAAGCCTGGAAAGCACGATAAGTGACAGGGTCAGTCGCGCCATTGGCAGCAGTGGGATGGGAAGAAAATTTAACGATGACCATTTCGGCCACCGGGTCGATATAAATACGTTGTCCGTGTATGCCACGGGCTTCAAATGTCTGGTGGCTGTTATGCCCTACCCACCACATATTGCGATACGAATAACCGGGCAAGGTGGCATAGCCTGCCTTGGCAAATTTGGCCGGATCGCCACCCTTGCGTATATCTTCTACTGCCGCTGCCGGAATGATTTGCTGTCCATTGAACTTGCCGTTCAAACGCATCATCTCACCAAAGCGTGCCATGTCGCGCAAGGTCAGGTTCAAGCCACCGCCGCCCTGTTCGGTACCAACACCATCCACCGCAAAATACGCATCATTTTCCGGCCCCAGCTTTTGCCAGATACGTTCAGACAATAAATCAGACAGATTTTGCCCGGTGGCCCGCTTGACTATCCAGGCCAGTACTTCGGCATTCACGGTCTTGTAGGCAAAAGCCTCGTCATGCTTGCCTTCTTTTTTTAATTTCGCCAGGAAATCATAAAAAGTTTTGGGGCCATCATAAGTTGCTGCTGTCGGCAGCAAGCCACCTGCCCTGGCGTAATCCCAGACTTCAGCTTTGGGGTCGGCATAATTTTCAGAATACTGCACGCCTATGGTCATATCCATGACCTGGCGCACCGTCGCATCGCCATATGCAGTCTCTTTGAGTTCGGGGATATATTGTGTGACGGGTGCATTGGGATCAAGCTTGCCCTCTGCAGCCAATGCCGCAGCCATGGTGCCGACAAAGGACTTGGTCACCGACATGGCGATATGCGGCAAGTAAGCTCTGCTGATGCCAAGATAACGCTCGTAGACGATTTTGCCTTTATGCAACACCAAAACACTGTCTGTATAAGTATGTGCCAGCATATACGACCAGCTAACACTGAAACCTTTTTCATCTTGGAATTGTATGGCATCCAGCTCGCGCTCACGCGAAACAAGGGGCAAGACCGAGACTGGGCCCGCCCCATGCCAGACATTGCTGGTTGGCCCCAGTTCACGCCCATGCGAAAACGACCAGCGCATGCGCGGAAACTGATAATTACTGCCATTGGCGAATTTGATAATTTTGTCTGGCGCAGGCGGGAAACCCTGCATCCAGCCCAGTTTCTGCGGATCGCTTGCCTCAGCATCAGGCAAGGCAGTTTGTGCCGAAGATATGCTCATGAATGGTCCGCCGAGTAATGCTATGAAAAGAACTGCAAAGCGAGTCTGCTGCATGTTGATCTCCATATATATTTTTTTTGGACTTGCAGGCACTACTTTTTGGCTTTAATCACTACCGTACAGTTTTTTCATATTCTCGCCAGATTTAAGGCGTCGCAGATACTTGAATGTGCCCATGGCTTTGGCAATCAGCTTATCGCCGTTCCAGACTTCGCCCTCACAAAAGCACATGGTGGTGGATTGATGAAAAGCCTTGCCGCGAGCCTCCATACGGCCACCCGGCACACCGCCGGGCTGCAGGAAGGTGGTCTTCATTTCTACCGTCACCACGCCCTTCAAATCATTGCTGAGGGAACGTCCTGCCATCGCCATGACCACATCCAGCATGGTCATGGTGACGCCGCCGTGAGCGATATGCCAGCTATTCATATGGCGCTCGCTCAAATCCAGCGCCAGTCGTGCATGACCATTTTCCATTTCCAGGAACTCTACACCCAGGTCATGCAAAAACGGATTCAATACCGGCGTTGGTTGTGCAATAGAAAGTGCGGGAAGCGCGGGAATTTCAGGAAGCGACATGTGTGTCTCCGTCATACCGCCGACACACCACCGTCCACGGCCAGGGTCTGGCCGGTAATATGTTTTCCTGCATCGCTGGCAAACAGCATGGCCACGCCTTTCAGGTCTTCGTCATCACCTATACGTTGCAAAGGGGCTTTCTGGCAAAGTTTTTCTTCACCCAGATGTTCGAGTATGCCCTTGGTCATCCTGGAGGGAAAAAATCCCGGCGCAATCGCGTTGACCGTAATGCCATGCACACCCCATTCACCAGCCAGGGTGCTGGTGAAGTTGATGACGGCAGCCTTGGAGGTATTGTAGGCGATGGTCTGCATGGTGCCCGGCGCATTGCCAGCCAGGCCAGCAATCGAAGCAATATTGATGATGCGGCCATACTTGCGCGGTATCATAGAGCGCTTACCGACTGCCTGCGAAATCAAAAAGATGCTGCGTATATTCAGGTTCATGACCTTGTCCCAGGCATCGACCGGATAATCTTCCGCCGGGGCACCCCAGGTCGCGCCAGCGTTATTGATGAGGATATCGATATGCCCAAGGCGGGCCAGCGCTTCATCCACCAATGGCTGTACTGACGCATCTTTCGACAGATCGGCAGCAATTGCACTGGCATCGATGCCACGGCTTTTCAGGTGGGCAACGGCTTCATCCAGGTCAGATTGCTTGCGTGAAGACAGCACCACTTTGGCACCCTGCTCGCCCAGGGCTTCTGCCATTTGCAGGCCAAGGCCGCGTGATCCGCCGGTCACCAGTGCGGTCTTGCCGCGCAGATCGAATAACTGTTGTACTGAACGTGTCGCTGTCGTCATGCTAGTCTCCTGTTTATTTTATGTGGGCAGGATGTCATGTGCACGCATACCGGCACACATACATCACTGTCTCTTGCTATGGAATTATTTACTAAAAATCTCAGGGGAAGATGTCCACCTCAGAACCAGGCATCCTGCATTTCATAGGTGGTCACATCGATGTTGGAAAGCAGATCCAGTTGCGGATGTACGCGTGGCAATTCCCAATGGAAGAAGTATTTGCAGGCTTGCAGTTTGCCGGCATAAAAATCTGCATCGTGATGATCTTCCTTGCCTAGGCAAAGCAGGGCCTGTTCCAGCCAGATCCAGGCCACCACGGCATGGCCAAACACTTCCAGATACAGTGAAGCATTGGCCAGGGTCTTGTTGGTGTCACCGCAGTCATGCAGTTTCTGTGTCGTTGTTGCCAGCCTTTGCAGTACCCGCGCCAGCGATTTGGTGTAATCCAGCAGTTCAGGATGATGTGTGGCACGCGACAAAGTCTTGTGCATGACTTCACCCAGTGCTTCCAGCGCCGCGCCATCGTGCATGACAACTTTGCGCCCCAGCAAATCCAGCCCCTGTATGCCATGCGTGCCTTCATGGATGGGGTTCAGGCGGTTGTCGCGATAAAACTGCTCAACATTGTATTCACGCGTATAACCATAACCGCCATGCACCTGTATCGCCAGATTATTCGCTTCCAGGCACCATTGCGAAGGCCAGGACTTGGCAATCGGCGTCAATATTTCCAGCATCTGGGCCGCATGAATGCGTGCTTCCGGCGTCGTGCCGGTGCGTTCTTCATCGACCAGACGGGCGCAGAACAAGTTCAGCGCCAGGCCACCTTCCACATAGGTTTTTTGCGCCAGCAACATGCGTTTGACATCCGTATGCTGGATGATAGGCACTTGCGGTGCGACCGGGTCTTTGTTCAGTGGAGCACGGCCTTGCGGACGATTGCGCGCATAATCCAGCGCATGCAAATAACCGGTGTAACCCAGCATGACCGCACCCAGGCCGACACCTATGCGCGCTTCATTCATCATGTGGAACATATTCGCCATGCCACGATGCAATGTACCGACCAGGTAACCGATGGCACCAGCCTTGCCTTGCGGCTTGAACTTGCCTTCACCAAAATTCAGCAGGCAATTGGTGGTGCCGCGATAACCCATTTTATGGTTCAGCCCGGCCAATACCACGTCATTGCGCTCACCCAGGCTGCCATCAGGGTTGACCAGCTTTTTGGGTACGATAAAAAGTGAAATGCCTTTGACGCCGGCTATCAGTTTACCGTTTTCGTCCGGTACCTTGGCCAATACCAGATGGACGATATTTTCTGCCAGCTCATGCTCACCGGCAGATATCCACATCTTGTTGCCCGTCAGACGATACGTGCCGTCTTCCTGCGGTTCTGCCCGGGTGACGATGTCCGACAAGCTGGAACCTGCCTGTGGTTCAGACAGACACATGGTGCCGAAGAAACGGCCATCGAGCATGGGTTTGACAAAGGTTTCAATCTGCTCTGGCGTACCGCACTTAAGCAAGGTATTGGCATTGCCGATGGTCAGGAAAGGATAAGACGCGGTACCGACATTCGCGCCTTTAAAATAGGCAAAGCCGGCTTTTTCGACCACGCAGGGCAATTGCATGCCACCGACATCAAAATCCTGCCCTGCCGCCATCAGGCCCGCGTCACAAAACGCTTTCAGCGCTGTTTTGACTTCGGGAATGATGTGCACGGTTTCACCATCGAAATGCGGCTCATTCTGGTCATTTTTTTTATTATGGGTGGCGAACAAATCGGTAGCGATTTGTTCGCAAGTATCCAGCGCCGCATTAAAGGTCTCGCGATTATGGTCGGCGAAACGTGGCCTTTGATTCAGCGACTCTACATTCAGCCATTCATATAGCAGAAAATCGAGATCGCGGCGGGGAAGAATTTTAGATTGCATGGTGTTTTTTTGGATGAAAAAATGAAATACCAATCTTGCTCATACTGCCCTACAACTAAGAGGCTGTTGCAAAATTAAGATGGCTAGGCGTCGCCGACGCAGACAGTACTTTAGTACGGCAAGACGGCGCAACAATGCCAGGTTAATTTTTCAACTGCCTCTAAGGCAGTATGAGCACCCAACATGCTATCAAGCCTAAACCACTTCAAACAAACCCGCTGCGCCCTGGCCACCACCGATACACATGGTTACCACCACATATTTCGCGCCGCGACGCTTGCCTTCGATTAGAGCATGGCCTGTCAGACGTGCGCCGGACACGCCATAAGGATGGCCAACCGCAATCGCACCACCGTTGACGTTCAGCTTGTCCATAGGGATGCCGAGCTTGTCTGCACAATACAATACCTGTACCGCAAAAGCTTCATTCAGTTCCCACAAACCGATGTCTTCGACTTTCAAACCGGCTTTTTTCAACAATTTTGGAATCGCAAATACCGGGCCTATACCCATTTCATCCGGTTCACAACCAGCAATCGCAAAGCCACGGAAAATACCCAGTGGTTGCAAACCCTTTGCTTCTGCCAGTTTGCTGTTCATCAGGATGGCTACCGATGCGCCGTCAGAAAACTGGCTGGCGTTACCGGCAGTGATGACACCACCTGGCACAGCGGTGCGGATTTTGGATACGCCTTCGAGTGTAGTATCTGCACGTATGCCTTCATCTGCAGAAATCGTGACTTCTTTGGTAATCAGCATGCCGGTGGCCTTGTCTGCCACGCCCATGACGGTTGTCATCGGTACGATTTCGGCATCAAACAAACCGGCTGCTTGTGCAGCAGCGGCACGCAACTGGCTTTGTACGCCGTATTCATCCTGACGTTCACGCGGGATACCATAGCGTTTGGCAACCGTTTCTGCTGTTTGCAACATAGGCCAATAGACTTCTGGCTTGTGCTGTTTCAACCAGGTTTCCACGATCATGTGGCTATTCGCTTCGTTTTGCACGCAAGAAATGGATTCAACACCGCCTGCCGCATAGACATCACCTTCACCCGCAATGATGCGTTGTGCTGCCAACGCGATGGTCTGCAAGCCGGATGAACAAAAACGGTTCACCGTCATGCCAGCGGTGGTAACCGGACAACCGCCACGCAATGCAATCTGACGGGCAATATTGCTGCCTGTCGCGCCTTCAGGCGTGGCGCAACCCATGATCACATCTTCCACTTCTGCCGCATCGATCTTGGCGCGCTGAATAGCTGCGTCGAGTACATGTCCGCCCAGTGTGGCGCCATGTGTCATATTGAAAGCGCCCTTCCAGGATTTTGCCAGGCCGGTACGTGCGGTGGATACGATAACTGCATCAGACATGTAGATCTCCTATGGTGTAAGTATTTTATATTGCAGCGTGATAGTGCAGGGATTACTTGCCGACATGGCCCGGGATGCGGATATTACAGCCATCCTTGCTGCAAGCCTGCCCGCCAAAACCATTCTTCAGCATACATCAGCGTTTCTGCCTGAAATTGCCCCGCATCGACGATAGCCGAAGCCAATTCAAGCTCAAAAACTAGAATATCACAATTTAGTACGACCGTTCGTAAATTTATTGAATTCCATTTTACGCCCAAATACTGTTATTTATTGAACATCTCATCAATATCATTCGTAAGTTTCTGTAAGTTTGGAGCAAGCAAGCCGTAAGTTTCAACTTGCACACTTTGCTTGCAATAAAAAAATGTTGAAATATTCATCGAATTTTTCCGATCAGTTTTTCCAGCCATTTTTATTAAGCACACTTATATACATAAAACAGGAGACAAGCATGGCGACAGCACCTACCGCAACGTCAGGCGGCATGACTGGAGAAGAACGCAAGGTTATCTTTGCTTCTTCGCTGGGGACCGTTTTTGAATGGTACGACTTTTATCTATACGGCTCACTTGCCCCAATCATTGCCAAACAGTTCTTTGCCGGCACTGACCCCAATACAGCTTTCATTTTCGCCCTGCTGGCATTTGCCGCCGGTTTCATTGTCCGCCCTTTTGGTGCCCTGGTATTCGGTCGCCTTGGAGACATGATAGGTCGTAAATACACTTTCCTGGTCACGATTCTGATCATGGGTGGCTCCACCTTCTGCGTGGGCTTGCTGCCTAACTATGAAACCATCGGCATTGTCGCGCCGGTCATCCTGATCTCTCTGCGTATTCTGCAAGGTCTGGCGCTGGGCGGTGAATATGGCGGTGCAGCAACCTATGTGGCAGAACATGCCCCAAATGGCAAGCGTGGCGCTTTCACTGCATGGATCCAGACTACAGCAACATTGGGCCTGTTTTTGTCCCTGATGGTGATTTTGGGCACACGTACTGCCATTGGCGAAGAAGCATTCGGCGCCTGGGGCTGGCGTGTTCCTTTCCTGGTATCGGTTTTCCTGCTGGCGGTTTCGGTGTGGATCCGTTTGTCCATGAATGAATCCCCTGCTTTCGCCAAAATGAAGGCCGAAGGCAAAACTTCCAAAGCACCTTTGACAGAATCTTTCGGACAATGGAAAAACCTGAAAATCGTTATCCTGGCATTGGTGGGTCTGACAGCAGGTCAAGCAGTGGTCTGGTACACAGGTCAGTTCTATGCGCTGTTCTTCCTGCAGCAAACCCTGAAAGTGGATGGCCCGACAGCCAACATCCTGATCGCCATATCCCTGGTCATCGGCACCCCATTCTTTCTCGTGTTTGGTTCCCTGTCTGACAAGATCGGCCGTAAACCAATCATTCTGGCAGGCTGCCTGATTGCTGCGATAACCTACTTCCCGATTTTCAGCGCACTGACGCATTACGCCAACCCAGCGCTGGAAGCAGCACTGAAAAACGCACCAGTCGTGGTTACTGCTGATCCTGATGATTGCCAGTTCCAGTTCAACCCTACCGGCACCAAGAAATTCACCTCTTCATGCGATATCATTAAAGCAAAACTGGCTGCCGCTTCGGTCAACTACGCTAACGAAATTGCTCCGGCAGGCACCATCGCTTCCGTCAAAGTCGGTGACAAAGTCATTGCTTCATACAATGCTAATGGCTTGCCAAAACCTGAAGCCACTGCCAAAGACAAGGCTTTCTCCAAAGAACTGGGTGACGCCATCAAAGCCGCTGGCTACCCTCCGAAGGCAGACCCTGAGCAAATCAACCACCTTATGGTGCTGTTATTGCTGGTCATCCTGGTGCTCTACGTAACAATGGTATATGGTCCTATCGCTGCCATGCTGGTTGAAATGTTCCCAACCCGCATCCGCTACACATCCATGTCCTTGCCTTACCATATCGGTAACGGCTGGTTTGGTGGCTTGCTGCCAACCACGGCATTTGCGCTGGTGGCATTCAAGGGCGATATTTACTATGGTCTCTGGTACCCTATCGTGATCGCAGCAGCAACCTTCATCATCGGTGCCCTGTTCATCAAAGAAACCAAAGACAATGATATTTATGCAGCGGATTAAACTGCACTAAGGTCAGTCACATGAAAAAGCCCGGCAAACATTGCGTTTGCCGGGCTTTTTTACGTTTCAAGTGCGGTACAAATTATGACCAGCGATACCGCATGCCCAGACGAACTTCACCTGCTGCAATCTTCAGTTCGGCATCGCTACCCACCACCAGACTGGCTCTGGTACGTATATGTCCAAAGGGCAAGCCGGTAATGACAGGAATATCGAGTATGCTGCGCAGATAGCCCAGCATCGCATCAAAATCATAACCGTTGTCATGCGGGGCCAGCTTGTAAGCAGAAAAATTACCCAGGATGATGGCTTTTTGCTTGCTCAGCACACCCGCAAAATGCAATTGCAACAGCATGCGTTCAATGCGGTAAGGATGCTCACCGATATCTTCCAGGAATAAAATCCCGTCCTGCGCTTCGGCCCAGTAAGGCGTACCTACTGCATGGGCCAGCATGGCCAGGTTGCCACCCCATAAGCGTCCGTTCAATTCCACATCTTCATGGGTGGTTTGAAACTCAACGGTGTGATATTCACTACTGATACTGTCCTTGAATTGCTTCAAGGTATAGTCACATGGCTGCTCACGGGTAAAATCATCACACAACATAGGCCCGGCAAGGCTGAGCCGGTTACGTGCCAGCATGGCCAGATGGATGAGTGTGAAATCGCTGTAGCCAACAAAGCGTTTGCCACTTTGCGCCAGCAAGTCCAGATCAAGATGCGGCATCAGCCGGGACATGCCGTAGCTGCCGCGCAGGGCCATGACGATTTGCACATCCGGGTTTTGGGCGGCAGCATGCATTTGCTGCACGCGTTCAGCATCGGTGGCACCAAAGCGCTGGAACTTGTGTGCCGGCTGGTAATAGCTATGCACCTTGAAGCCCTGTTGTGCCAACAACGCCAGCCCACGCTCTACCGCAAGGTCATCCAAAGGAGCACCGCTGGGTGCGACAACGGCAATGCCGGGCTGTTCTTTTATCTCTTGCATAGGGATACTGTCAGTGTGAATGAAGACCTTGCGGTAGTTGTCTGCTCATTTGCCTGCTCATTTGTCTCATGTACCAACGCCATCTGCCGCGATTTTCTTTTGTGCCGCCACCGCACGCCTGTCGGCAAAAAAGTCCTTGAGCAGGGTGCCGCACTCTTCCGCCATCACCCCCGGTGTTATCTGGGTATGATGATTCAATTGATCAAGCTCGAATACATTCAGCAGGGAACCGGCGACACCGGTTTTGGGATCACTGGCACCATAAATGACACGCGCCAGACGCGCATGCATCATGGCACCGGCACACATCATGCAGGGTTCCAGCGTGACATATAGCTCGCACCCGGGAAGGCGGTAATTGCCCATCACTTCAGCCGCAGCCCGCAATGCCATGATCTCTGCATGGGCAGTAGGGTCATGCTTGCCTATCGGACGGTTATAGCCGGTGGCAATCACCTGGCTATCCTTGACCACGACAGCCCCTACCGGCACCTCGCCTTCGGCCCAGGCCAGCCTGGCCTGCTGCAAGGCGACCTGCATCATCTCCAGATCACGCATTTGCTGCGTATCCGGCGCGGCGGGATGTGGTTCGCCAGCCATTATCCGTCTATCTCGGCCCAGCAATTTGGTGTTTCATACAGCGTTACCTTGGTCAGTTCCAAAGTGCGACCAAACCTGCCGTGATATACCACCTTCAAAATATCAAAGGCGATTTTCGCCAGGTTTTCTACCGTAGGTACGCGGTCGATGACCACTGTTTTATGTCCTGGCAATTTCTCCAGGAAATTCTTGATGATGTAATCCTTCTCATAGACGATGAAGGAATGGTCCCACAAATTGACCAGATGTTCATTGGCCAGTGCCTTGATGTCACCAAAATCCATGATCATGCCATTATCCGACTCGCCATCTTTCTGGACAACATCACCGGTCAGCGTAATTTGCAAGGTATAGCGGTGACCGTGCAAATTGCGACACTGGCTGCCATGATCAGGAATACGATGACCGGCATCGAATTCCAATTTTCTGGTAATCGTTAACATGAAAACTTAAGGAATCTGTAAAAGTTTATGGGTTTGCAAGCTCAGCTTCCATTGCGGATGCTGTTTGCAGAATTCAATTGCAAGACGCAAATTATCGTCTCTTAAAGGGCCATCCATGGCCTGTACAAAATAATGTTCAAAATCAAGATTTGCATATGCAGCCATATCCTGCCCAAATTGCGGGATCACGACTTTCAACTCACTGCCCTGGCGCACCACCAGTTCTGAACCCATTTTAGGACTGACACAAATCCAGTCCACACCCGCTGGCACCGGCAAGGTGCCATTGGTTTCAATGGCAATTTCAAACCCCACCGCATGCATGGCATCGATCAGGGCGGCATCCAGTTGCAGCAAGGGTTCGCCACCGGTAAACACCACATACTTACTGGCAGTATAGGACACTGGCCACAAAGCGTTAATGGTCGCAGCCAGCGCTGCAGCCTGCTTGAACTTGCCGCCGCCCTCGCCGTCTGTACCGACAAAATCCGTATCACAGAACTGGCAAACCGCAGTCGACCTGTCCTCTTCCCGCCCTGACCACAAATTACAGCCAGAAAAACGGCAAAACACCGCCGGGCGTCCGGCATGATTGCCCTCGCCCTGTAGAGTGTAAAAAATTTCTTTGACGCTATAAGTCACGTCTTATTCCCGCATGATTGTCAGCAGCGACTTTGAAGGCTGCACAGGCAAGGCTTTTGACAAAGCCGCTCTCTTTTGTACCGCATGATAAACACGATGCATGAAATTTTAGTACGTTTTTGAAACGCAAAAGGGACACATGATACCACGGAGCAGCTTATTGGCCTTCTGACTTCGGCGAAGTCCTTGTGCAATCAGGCAAGGTTTTTGTATTTTTTATCAAAAAAATACTAATTTCATTCAACGGTCATGGCTTGCCCGACGTACTCAAAAAGAAAAAACGCAAAGCAAGTGAGCTGCTTTGCGTTATCGCCTTAATGGATTTCAATCAATCCAGTTTCAACTATATTTTTTCCATGGTATTGATGCTGATATGCGGCCATTGAATCAAGCCTTTACCATCAGGGCGCGGGAAGAATTCCAGTATCACAAGCTGTGAATACTGCAACCGCATCTTGGGTTTATTATTGCTATCCAGAATCTCCTGTATCCAGAAGGTTGACTTCATGGTCGCTGCATTGGCCTGCTTGACCACGAAAGGAATATTGTGGATGCCGCCAGTCTCAATGGTGGTATCCACCGACAGGATCGTGGTTTTCTTGATATTCACCCCTTGGTTTGCCTGATTGAGCAAGGCATTCGGCAAGGTGGGATCAAACAAACCACGGAACGGATGCGTGTGGAAATGGTTGTAAGGTGCCAGGTAAGGGTCGGTCAGGCTTTGTGGCACGCCTATGGGCAGGCTATTGATTTCACGAATCACTGGCGCACCGGGGACTTCGGTGTGCTGCCCCAAGGCCAGCACAGAATCACCATGCGGGATGCTGGACAAGCGCGCAATATCATGACCATTCGAGACCTGATTAGCCATATGCAACCACAAGCCAGGCTCAAAATGGATAGGGGTACCAGGCTTACCAGCCAGGCCACTGACGGGAAAATCCTCGGCCGCGATCTGGGTAATCGATTGCTGGTAGCGCAAGGCTGCCAGAAACTGGTCTGAATTCACCAGGCCATTCGCCGTCTTGGTCAACCCACGATTGGGCACCCCCTTGTCCACCAGGGTAAAGTCGAGTTCTTCGTTATATTGATTCAACAACAGCCGGAAGTCTGTTTTGGCTGGTGCCGGTGCCACGAATGGCAAGGCAATCATATTCCAGCCATGCCCTTCCAGACCATTCACATTGCGCCACTTGCCTGCCAATAACTTAAGTGGACCAAGTTCATCATCTGCAATGCTGGCTACGCTGATAGTACGGCCCTGCACTTTCATGGCCGTGAGTTGCTGGCTACTGAGCATAGTGAAACCCTTTCCGAAACTGGTTATAGGAATGCCCGTTTCTGGAACTGATGCGCCTTAACCCAATAGAAAAACCTGCATAGTGAACGCCTTGCCATGCAGCAAGCGCCATGCACACTGTGAATAAGCTGGAAAACAGCACCTCAGTTTTTGCGAGCGAATCATTTTATCAAATTATTGTTTAATTTATTATATTTTTTAATAATTAACAAATGACTTGCATAGTTGAATTAATTGCATTTTTTGAATTATTTTAATATAATTGAAATAATCAATAAGCACGTGGCACTCCTAAAATATTGCAAGCAAGTGCGAGGATGGATAAAGTCACTCGATATACAGCTACAGGGATAAATACGAAAAGGAGAGGCAACCGTGAAGAAAGTTCTATGGGTCAAGTTCGGCTGGTCAGATTATTATCGCGGCGGACTAGTCGATGGCAATTTTGGCTGGCTCAACGATAACAAGGGAAAAAAGAACGACGGCATCGGACACGAAGCGTTCAACTTTAATCCGGGGGCCGATGGAATCTACTATTGCTATGTTCCTCCACAGAAAAAAGAATACGCGCCGTCAAATAATGATCCAGATGGCTGGACAGTGATCTGCCTTGCGAAGAACCCAAAGCGCACTGGCGTCCACGTTGTCGGATGGTACGAAGATGCCACTCTGCATGGTGAGTGGCTCGATTCGCCTGAAGACATTGTCAAGAAGCGGGGAGATGCCACGCACCCGGCTTATGACTGGTCATATTGCATAACTAGCAAAACAGCATACTTCATTCCGCCCGAGTTAAGGACCATGCCATTCTCGGACGCAGCCATCAGGCAGGGGAAATATTCCTTCCTCGAAGGGCCGGACGTGAACACCAACGACAACAAGAAGCGCGTACTCAAGCTCCTCAAAGGCCGCCAGTTGGCGATGCTTCCATTTGCCATCAAGAACCCAAACGACGACAAGCTACCCGACCCCGAACTAGATGCGGTCGATCCCTTGAAAGGATTCGGCACGCCAGAGCATCGGAAGAAAGTCGAGAGAGCAGCTGAGAGCGCCGTTATTGAGCATTATAAAACAAAGGGATACAACTACGAGCGCGTAACGCATCTCCCCTGCGGTTACGACTTCATCTTCACCAAGGGGAGATTGGTGCTTCATGTCGAGGTCAAGGGCACGTCCAGTCCGTCTCCTCAGTTTTTTCTTACCCGGAATGAACACTCGAAAGGCCTACAATCTAATCCGGCATGGCGTCTTGTCATGGTCACGTCCGCCCTGTCCACGACCCCCACCATCACCGAATATGATGCGGTCAAGCTGAATCGAGCGTTCGATCTCGAACCTTATGTGTACGTAGGCAAGTTTATCCCGAAGCCGCAGAGTTAGTCAGAGGGCCCCATACACAATCAGTCACTAAGTAAGTCAGCACGTTTAACGGTAATCCCTCCATTTTGCATATGCTGGACTGATCTGCTGTGATCTAATTTGCCCGAACACCTCAATATGAGGAAAATCTTAAAATTGAAAAGATGCTTTATTTACAAATAACACAACATGGCTAGTTTCAGGCTCAAATCATTGCAAATTCATCATGTGTGCCCTCCTAATTGGGTATTCGTTTAACGTGAACCTAGCGCCACCGTCGAGCAAATTACCTTCATACATGAAAGCGATTACAACAAAATATTCCTTAAGTTGTCAAAAAACAGCTCTATTTTCGGAAGCCTGAGCATTCACTATACCGGACTGTTTAAGTATCTCAGCAGCTTGAACAATGCCATCTTTGTCTGTCTCTACGCCAGAAAGCATCTTTTGGATTTCAACCAATAATTGTTCGTCCAGTGCTTGCAAAACGTTGTAGTAAACTGTTGCGCCATGGTCATCGATATACTTGGTGTAATGCGGTAGCGCAATCTTTATAAGGTTTGAGACTGCATCACTGTCCATCAAATCTTTATTTCCGAGTCCGCTCCGCAATATCTGCCATTGCATAACCCCATGCATTATTATCGCTTGAAGAGCTGCAAATGTGGCCCATAACATTGGGGACAGAAATGGCCGCGCTCTCGACGCCCCACTTAAATCGAGTTTTGTTAAATCAAAAGTTTTACCTATCATCTCGAATACCTCCCGAGCCTTAGGATCTTGTTCAGTTACAGGGGCTGCTTGTTCAAAGGAAATAGTTGAAAGTAGAGATGCGATTCCTCTTGCCTGCCCGAGTGCAGTTACTGACTCCCAAAGTTGATCTACCGCTTCAAGACGCCTTTTATCCAATGTAATCTGACGGCTCGCCAAAGCAGATAACGCTCCATTTCTCAAGGCGGCTATCTCATTCTCACTAATACGGAGCTCAGCCTTAAGCCTCTCTTCACTCTCTCTCATTTGAGATCGAACCAACTCAAGCTGCTTGTTAAATTCGTGCTCAACACTCTTAGTTAGTCTCGTGTAAATCATATTACGCCCCAACCCGAGAGCAATTGTAAGCAATCCAGTGGTTGTCAGAGACGGAAGCCAGTCAGAGAGTTCCATATTGAAAACACCTATCTCGAAAATTGTCTAGCCTAAGAATGATGCGCCTGACACCGTTCCAGAAAGTTTAAGGCGCACATAAAATATACTTCACAAAAACATATACGTGCAGGACCGTATAACACGTCCTTTGACATATTCCCAAAAAAAGAAATATAAAAACGCCATTAACTATTGCACAAAAATAATTGCCAGTTTTTCTTAACACAGAATAACGTCAAACTAATAATACAGAAAGCCCACAATGACGTGGGCTTCCAGGTATTTCGTACTTCTAATTGCCTGATGCTGCCAGACCTAAATCACTTCCCCCAATCGTCGCTGGCAGTTTGCCTGAGATGTCATACGCGACGCGGCCAGTGCCGCGTACTTTGTTGATGATGCGGTTCGATACTTTACCCCGCAGCTAGTGTGGCAGGTGTGCCCAGTGGGCTGCATCGGCATATCATCGGCCAGGACAAGGCGTCGATTTTGTTGCTGGTTTATGGCATATCTCCATTCATTCGAATCGGAATCTCTAGCGTAAACGTTGCTCCGGTGCCCAGTCCGTCGCTGTGGGCCGTGAGGGTTCCACCCATTTCATGTGCCGCGATTACCGCACTGTGCAGCCCGAATCCGTGTCCGGTTTTCTTGGTGGTGAAGCCGTGTGCAAACACCTGGGTTAGGGCCTCGGGGGCGATGCCCACCCCGTTGTCGGTGACATGGATAATCAGCCTCGGGTTTTGGTCTTGATTTTGCCTCAGTTCCACACGCAGCGTGAGTCTGGGCTCGCCTCTGCTTCCCTCGCCCTCTTCCATGGCCTGCTCGGCATTGCCGATCAGATTGACCAATATCTGCAGTATCCGTCCTTTGTCCAGCGGCAGCGCGGGCATTGGCGCGATCTCTTTGTTCACCACCACCTGGCGGCGCAGAAGCGCGGGGGCGTTGATACGCAATGCGTCTTCCAGCAGTTCACCGATCTGCGCCATCTCCAACCGGCTGGACTTTCCGGCATGGACCTGTTGTGCTGCGATTATTTCCTTGATGTGGTCCACGTTCTTGCTCAAGGCCATCAGCTCATTGATGGCTTCCTGCTGCTCTGCCACCAGCACCGCAGCCAACTGGCGCAGGTAGCCGGGCAACACCTTGCCTCTGGCATCCGATGTGATAAACGCACCCAAATCGTCCGTGTGCTGGTCCATCAATTGCACTGCCCGCACGAGTCCATCCATCTTGGACGTGCGAATGAGCGAGAGAATCAGCGTGGTCGAGACGTTCACGCTGTTGAGCACATTGCCCACGTTATGCAACACATTGGTGGCGATCTCGGCTTTGCCAGCCAGGTGCGAGGCTTCAAGCAACTGCTTGTGCGCCTCGGCGATCTGGCGCTCGGCCTCTTTCAGATCGGAGATGTTCTTGGTGATGCCAAAGGTGCCAACAATTTGGCCAGCGCTGTCGCACAAGGGCATTTTTGTGGTCAATGCCCAGGTGTCGGGCCGCCCATCCACCCAGGTTTCCCTTTCCACACAGCCTATCATCGGCAATCCCGTGCGGATAATTTGCTGCTCGTCATCGAACGCCTGACGGGCGTGTTCATCGGAGAAGAAGTCGAAATCAGACTTACCCACCAGTTCCTCCGGCGCGTTCATTCCAAACTCGCGGGCCAGGGCTGCGCTGCAGGTGATGAAACGGGATTCGGTGTCCTTGAAATAGATATGATCAGGAAAATTGTCTAACAGCGCCCGCAGCAGTTCATGGCCGTTGATTTGCATATCACTGGCGTGCCACTCATCTGCTTGCCGGTGCCGGGTGATGTCAAACAAGACCCCCTGGCTGCCGACAATTGCCCCGTCAGGCCCACGCACAGCAGATTCGACAACCTGGCGATACCGGGGCTGGCCCTCAGCAACGAAACACATTTCCTCTCGCTCGACCTGCTGCCCGGTTTGCATGATCAGCGCGTGCTGACGACATGCATGCGCACAGGGTTCCGGCCGCCACAGTGTATTCGCGTCTGAGGCCGTGCTGGCGGCGATCTCGCTGGCGGTCCGGCCCAGAATCTGGTCCGCCGAAGTAGCCTTGCGTTGGCAGAAGAGAGGATTGACGAAGATAAAACGCCCGACCGCATCCTTGCGGAAAATACCGACGGGTAACTGCCCAACAATCGGCTCCGTCTCTTCCAGGAGGACCGGGCTTATGGCGGAGGCGGTTAGTGTTTTCATTTTTATGGCGCAATCGCGGTCATTGGCTTGCTATTGCCCACTGAAATTGTTCAGCTCATATTCTGCTCGTTGCGGTCATAGTAGGATATTACTTAAACTCTTGTCCAGTTTTCTAGAGCAATCATGCTCTAGTCATCCGCCACACGCTGTGAAAAATGCAGCGGGGCACGAGCTTATCACGCCGGAAGCAGTCAAGCGCCGGTGTTCCATTATCGCCCCGCCTTCAGCATCAGACGAATACGTTTGGTGTCTTCTGCCGTCGCAGGCTGATAAATCACGAGTGTCAGATCAGATCTGCCATCGACGGCGAACGAGGAATACTCGAGGTTCAGCACGCCCGCCACCGGGTGATTAAGCTGCTTGAGTCCCCCACCATGCGACACGATATCGTTCTCGCGCCACATGGCCGCGAAGTCCGGGCTCGACAGGCTCAGATCGTCGATCAATTGTTTCACTTCCTCGGTCGCCCCGGCGCGTGTAATGTCGGCGCGGAATGCCGCGACCACAAAGCGCGCCGCCGTCGCCCAATCAGTTTGCAACAGTCGCGCCTGAGGGTTGCCAAAGAAATTTCTCAGAATGTTGCGCGGCACCGCCAGCGACTCCGGCGACCCCAGCAGCAACGACGCCGCCTTGTTCAAGCCGACGATATCCCAGGTCGACGTCCGCACGAACGCCGGGCTGTATTTGAGTGCATCGAGAATGTGCTGCAGCCGTGGTGAAATGCTCTCCACGTGTTTGTAGCGCACTTCCGGCGGCCGGCCAAACGCCAACAGGTGCGCATGTTCGCGCTCGGCATCGGTCAGCAGCAGCGCCTGCGACACGCGATCGAGCACATTGGTCGAAGGCGCGCCACCGCGTCCCTGCTCCAGCCAGGTGTACCAGGTGGCGCTAACGTTGGCGCGCTGCGCCACTTCCTCGCGCCGCAAACCGGCCGTGCGGCGACGACCAGTGGCATAGCCCAGCGCCGCTGCATCAAGCCGGGAACGGCGGTCTTTCAGATAGGTGCCCAGCGCATTTTCCTTGCCAGTCGTCATGCTTATCCTGTTAACGTTTATACCGGTATATTGTCACTACTTTACCCTGATGAGGTGAACCGCCAGAATAACCCGTGTTCATGATACTCCCGCAGCGGCACAGTTTGAAGATGAAAAAAACCCCGGCGCTGTTGAAAGCCGGCGCTGCCGAATCGGGATATCGTTGCGCGATCAGGTGCATCCAAGTGTTGCATCACGTTTAAATCATCAAGGAGTATCACCATGCGTGTATTCGTTACCGGCGCAACCGGTTTCATCGGCTTCCCCGTCTGCCAGGAATTGATCGCAGCGGGCCACAAGGTTCTCGGTCTGGCCCGCTCAGACGACGGTGCCAGGCGATTGGGTTCGATCGGCGTCGACGTGCATCGCGGTTCGCTGCACGATCTTGAAAGTTTGAAGAGCGGCGCCGCTGCCGCCGACGCCGTCATTCACACGGCCTTCGTCCACGACTTCTCCAAATTCCAGGAGAATTGCGAAATCGACCGACGGGCTATCGATGCCATGGGCACCGTGCTCGCCGGTTCTGACCGCCCCTTCATTGTCACCTCGGGTGCCGGCGGCCTCGCCGCGCCTGGAACGCTGGCAACGGAAGAAGATGTGCCGTTACCCGATCCCCGGACTCCGCGCGTGTCGGAGCAAACCGCGATGGCCTTGCTGGGCAAGGGTGTGAGCGCGGCCGTGGTGCGCCTGCCCCAGGTGCACGATCCATTGATGCAAGGCCTGGTCACCTACGTCATTTCGGTGGCACGTGAAAAAGGCATATCCGCCTACATCGGGGACGGGCGCAACCGTTGGCCCGCAGCCCACGTGTCGGACGTGGCCAGGCTGTATCGGCTCGCGCTGGAGCAGCATGAAGCCGGCGCGAAGTATCATGCCGTGGCGGAAGAAGGTGTCAACATGCGCGACATAGCAGAATCCCTCGGGCGCGGCCTGAATCTGCCGGTAAAATCGCTATCGGTGGAAGAAGCGCAGGCGCATTTTGGCTGGCTCGCCATGTTCGCCGGCCTCGACCTTCCGACATCGAGCGCGTTAACGCGCAAGAAGCTGGGCTGGAATCCAACTGGGCCGGGAATGCTGGCAGACTTGGCACAGCAAAAATACTAAATGCCGGCATCGCCCCATGTAAGCCACGCATACATGGGGAGTACGAACGGGAATAGAATTGTCCGGATCAGGTTTCTGGGGTGATTTTTACCGTCAAGACCGAAATAGTCATAACAGTAAAAAAACTGGTGTTAAATCAGAAGTCCAAATCTTACCGTCAACTTTACCGGCAAGTTATTTTGTTTGGGGTCGATAGCTACCTATAGCCACCGGGACGTAAATTCTTATCATGCGGGTCCACGAAGGTGCTGCGCAGTTCTTGGATGAAGATGGCATCGGCACGGCGCAGCAGGTCGGCAAATTCTTTCTTGACTTCACCCAGGATGCGCACGCCCAGGCCAGGGCCAGGGAAAGGATGGTGGTACACCATGCTGTGCGGCAGGCCCAGGGCGACGCCCAGCTTGCGTACTTCGTCCTTGAACAATTCACGCAGGGGTTCCAGCAGTTTCAGGTTCAGGGTGTCGGGCCAGCCGTGGATGAAGACCAGCGTTTGCGCACCTTGCCCTTACACAAAGACGCCCGTGCATTGCACGTTGAACTTGGGCTGATTCATCAAGTATTTTCCCCGCTCATCGAGTGGCGAATTGATACAGCTCCTTTATAGGCGAGTTTGTCGCGCTATCACCGTCTGTCAAATGCCCGACCTATCAAAGCCAGCATTGCCGTCGTTTACCCGGGGGCCTCAAGGCGAACCGATCTCAACATAGTGGGATCAACCTATGGGCGCTTCCCGGCTCATAAGCATTTACGCTTGACACGGACAAATTATCCCCATAAAGTATACAGGCGTACACCAAACGATATGAGGGCAAACATGGAGTCAACAGGAACGGCATACCGCAAGCACCAAGGTGTGAGCGGAGAATTTGACGCAATCGTCATCGGCTCGGGTATGGGGGGACTCAGTGTGGCCTCGCTCCTGGCGCAGGAAGGCAAGCGCATCCTGCTGCTTGAGCAAAACAATGTGGTCGGCGGCATGACCCAGGCTTACACGCGTAGTGGCTACCGCTGGACCGTGGGCATGCATTACATTGGCGAAGTGGGCTCCACCAAAGGTACAGGCTGGAAGTTGTTCAACCGGGCTACTGCGGGGCGGATCGAATGGTCTGCGCTGCCCGCCATCTTCAATCGCATGGTGATTGGTGACCGGGCCTACGACATCCCGGCGGGCATTGAAGCGTATGGCGATTTCCTCAAAGCACATTTCCCCGAAGAGTCCGTCGCGATCGATGCCTACCTGACGTTGATCGGCAAAGTCGCCAAGTCCTCCGGTCCCTATTTCGCACAAAAAGCGTTGCCACAGAAAACCGCTGAGAAGATCTACGACGCTTACTGCGCAGAGTTTCACCAATACTCGCGAGAGCTCACCATTGACGCCCTTCGCAAGCTGACCAAGAACGAAGAACTGATTGCCGTACTGTGCGCCAACTGGGGCGATTACAGCCTGGAGCCCAGCAAAAGCGCGTTTGCCATGCATTGCATGCTGGCCAAGCATTACCTGAATGGCGCGCATTATCCCGTGGGGGGGAGGCAGCGCCTTTGCCAAGGCGATGGTGCCCATCATTGAAGAGGCGGGTGGCCAGGTGCTGCACAGTGCCGAAGTGGCCGAGATACTCACACGCGACGATGCCGTGACGGGTGTGCGGCTGACCTCGGGCGAAGTCATCTCCTGCCCGACCGTGTTTAGCAATGCTGGTGTGCAAAACACCTTTGGCCGCTTGCTTAGCCACCAAGCCGCAACAGGGCAAGCCATGCTCTCCCAATTGAACCAGGTGCGCGACACCTACGCCGTGGTGGGGATCAATATTGGATTCAAGGGCAGCAATGAACAAGTCGGCCTGCAACCCGCCAATATCTGGTCGCATCCCGGTGCGGATATGGAACAGAACCTGATCGCACACCGGCTGGACTTCAATGCGCCTTTTCCCTGGTACTTCATCACATTCCCATCGACCAAAGACCCGCATTGGGAGCGCGACTTCCCTGGAAAAGCGACGGTGGAAATGTACGCCTACACCGACTATCGCCATTTCGAGCAATGGGCCGGTACCGCATGGATGAAGCGCGGCGACGACTACCTGACTATTAAGGAGCAGATCAAGCAACGCCTGCTCGCCGAGTTGTATCGCCATGTTCCAACCGCGGAGCAGTATGTTGACTACGTGGAGGTTTCCACCCCCTTGTCGTACGAAACCTTTGCCAAGCGAGAGCGCGGGGGATTTATGGGCATAGAGGCATCACCCAGCAGGTTTGAGCAAAAATGGCTGCGGGCACACACGCCCATTCATGGACTCTATCTGACCGGCCAGGACGTTGCCACCGATGGCGTGATCGGCGCGCTGGCTGGCGGCGTGATTGCCGCGTCGGCCTACCTCAAGCGCGACCTCATGACAGAGATTCGAACGGCGGGTTGATGGCAGCCATCCGGGGGGCGACCTGTCGCGCCAAACCGCGCACCCGAGTTTTCCGTGTCCTTTTTTTCAACTGGAGTACCCCATGATTCGCGTAACCGTTTCCTACCCTTCCGCCGAAGGCCAGCGTTTTGACCACGGCTACTACCAAACAAAACACCGCGCGCTGATTCTTGAACTGCTGGAACCGCATGGACTGCAACGTTTGGAAATCGATGCGTGCCTGGCAAACGGTGCAGGCAAGCCGCCGCCCACTGTGGCCGCTGCCCACATGGTGTTTGGCGACCAGGCAGCGTTCCAGGCAGGCATGGCCGTGGCGGGCAAAGCACTGGCCGCTGATATGAAGAATTACACTGACACCGTACCCACCGTGGTCATCAGTGATATGCGCTGAGCGCCAGGGATGCCCCACATCTATGTCTGACGATAGCAGTCTCTCAACAAAATCCCGGATTCTTTCGGCTGCACTCGAGCGTCTTTTGCAGCACGGGCCTGAGCACATCTCCATGCGACAAATTGCAGGGGATGTTGGCATCACACCGATGGCGATCTACAAGCACTTTGCCAACAAGGAAGCCCTGCAACTGGCCTTGCTGGAGGCGGGCTATCTGGTGTTTGAGGAATACCTGCGCCGCCATCTTGATGCAGAGGATTCGCGTCAGCGCCTGCGGCTGTTGGCCCAGGGCTTCTTTGACTTTTCGATCGAGCAGGCAGGCTACTTTGAGCTGATCTTTCTGTCGGGCCGGGGACTGGCCCGTATCAAGGGATGGGAACAGGCCGGAGAAGCTGCCAAGCCCACTTATCGAATCTTGCACCAGTGCGTTCGCGCTTGCATTCAGGATGGTCTGTTTTCAGACACCGACTCGCGGGGTACTACCACATCCATGCTTGCATTTTGCGTAGGCATGTCAGCACTTTATCTGTCTGGCGCTGTCGGCAAAGCACCCCAGAACGCAAGGCCGCATTTCATGGCGGCCTTCGACAGCTACCTGAACCAGTTGAGTGCCGCCTGACAGAACGCTGTGGACCAGAAAACTCTTCACGATCATCCGCTTGTTCGCTTGTCCCGATCGCCGCACTGACCAAGGGAACTCGCAGCATGACTCGCCTCACTGGACTTACGCCCTTCTTCGCGTCGCCGCCATGGCGGCAGCGCTTGGCCTGCTGGCCAGCGATAGCCGCCGTCACGTATTCCCTGCTATATCAATACCTTACACCGGTTTTTCGATAGCTGACGATAGTCTCCGAACAACCTCAAATCATTCCCATTCAATCGTCGCCGGCGGTTTGCCTGAGATGTCATACACCACGCGGTTGATGCCGCGTACTTCGTTGATGATGCGGTTGGATACTTTACCCAGCAGTTCATGTGGCAGGTGTGCCCAGTGGGCTGTCATGAAATCCTGGGTTTGTACGGCGCGCAGGGCAACCACGTATTCGTAGGTGCGGCCATCGCCCATCACGCCAACGGATTTGACTGGCAAGAATACGGCAAAGGCCTGGCTGGTGGCGTCGTACCAGCTTTGCGGTTTTTCTGCATGCGGGTCCACGAAGGTGCTGCGCAGTTCTTGGATGAAAATGGCATCGGCACGGCGCAGCAGGTCGGCAAATTCTTTCTTGACTTCACCCAGGATGCGCACGCCCAGGCCAGGGCCAGGGAAAGGATGGCGGTACACCATGCTGTGCGGCAGGCCCAGGGCGACACCCAGCTTGCGTACTTCGTCCTTGAACAATTCACGCAGGGGTTCCAGCAGTTTCAGGTTCAGGGTGTCTGGCAAGCCACCGACGTTATGATGGCTCTTGATGGTGTGTGAGCCTTTTTTGCCTTTGCCGGCACTTTCGATGACGTCAGGGTAAATCGTGCCCTGCGCCAGCCATTTGGCATTGCTCAGCTTGCCGGACTCTACCTGGAAGACTTCAACAAATTCGCGGCCTATGATCTTGCGTTTGGCTTCTGGGTCAGTGACACCGGCCAGGTGGCCCATGAACTGTGCGCTGGCATCCACATGGATGACTTTGACGCCCAGGTTGTTGGCAAACATTTCCATGACCATCTTGCCTTCATCCAGACGCAGCAGGCCGTGGTCAACGAATACGCAAGTCAGTTTGTCGCCAATGGCACGGTGTATCAAGGCAGCAGCAACGCTGCTGTCGACACCGCCGGACAAGCCGAGGATGACTTCATCGTCACCCACCTGGGCACGTATCGAAGCGACTGCCTCGGCGATGTAATCAGGCATGTTCCAGTCTGATTTGCAGCCGCAGATTTCATGCACAAAACGGCCAAGTATGGCTTCGCCCTGCAGGGTATGGGTGACTTCGGGATGGAACTGCACGGCGTAAAAATGACGCTCTTCGTCAGCCATTGCCGCAATCGGGCAATTGTCTGTAGATGCCATCAGTTTGAAGCCTGGCGGCATTTCATTGACCTTGTCGCCATGGCTCATCCATACCTTGAGCATGCCATGGCCTTCTGACGTGACAAAATCATTGATGTCTTTGAACAGGGCGGTATGGCCACGGGCACGGACTTCGGCGTAACCGAATTCACGCACATGACCGTTTTCAACCTTGCCACCCAGTTGTTCGGCCATGGTCTGCATGCCATAGCAAATACCCAGTACCGGCACGCCGGCATCAAACACGGCCATGGGTGCACGTGGGGTATCCCCTTCGGTCACACTGCTGGGGCCGCCAGACAGGATAATGCCAGCAGCGCCATAGTTGCGAATGAATTCATCACTGACATCATACGGATGTACTTCAGAAAAAACCCCTGCGTCACGCACGCGACGGGCAATCAGTTGCGTGACCTGGGAACCAAAATCAAGGATAAGAATTTTAGAATGCATAACTCAAATTATCATGTCAGGTTGTGCAGGCCTGGCCTGAACAACACGATTGTTTCCTGCATTTCTGGCTGAAAGCAGGGCTTTTTCTGCAAGGCTGATTAATGCTTCCGGTTCTGCATCCGGAAATAAGTCAGTACAGGCGACGCCGGCACTGATGGTCAGCGAGGTTTCTTTTTGATTCACGACTTCGGGATGCATCATGACTGAAGAGCGGATTCTTTCGGCCACCGCAGTAGCAACCAGATGCGATGCACCTGGCAATACCACCAGCAGCAAGTCGGTACCGAATCGGCCCATGGCATCAAAAGGACGTACGCAAGAACGGACACGGCTGACGGTCTTGACCAGCATCAGGTCGGTAATGGCGATACCTTCTGATTCGCGCAGGCCTTCCATCTGGTCCAGGCTGGCGATCAGCAGGGCCAGGGGTTTTTCTGCCTTTGCACAACGTTCCATTTCTATCTTGAGCGAACGTATGATGGCAGCTTTATTCCAGGTTCCCAGCAAGGGGTCGATCAGCGAATCACGCTTGAGGCTGCGGTTTTGCTTGATGACTTCCAGCTGGTTCAGGTACAGCACATCAAACGCCAGTTCACGCTCTATCATGGCAGCCATGTCACTGAAGATCTGGCGCTCATCGTCACCCAGAGTATGCGGTTCATAATCAACCAGCATGACACTGCCGATCAGATGACCGGTATGGTCATAAATGGGATGCGCAGCGAAAAACCGCAAGAAGGGTGTACCGACCACCAGCCCGTGCTTGCCCAGTTCTTCATGCAGGCGCAAATCATGAATTTCCAGCAAATCATCGGTGAAGTTGAAGGCATCACAAAACATGGCTTCAACACTGGTGATGGAACGTTCGGCAAAGTCAAAGCGCTTTGACAGATTACCTAAGCTGACAAAACAGTTTGCAACCCCGAACATATTGATGCCCAGCCTTTCGAAGCGGGCAAGACGGACATCAATTTTTTCGGCTACCAGACGCTCGAATCCCGAATTGACGCGCGTCGATGTGGTAGGACTGGATCGATCTAAGGGCGATGACATACCAATCTCCTGGTGCCTTCAATTCGGGGAATATGCATCAGTCTGCTCTGTAATTAGGCGCTTCTTTGGTGATTTGCACATCATGGACATGCGATTCACGCATACCGGCCGATGTGATTTCGACGAATTCTGATTTGGTATGCAAGTCGTCAATCGACGCGCAACCACAATATCCCATGGAAGAACGCACACCGCCCACCAGTTGATACAGGATTGCCAGCACGCTACCTTTGTAAGGCACGCGGCCTTCAATACCTTCCGGCACCAGTTTGTCAGCGTTATTTGCCGCATCCTGGAAGTAACGGTCAGCAGAGCCATCAGCCATGGCACCCAGGCTACCCATGCCACGATACGATTTATAGCTGCGCCCCTGGAACAGGATGACTTCACCCGGTGCTTCTTCGGTACCGGCAAACATGCTGCCCATCATCACCGTGGATGCGCCGGCAGCCAGTGCCTTGGACACATCACCAGAGAAGCGGACACCGCCATCAGCGATACAGGGAACACCGGTCCCCTTAAGCGCATTGGCGACATTGGAAATCGCAGAAATCTGCGGCACCCCAACACCAGCGACGATACGCGTGGTGCAGATGGAACCTGGGCCGATACCGACCTTGACTGCATCCGCGCCATGTTCTACCAGTGCCAGCGCAGCGGCTGCCGTAGCGATATTGCCACCAATGACTTCGATATGCGGGTAGTTGGTTTTTACCCAGCGTACCCGATCCAGCACCCCTTTGGAGTGGCCATGGGCGGTATCAACCACGATGACATCAACGCCAGCTTTGGCCAGCAAGTCTATCCGCTCTTCATTGTCTACACCAACACCGACGGCAGCGCCTACGCGCAGCTTGCCTTGTTCATCTTTGGAGGCAAAGGGATGCTCTGTTGATTTTTGAATATCTTTTACGGTGATCAGGCCACGCAATTCAAATGCATCGTTGACAACCAGTACACGTTCCAGCCGGTGTTTATTCATCAGGCGCTTGGCTTCTGCCAGGTCGGCACCTTCCTTGACGAACACCAGTTTTTCACGCGGTGTCATTTTGGCACGTGCTTCGGCGTCCAGTTCTTCTTCAAAACGCAAATCGCGGTTGGTGATGATACCCACCACGACTTTGCCTTCGACCACCGGGAAACCGCTGATGCCATGCTGCTGGGACAGGGCAATCACGTCACGAATTTTGGTGTTGGGCGGTATGGTGATGGGATCACGCAACACGCCGGATTCAAAACGTTTGACCTTGGCCACTTCGCGAGCCTGCTCTTTGGCAGTCAGGTTTTTGTGAATAATACCGATACCACCTTCCTGAGCCATGGCTATGGCCAGACGGGCTTCCGTGACGGTATCCATCGCCGCTGATACCAGAGGTATATTCAGCTTGATATTGCGCGTCAATTTGGTCGCAAGTGAGGTATCTTTAGGGAGTATGTCCGAATATGCAGGGACGAGTAGCACGTCATCGAACGTGAGTGCTTTTTGAAGTAAACGCATAGCATTTCCTATAGGCGCAAAACCGAATTATACAGAAAACTTGCGGAATCGTCTTGCTACGTGTAAAACTCTCGAATAATCAAGTGTTTTAAAGAAAGTTTCTTATGTTAATTTCACGCATTGCCCTGCCCTTTATTCTCACTCTTGCCTGCGCCGCCGCACATGCTCAGTATGTATGGCTGGATGAAAAAGGCAACAAACAATTTTCGGACAAACCACCACCGATTTCGGTGCCAAAGAATAAAATCGTCAAATCACCGAATATGGGCGGCAAGTCAGCACCGACTGCCGATGCAGCGCCCGCCCCTGCCGCAGACGATGCAGGCAAGCTGCAAAAGCCGGTGACGACTGCCAGCAAGAATGAGGATTACAACAAGCGCAAAGCCGAACAGGCAGAGAAAGATAAAAAAGCCGAGGATGAAAAGCAGTCTGCTGCCGCCAAGGCCAAAAACTGTGAACGTGCCCGCAGCTATCAACAGAACCTGGAATCTGGCGTGCGCGTTGCCAGCGTAGACAAAAATGGTGAACGCAATTTCATGGATGATGCCCAGCGCAACCAGGAGTTGGCCGATCTCAAGAAAACCCTGGCAGACTGTAAATAAGCTGCAGCTGAGCCGTAAATAAGCAAAATACCAGGCGTCGGCTTATCCCTGCGCCTGTTTTTTCGCTCGACGGCGCCGCGCTTCCATGGGGTCGGCAAGCAAGGGACGGTAAATTTCCACCCTGTCACCTGGATGTAAATGCGCGTCCAGGGGTTTCAGTTTGCCAAAGACCCCTACTTTAAAGACGCCGACATCTATTTCGGGATGCCGTTGTATGATACCGCTTTGCTGTATCACCTGCGTCAGGGTGGCCTGGGTATCGACCTGCACCTCCAGCAGGCTGACGGTGGATGTGCTGGCATAACAGACCTGTACCAGCATGCTTGCATGGTCAGCCATACAAGGCCTCGGCACGGGTGCAGAAAGAATCGACGAAGCTGTTGGCAATCTTGGAAAACACCGGGCCAATCAGATGTTCCAGCAATTTGCTGGAAAATTCATAATTGAGATCAAATTCGATTTTGCAGGCATCTGCCCTGAGTTCAGTGAACTTCCAGCAACCGGATAATTGTCTGAAAGGCCCTTCAACCAGATTCATTTGCATCATATGGGGACGCTGATTATTGTTTTTCGTTGTAAACTGCTGCTTGATACCATGATAATTAATGGCAAGGGTGGCAACCAGTTCATGCTCGGTACGCTCGGCGACATGTACTTCGCCGCACCAGGGCAAGAATTGCGGATATTTTTCGACGTCATCGACCAGGGCAAACATTTGCTCTGCACTGTAAGCAACAAAAACTGTTTTATGCACGACTGCCATCAAGAAGAACCATTTGGTAGAATCACAGGTTCGCATTTTAACCGAGTCATTGCAGGGATCGAAACGCATTCCATTGTTTCTTTACCCTGAGATCACCTATTTTCATCCCACATGAGCATTGCTGATAATAAAAAAGCATTCCACGATTACTTTATCGAGGAACAATTCGAAGCCGGTGTCGTCCTGCAAGGCTGGGAAGTCAAGGCCATACGCGCCGGGCGCGCGCAGTTGAAAGAAGCGTATGTCATCGTCAAGAGTGGCGAAATTTTTCTATTCGGCGCGCATATTGGTGCCCTGCCGACTGCCTCTACCCACATTCACCCCGATTCGGTCAGAACACGTAAATTATTGTTAAATGCAGCAGAAATTAGCAAACTGATAGGTAAAGTTGAACGCTCTGGCTACACCATGGTGCCGCTGAACCTGCATTTCAGCAAGGGGCGCATCAAATGTCAGATCGGTCTGGCCAAAGGTAAAAAGCAGCATGACAAGCGCGATACCGAGAAAGAAAAAGACTGGCAACGTGAACAACAAAAAATCATGAAGCAAAACCGTCGCTAAAATTATTTAGCTGGTTTAGTTAATTTAGATGATTTTTCGGAACCAGTTGATTGGGATGATCTGCCTGGATCAACGACTGGGGGCATACAGATCATGCCCGGCATCCTGTATCTGGCGACGCAAGGCGCGTCGCTCATCCGGGGTCAGGCGATTACGCTTTTGTGCACTGTCGGCGCGGCCACAGCCATGCTCGCCATCACGCTGCGTATCACTACAGTTATCGAGTAAACGATTTTGGTTAAGTTTCTTGCTCAACTGGCGTTCGCGCTGCTTATTGAGCAACTCTTCCTTGCGGGCAAGCTCATCTTTACGCTGAGCATCACCGCCACTAAACCTGTTCCAGAATCCACCGCCGTTGTTCGCCCGACCATTGTCCGCCATTGCTCCCGCCGTCAATGACAGCGACAACAATAAGACAGAAATTTTCAAGTACGGTATATTCATTGCCTGGTTTGCTTACAAAAAGCGATTGCCTAATAAGATTGCCTGATAATTTAACGACCAAAGATGCAGAAAATGGATGCGTAATGAAGGCCAGAGAAAAGGATGCTAATTTTATTCCCAAACTTGCATCTGATGCTAGTCAATTTGATTGAATTCAGTTTACGATAGCTGCAAGAATTCCGCTGTGGTATTCCGTAAAGTATGTAACAGTTTGTAATCCAGACAAGTAATTCTGTTTGCAAGCCTACTCGATGACAGTACTATATTCCCATGAACAATACGACCCCCACACCAGACTCCACAAACACCACCTCAAATAGCCCAAAAGCAAAAATTCTGGTCGTTGACGATGACCTGCGCTTACGCGATTTGTTGCGTCGCTACCTGACCGAACAAGGCTTCCAGGTAGTCAGCGCCGAAAATGCGCAGGCCATGAACAAACTGTGGATACGCGAGCGTTATGACATGCTGGTGCTCGACCTGATGTTGCCCGGTGAAGACGGACTGGCAATCTGCCGCCGTCTGCGCGGTGCTGGCGACAAAACGCCGATCATCATGCTGACCGCCAAGGGCGAAGAAGTAGACCGCATCATCGGCCTGGAAATGGGCGCGGATGATTACCTGCCCAAACCTTTCAGCCCGCGTGAACTGGTGGCCCGCATCAACGCCGTGTTGCGCCGCAAAACGCCGGATGAATTGCCGGGCGCACCATCCGAAGGCCCGCAAAGTTTTGCCTTCGGTGACTTTGTGCTGGATCTGGGCACCCGCACACTGAAAAAACAAAATGAAAACATCGCCCTCACTACCGGCGAGTTTTCGGTCTTGAAAGTATTTGCACGCCACGCACGGCAACCCCTGTCACGTGAAAAGTTGATGGAACTGGCCAGGGGCCGCGAGTATGAGGTGTTTGACCGCAGCCTGGACGTACAGATTTCGCGCCTGCGCAAACTGATAGAACCAGACCCGGGCAATCCCCTGTACATACAGACCGTGTGGGGTCTGGGCTATGTGTTCATACCAGATGGTCAGTCACATTAAGCTACAAATCTCTTAATCATTTGCTTCTTTACTGTTGTTTTTAAGCCAAAACTGAATGCACTCTTATTTGAACAGCCTGGAGTGGCTTAAGAGCGGCTTGTTTTGGCGCACCTTCTTCATGCTGGCGCTGCTTGTCACCGCCAGTATGACGGCGTGGATGGCCAATTTCCGGATACTGGAAACCACGCCCCGGGCGCAGCAAATGGCGGCGCAGATCGTTTCCATCGTCACCATCACCCGTGCTGCACTAACTCATTCGGCCCCCGAAAAACGGCACCAATTATTGTCCGACCTGGCCAACAAGGAAGGGGTGCAGATTTACCTGCTGGAAGACAATGACCACGTCGAAGAACCGGATGCCACCAGCTTCTTCCAGGAATCCAAAGCCATCATGCTGAGAGGCCTCGGCCCCGACACCCGCTTTGCCAGCAAATTGAATGGCGTCAGTGGTTTCTGGATCAGCTTTGATATCGACGATGACCACTACTGGCTGCGCCTGGAACAAGACCGGCTGGACCCACCTATTGGCCTGCAACTGTTCAGTTGGGCGATGGCAACCCTGTTCCTGACGCTGCTGGGTGCGGCTATCATTTCCAAGCTGATCAATGATCCGCTGTCACGCCTGAGTAATGCTGCCCGTGCCATCGCCAAGGGCAAGCAACCACCACCCTTGCCACAAAAAGGGCCAAAAGAAATACGTGAAACCAATCAGAGTTTCAACACCATGATGGAAGATCTGGCCAGGATAGAAGCCGACCGCACCATCATTCTGGCCGGTATCTCGCATGACTTGCGCACCCCGCTGGCGCGCATGCAACTGGAAGTGGAAATGGCCAACCTGAGCGCAGATTCCAGACAAGGCATGCAATCCGACCTGCAACAGATGGACGCCATCATCGGCCAGTTTCTCGATTACGCCAAGCCACTGGATAAAGCGGAGCTGGAAACCATCAACCTGAGCGAGGTCTTGCAGCAGATCATCGATGAAGCCTCGCGCTTTCAATACCTGCGCCTGCGTACCGCGATCACACCCGATCTGTTCATCAATGGCAATATGACTGAAGTCCGGCGGCTATTCAATAACCTGATAGAAAACGCCTGCCGCTACGGCAAGACCACAGGCGCACCGATCACGACGCTGGATATACAGTGCTCACGCAAAAACAAAGAGCGCAAGCTCGGCATATTGATCAGTTTTCGTGATCATGGGGTCGGTGTTGCAGAACCGGACCTGATACGCCTGCTAAAACCATTTACCCGCGGCGACGCCTCACGCAGCCAGGCCAACGGTTCTGGCCTGGGTCTGGCGATTGTTGACCGTATCGTCAAACGCCACGGCGGCAAATTACGCATCTACAACCATCAGGAAGGTGGCTTTGTCATCGTGATTGCGTTACAGGAAGCCAAAGACGTCTGAGATACATTGCCCCCCGTTTCAAAACAGACTGTGTTATGCGGATTGAAAACACCTTCGCTTGAATACAAAAAATCCCGGTTTCCCGGGATTTTTCACTACTGCCTATCAATAAACAATCTCTGTTTTACAAGCGCCCAGTCACCATGGCCAACTGGGTGGCAGGCTTGCTTTTTTCTTCAGCCTGCGCCGGTGTTTCGGTTTGGGGTGCGCTCAGTTCATAACTCATGTGCATGCCTGGTTCCAGCTTTGGTGTTGCTGCCGGAGTGACTTGCTCAAGGGCTGCGGTTTTTTGTGTCACGGCTCTGGATGCAGTGCCGGCGATACCGACATTGCTTAAACCGGCAAACCCAGCGATACCGGCGCACAGTATCAGGCCTGCAATCACTGCTGGACGCAGGCGGAAACGTTTTTGCACTTCATCCTGTTGTAGTGCCTGTGCATCATATGCCACGTCGATTGGTGCAATTGCCAGAATTTGCTCGACTTGCTGACGCCATTCTTCTGACTGATGCCTGTTGTTGAGCAATTTTGTGATCAGTGCCTGGGCCAATTGTTCTGCCTCTTGATGTTCGGCTTCCAGTGTCTGTTTGGCCAATTCTGCTTCTGCCTGCAATTCATCTTGATGCTGCTGGATCTGCAACACATTTTGCGCTTGCCATGCCTTGGCAGATGCCAGTGCCTGGGCGATCAGTGCCTGGGCTTGCGCTTCTTCCTGGCCACGAGCCTGCAACATGGCTTGCAACTCTTGCTCTGCCGCGACTTGCTGATCCAGTTGCGCCTGCAAGGCTTGCTCTTCCTCCAGACGTTTTGCCACCGCTGTTGCCAGCTCCTGCTCTTTGGCCCTGGTTTGTGCCTGGGCTGCGCCTACCTGACGCTGCAGTTCTGCCTGCAATGTGGCTTGCAATTCGGCTTCTGCTGCCAGTTGCTGGTCCAGTTGGACTTGCAAGGCTTGTTCTTGTTCGAGGCGCTTGGTTTTGGCGATGGCCAGTTCCTGCTCTTTTGCCTGTGTTTGTGTCTGTGCAACGTCCACCTGGCGCTGGAATTCTTGTTGCAATGCAGCTTCGGCTGCCTGTTGTTGTGCCAGTTGCGCTTGCAGTGCCTGTTCTTGCGCTACACGCTCGGCGATGGCTGCTGCCAATGCCTGCTCTTGCTCCAGTCTTTGGGCTTCCAGCGCTTCAATCTGGCTTTCTTCCAGCAATTTTGCGCGCAATGCTGGCAATGCTTCTTCATCAGCGGCGATTTGCAATGCAATGGCGGCAGCCACTTCACGTTCCAGTGCCAGCTTTTCTTGTTCAATGGCATTGGCGATGATCAGTTGTTCGGCTCTTTGCGCGCTTTGCTCGGCCAGTTCGGCTTCCAGGTGTACGCGCTCTTCCGACGCCATCATGACCAGGCGTTCAGCCTCCATTTTGTCTTCGATCAGGCGCAGGGCTTCCTGCTTCAGTTGCAGGCTATCCATTTCCACCTGTTTCTGTTGCTGGATAGCGATGATTTCACGCTGTTCCAGCGCGGCACGTTGCTGTTCCGCCTGTTGCATTTCAAATAATTCTATGGCACGGGCCTGTGCCAGTTCAGTTGCCTGCTGTTCAGATATGGCCAGTGCATTGGCCAGTTCTGCGGCTTCTTTTTCACTTTGCAATCTGGCTTGGATGGCGACATTGGCGTCTTGTTCGGCATTGGCGCGGATTTCGCACAGGCTCAGGTATTCTTGCTCGGCCAGTTGGCGTTGCTCGGCTTCTTGCGCTGCTTTTTGTTCGCTTGCCAGTTTTTGCTGAACCAGGCTCAGTGCTTCCAGTTCACAGGCAGCGCGATGATTTTCAGTGACAGTCAATGCGTCTGCTTCACGCAATCTGGTTTCGGTTGCTTCTGCGGCCATGCGCTGGGCTTCGGCATGCTCTATCGAGCGGGACAGCAAAGCTTGCTCGGCATTCGCCACACGCAAAGCAGCTTCCAGCGCCTGCTGTTCCTTGGTGGCGCGCTGGGCAGCGGCTTCTGCCAATTGACGTTCGGTATCCAGCTTGGCTTGCAGGGCAACTTCTGCGGCTTCTTCCCGTTCCAGCTTGGCTTGCAATTCGGCGCTGATTTTTTGTTCGGTCGCGATTTTTTCTTGCCCGGCACGGCTCAATTCCAGCAACAAGGCAGATTTTTCTTCCAGCGCAGCAGCTGCCTGGCGTTTGATCAGCGCTTCTTCAGCCGATTGCGCCAGCCATTGTTTTTCTGTTTCATTGAATTTTTCTGCCAGTTGACGGGCTTCCGCTTCTGCAGCCTTGCGTGCTTCTATCAGTTTGCATTGTTCCTGTTCGGCAGCCAGGCGGGCCTGGGCTTCGGTGGCGGCGGCCTGTTCTGCCTGTTGCTTGGCAGTCAGGCTGGCCAGTACGGCTTGCTCGGCATCAGCACGCAATTGCTGGGTAGCCAGCAATTCTTGTTCTTGTTGCAGACGCTGTGCCAGCAATTCTGCCACCAGTTTTTGGGCGTCGGCATGGGCAGCCAATTCCTGGAACAGGGCCTTTTCTGATGCCAGGGTCACTTCGGTCGCGGCACGGATGATCTGTTCGGCACGGGCACGTGCTTCGGCAAACTGACGGGCTTCGGTTTCGCTGGCCAGACGGCTTTGCACCTGCTGATGTGCATCTTGTTCGGCCAGCAGTTTTGCTTCTGTGTTGTCCAGCAAAGACTGGTCATCTGCCAGACGTTGTTGCAATACCAGGTCCAGTTCAGCAAGTTTATGGTTCTTTTCTACCACCAGTTCATGCGCACGATGCTGGCTGGCGGCATAGGCTTGTGCCTGTACTTGCAATGCCTGTTCAGCCTGCAGTTTGGCGGCGGCCAGTTCCCTGGCTTCCTGCTCGGCTCTGGCACGAACAGCGGCAGCCTGGGCATGTTGTTGTTCTGCTGTCGCCCTGGCAATGGCGGCAGCACTGGCGATTTTTTCTGATTCCAGTTTTTCAGTTGCGGCTTGTGCTTCTGCCAGTGCAGCTTCTGCCTTTTGTTTTTCCAGTCTGGCTTGTTCTTCCAGTGCCTGTGCAGCCTGTTGCTGTGATTTGGCTTTTTCCTGCTCCAGTTTTGCCAGTTGCGTGGCGGCCTTTACACGGGCAGCGGCAGCGGCAGCGGCTTGTTGTTCTGCCTTGGCTTGTTGATTATTTTGTTCCAGCAGTTTTTTTTCTTCTGCGACCTTGGCTTCCATGGCAGTACGCAAGGTTTGCTCGGATTGCAGTCTGGCCAGGTGCTGGTCACGCTGTTCCTGCTCTACTACGGCCTTGGCTTGCCATTCTGCGGTCAGACGTTTTTCTGCTTCCAGTTTTTCTTGCACCAGGCTCAGGGCTCTTTGTTCGGATTCGGCACGCAGTCTCAGGGTTTTGCCCAGTTCTTCTGCTTCTACTGCCTTGCTTTGCGCCAGTACCGCCGATTGCTTTTGCAGCTCTGCATGTTCCTGCATTTTTTGCAGGCGAACTTGCTCTGCAGCAATCATGGTCTGCCGTGCGGTGCGTGCTTCGGCTTCTTGCTGCTGACGGGCATTCAAGACATTGACGTGCTCACGGTCTGCGTGGGCACGGGCAAAAACTTGCTCGGCAGCTGATTTTTCTGCTTCAAGTTTTTCCTGCGCTGCCCTTGCCGCCTGCTTTTCAGCTTCCAGGTGCATTTGCTCGGCACGTGCCATTTCTGTGGCTTGATAGCTTTTCAGCAAAGCCACCTTGGCGGCCTTGCATTGGGTTTCTTTTTGCAGTTCTGTCTGTTCCAGTGCAGATTTTTCTGCTTCCAGCGTTGCTTCCAGCGCCAGTCTTTCTTCACGTTCGGCCTGCTCTTTGGCTATGGCTATGGCCATGGCTTCTTCTTCGGCACGCAGTCTTGCTTCTGCTTCTTGCTGGGCAGTCTGTTCCAACTGCAGTTTTTCCTGGGTCGCTTTCAGCACTTGCTGCACTGCCTGGGCACGGCGACGTTCTGCCTGTAATTTTTCTTCCTGAAGTTCCATCGCTTTCACCTCATCATTAGTGCGTTGCTGTTGGACGCGCAAAAACTCAGTCGCATCGTGATTTTTCTTGGCAGCGGCCGCCGCCATTTTTTGCTGCAATTCCACCTGCTCCATGGTTTTTTCCAGGTTCAGTTTTTCTGCAACACATTCTGATTCCTGGGCGACACGACGTGCATGGTCGGCCTGTTCCTGCAGGCGCAACAGTTCGGCATGTGATTGGTCGGCCTGTGCCAATGCTTCAGATTCTTCGGTTTTTTTACGTTCGGCGTTAAGTCTTTCCTGCAAGGCAGCAGCAGCTTTTTGCTCTGCCTCTACCCGCATTTTTTCAGCCAGCATCAATTCTTTGGCTTTTTTGGCTTTTTCTGCCGATGCCAGATTGGCTTTTTTCAAGAGTTCAGCCTGGAAAGCGCTGGCACTCAGGGCTTGTTGCTCGGAATCAGCCTGCTCACGTGCTTCCTGCACGGCAATACGCTCTATTTCCACCCGCTCTTGTGCCAATTTGGCGGCACGCTGTTCTTCTGCTGCGCGCTGGCGGGCAATTTCAGTTGCTTCTTTCTCTGCCAGGCGACGCTGACGCGCTTCTTCCGACAAGACGGCTTCAGCTTCCTGGCGGGCACGGGCTTGCAAATCGGCCTGTTGCTCGTTTTCGATGCGGCTCATGGCGGTCGATTGCAGATCACGTTCGGCACGGATGCGGGATTCGGTTGCCATGCGGATTTTGTCTTCGGCGTCGCGTCTGGCTTGTGCCGTGGTCGCGGCAATCATTTCAGCCTGTTCACGACGTGAGGCGGCAATACGCAATTCTTCTTCTGACTGCATGCGCAGTTGTATCGCTTCAGCCGCCTTTTTTTCGGATTCCATGCGGGCATGGGCGATGGCTTCTTGTTCTTGCTCCAAAGCAACACGGGTCAAGGCGTCTTCACGTGCGCGCACTTCGGCGGGGGCACGGTTGATGGCATATTCCAGTGCCATGGCTTCGGCCTGATCGCGTTCCTTGTTGACTTGCAGGGATTCACTACGTACCTTGGCCAGCATTTCTGATGTTTCGCGGGCTTCGCGCTCCTGCTTTTCGCGCTCGCGTGCCAGTTCAGTAATGCGCGCATCGGCACGGGCACGTTCTTCTGCCTGTTGGCGGGCGGATTGTGATGCGGCAAAGCGTTCTGCCGCCCAGTTCCTGGCATTGGTGGTCTGTGTTGCCAGTTTTTGTGCTTCGGCATGGGCCTGGGAAGCCAGCGCCGATTCAGCCTTATATTGTTTCTCGGCCTTTTCGGTGGCCTGCTGTTCCATTTTTGAGCGCAGTTCGGATTGTTCACGGGCACGGGCTTCCATCTGCGCCCTTTCCTGCAAGTTCCGGGTTTCTTCTGCAGTGGCGGCGATGCGCGCCTGGCTGGCAGCATTCGACTGGCGCTCGGCCATCAGTTTTGCCTGGGTACCGACAGCGGCTTCCTGCTCCAGTGCCAGTTTGCGCTGGGCAAGTTCTGCGGCTTCGGCTTCGGCCTGCGCCCTGGTTTCTGCCAGCGCCCTGGCCTGGGTTTCTGCTTTCAGCCTGGTTTCGGCGGCAACGGTGGCGCGGGCTTCTGCCTCTACCCGTGCAATGGCTTCACGAATACCTTTCACGTCGATGCGGACATTGGACTCAATGGCCTCTTCCGGTGGTAAATAATCGTCTTTATGGTCGCCATGGCGATCAAGGGAGTAGTCTCCCAAAGATAATTTATTTAACAAGGCTTGATTGCTGTCCATTCTGCACTCCTGATTTGATAGTCGTTCGCCGTCATCGCGGGCCCTGCCATGCCGGAACTTCTTATCCTGAATTATCAATGAAGAAAAAACTGACGATGACCGGAGCAGAAGTGGAAAAACGCCTCAATTCTTGTTTTATCCGTTTCCCTTAAGGCTGGAGGGACGTAAAATAGCGGCTAACACAACATTGACAACATTGCCGGAGAATTATCTTGAACGAAAACGTTACCGAAATCAGACACCCACTGGTGCAACACAAGTTGTCGCTGATGCGCAGCAAAGACACGCCTACGGATAATTTCCGCCGTCTGTTGCGTGAAATCAGCCAGATGCTGGCTTATGAGGTAACACGCGACCTGCCTATCGAGCTGGTCAAGATAGAAACGCCTATCACTACCATCGATGCACCGACCATCAGCGGCAAGAAGCTGTGCGTGATTTCGGTGTTGCGTGCCGGTAACGGTATCCTGGATGGCATGCTGGATTTGCTGCCGAATGCACGGGTTGGCCATATTGGCCTGTACCGTGACCCGGAAACCCTGGAACCGGTCGAGTATTACTTTAAAGTACCGGAAGACATCGCCGAACGCCTGGTTATCGTGGTTGACCCGATGCTGGCGACCGGCAATTCTGCCGCTGCCGCCATTACACGCCTGAAGCTGCGTGGCGCAACCAGCATCAAATTCGTTTGCCTGCTGGCGGCCCCGGAAGGTATCAAGGTCATGCAGGCAGCCCATCCTGATGTCGCCATCATCACGGCATCAATAGACCAATGCCTGAATGAACATGGCTATATTGTTCCTGGCCTGGGTGATGCGGGTGACCGCTTGTTTGGTACCAAATAAACGATTTTTTCTGTTTTTTAGGACTTACGCAAAATTGTTCCAGCAAGACGCGGCGACGAAGGCAGTACTTTAGTGACTAGGAGCTGCAACGTAGCTGGGGCGGTTTTGCGTAAGTCCTATTTTTGATTATTTTCACTGATGACCACTACCGCCCGCTTCGTTCCCGAATCCAAATTGCCCGAAGTGGGCACCACCATCTTCACCGTGATGTCTGCGCTGGCAGCCGAAAAAAAGGCGGTCAATCTGGGCCAGGGCTTCCCTGATTTTGCCTGTGACCCGGCGTTGCCGGCAACGGTAGCTGCCGCCATGGCGGCAGACTTTAACCAGTACCCACCAATGACCGGCATGCCGCAGTTGCGTGAGCAGATTGCCCGCAAGATTCTGGATGTCTACGGGCATGCCTGTGACGCCAACAGCGAAATCACCGTTACCGCTGGTGCCACCCAGGGCATACTGACGATATTGCTGGCCAGCGTACATGCCGGTGATGAAGTCATTGTCATCGAACCCGCCTACGACAGTTATGTGCCCTCGATCAAGCTGGCTGGCGGCGTTCCGGTATTTGTAAGCATGGAACTGGATGAGCATGGCTACAGCATCCCCTGGGACCAGGTCAGGGCGGCGATCAGCAACAAAACCCGCCTGATCATGCTGAATTCGCCACATAACCCAACCGGCAGTGTGCTCGATGCCAGCGATATCGCGGCACTGACGGACATCGTGCGTGACACCAATGTCCTGATTGCTTCGGATGAAGTGTATGAACACATGGTGTATGACGGACAGCGCCACGAATCGCTGTCACGCTACCCTGAACTGGCTGCGCGCAGCTATATCATTTCCAGTTTTGGCAAGACGTATCACGTCACTGGCTGGAAGATAGGCTATGTCGCCGCCCCGGCAGCCTTGATGGCAGAATTTCGCAAGGTGCACCAGTACAATGTGTTCAGCGTGAACACCCCCATGCAGGTAGGTCTGGCGCATTACATGGGTAACCCTGCCCCCTATCTGGAATTGCCGGCTTTTTACCAGAAAAAACGTGACCTGTTCCGTGCTGGTCTGGCAAACAGCAGTTTGCGCCTGCTGCCTTGCGCTGGCACTTATTTTCAAAGCGTCGATTATTCGGCCATATCAGGCATGCCGGAACTGGACTTTGCCCGCTGGTTGACTACTGAGATCGGTGTGGCCGCCATCCCTGTCTCGGCGTTTTATCAGCAGAGCAAGGAATCTGGCATCGTGCGGTTTTGCTTTGCCAAACAGGACGCCACCCTGCGAGATGCCTTGCAGCGCCTGCAAAAGTTATAAATCACGGCGGGAAAGCCGGAACATACCTCTGGTGACGACACGATCTACACATTCATTTCTTAATTATCCACTAGCGCGTTCTATGACCATTTCAGCATTGCAGTTTAAAAATATCGTCAAACGTCACGATAAAAAAATTATCCTGAATGGCATTACGCTAGACATCGCTCAAGGTGAATTTTTTGGTTTGATTGGTGTCAATGGTGCGGGTAAAACAACCCTGATCAAATGTTTGCTGGATTTTTGTACGGCTGACGAGGGGGCGATAGAGATTTTTGGCATACACAATACATTGAGCAATGCGCGCAAGCCGATTGCTTTTTTGCCAGAACGTTTTGCCCCCCCCTATTACCTGACGGGCAAAGATTTTTTGAAGTACATACTAGAGCTGCAAAACGTAAGTTACAAGCAATCCGAGGCGCTGGAAGTATTGCAGACATTGGACCTGGATGACTCTGCACTGATTCGTCCGGTACGTCTGTTTTCCAAGGGCATGACCCAAAAGCTAGGCTTGGCCGCCTGCTTTCTGGCGCAAAAAGAGTTGTATGTACTGGATGAGCCTATGAGCGGTCTTGACCCTAAGGCACGCGCCTTATTGAAAACCCGCTTACATAAGTTGCGTGACAAGGGTAGCACGCTGTTTTTCAGCTCCCATGCCCTTGCGGACGTCGAAGAAATTTGCGATCGTATTGCCATCTTGCATCAGGGCCAGCTTCGTTATATCGGCTCCCCGGCTGCCTGCTGCCAACAATATGGGACATCTACACTGGAACAGGCATTTATGCGTTGTATCGAGTAAACAGGTTGACATGCCCTGACAAACCCTACACAGCGCCTTACATGATGCTGCAAAGTCTGCAAAAGCCCTCGTATTCATATAGCGAAAACGCTTAAGCCAGCACCGAATAATCCGCACGCTCCCTGCAAACACTGCATCGCTTCACAGAATGAATGGCCGCTTGCAACCAGCAAAGACGGCCACTCTCTCAAATACAAGTCTTTATGTACACGGTGCGACAAACGGAGCTGGTTGGGTGACCACACTGCCATTGCCAACACCATTGTCCTTGATGGTCATAATGCTGGTTGCGGAGGCGCCAAGACTATCTACTACCGTCACAATGACATCAAATGTACCCTGTGGAATTCGCAGTCCACTGGAATCAATTGGATTGATGCATCGATTAAGATTGCTTCCCAGGCCTATGGTTAATGTCGCCCCCGTGGTGCTTACCGAAGACAAGGTTTGATCACTGGTAAATGCGCGATATGGCCCCGTACCACCGTAAATATTGAAGCTGAGTGGGATGGTGCTGTCCTCGCCAATGATGATCGCACTGGGTGACAGTCTTAGCGAAGTTGACAACTGACTGACCGTCAGGGTGAAAGCCTTGGTTTGCCCCAAAGCGTCAACAATGGTCACATTGGTACTGCCTGCATTGAGTAAAGTTGCCGCAAACGCCCCGCCACTGGCAGCTACCGTAGTCGGGCTGACTGCCGCAATACTAGGGTTGTTGACAGTAATGTTGTAGGGCGCAGTACCTCCGCTGACCAGGAATTGCAAAACATCACCCACATTGGCGCTGGCACCGTTTGGCTGGACATCAATAGTCACACTACCTGATTGTGATGTCGTCACAGCGATGTTTACCGAGGTTCCTGTGGCATCGAAAACCAAAACTTGTGCAGAACCTGCCGCAATCCCCCGAATACTTAAGGTGTTGCCAGAAACACCAGCCGTAGCAACAGCAGTATTGCTACTGGTGCTGGTATAAGGGGCGGTACCGCCACCTATCGAGTAAGTATTTGTGGTTCCTGCCGCAAGATTAACTGCACTTCCAGATGTTGTATAAAGCGAAGTAGCAACCCCGGCAGAACCGACATTGACGGTCACGACTACCGACGCCCCCAATGAATCCACAACATTGATTTGCGCAATACCGACAGCAATACCGGTCACAGTCAGTTTATTGCCAGCGATGCTTGCAGTTGCTGCACTACGGTTACTTGTAGCGACACTGTATGGCCCGGTCCCGCCCCCTACTGTGTATGAGCCAATTTCACCCACTGCAAAAGTAAGTGCGCTTGGCGCAGCAGTATAGAGTGTCGTTCCACTACCAGTAGCAGCTACTGTCGCTGTAATGGTGACAAAGGCTCCTTTCGCGTCGAATAACAAAACTTGTGCGGTCCCTGTTGCAACGCCTTTGATGCTCAAATTCGTCCCGGAAACACTGGCAGTAATCGCATTCGCATTATTGCTGGTAGCCGTGTATGGTGCCGTGCCGCCTGCCACACTGAAAGTTGCGGTTTCGCCACTGGCAACCAATACCGTGCTAGCGGCGGTCGTATAGAGTGCAGTCACGGCACCCGAACCAACCGTCACATTGAATGTCACAGCGCTTCCTGTCGCATCAAACACAGCGATCTGCGCCGCACCGGCAGTGACGCCGGTAATAATGAATAGATTATTGTTGATGGCAACCGTCGCCACAGATGTGTTACTGCTGCTAATCACATACGTTGGTTTTCCGCCGCCTATGGTAAAAGCTGCGGTTGCCCCCACACCCACAGTGACCTGACTTGGGGCAGTGGTGAATAAAGCGGTAGCAGTATTACCAGAACCTACGGTCAAAGCCAGGGTGACCGAAGCCCCAACGGCATCAACAACTGTTATCTGCGCCACCCCGGACGATAGCCCGCTAATAGTCAAGGTACTTCCCTTGACCTCTGTCGTGGCAACACTGGCATTGCTTGAGTTGGATTTATAGGGCGCAGTACCGCCACCTATGGTGTAACTCGCCGTGCCACTGTTGATTGTGATCGTACTGGACGCAGTTGTGTAAAGCGCCGTGCCAGTCGCTATTCCTACGGTGCCTGCTCCACCTCCACAAGCAACAAGAAACAGAGAGAGAAAAGTTATTACGCCCAAGCTGACCAACTGGCGGATCGACATTTTTTTGACGAGATACATTATATTTTTATCCAGGAATTACAAATGAATTATTGGTATTATCGCGCTGAAACGTGCTTTGTAACAATTATTGATAAAAGAAAATCAAAAATGGTGCTTACCTGGTGTTTTTGAGCGGTTTCTGCAGTCTTTGGCGATATCAGAAGTCACGACCCTTATTCCAATATTCTTAGTACGTGTTGATCCGGAAGATCAAGCGCACTCCCCTGCGTGCAAAAATCAAAGATATTCCTTGTATGCCTGACATGATGTACTCTTATAGTCTTCAACCGGACACAAGACCCATCTGCACCTGGACCCTATGTATCGCTCTCATTTTGGACTAAACGAGTCTCCTTTCAGCATCACGCCTAATCCTGCGTTCTTTTATTCCGGGAGTCAGCGTGGGGATATTCTGCAGGCGCTTATCTACGCAATTACCCATGGAGAGGGCATCATCAAGGTTACCGGTGAAGTTGGCAGTGGCAAGACCATGCTTTGTCGCATGTTGGAAGGCATGTTGCAGGCCAACGTGGAAGTCATATTCCTTGCCAATCCAACCTTGAACCGGGCAGAAGTTGTGTATGTGATCGCAGGCGAACTTGAGATAAATACCTCAAACAAAAGGCCAGATGAAGTTATACGATTATTGCATGCCGAATTGATAGGCAAGCATATCAAAGGCAAGCAGGTAGTGCTGCTGGTTGAGGAAGCGCAGGCTATGTCGCTTGAAACCCTGGAAGAGATCCGCTTGTTCTCTAACCTGGAAACCTCTCATCACAAACTACTGCAAATCGTCTTGTTTGGGCAGCCAGAACTTGACGCACATTTAAATTTGCCGCGAATGCGACAATTGAAGGAACGTATTACGCACAGTTTCAAAATTCCTCCATTACTCCCCAATACCATTCCCAAATTCTTGATGTTTCGTATGCGAGCTGCAGGCTATCGCGGGCCAGACATATTTGACAAAAGCGCGATTAAATTACTGTCTCAGGTATCCGAAGGAATTGTGCGACGTATCAATATACTTGCAGATAAATCACTCCTGGCCGCATTTGCCGACAATGCGCATCTGGTTCAGGCGAAACACGTAAAAGAAGCAATTCTCGACAGTGAATTTTCTGTAAAAAAAACCAGTAAGTCCCAACCGAAATGGAGTCTCGTCCTGCTATTAGCCGTCGCTATTGTTATTGCGGCAGATTTAGCCTGGAGAATTTATTGGCAGAATCGTGGTGCACCAGCGACGACACAAGTTGGCACCACTGCCGTTGCTACCACTACATCTACAGCGCCAGCAAGCCCGGCGCAAATGGCATCTGAACAGCCGGGTCAAACTTCCCCGGTTGCCATCGATCAAAATGCGGCGCCGGTATCAGTACCGGCAAACACAACCGCCACAGCCGCCACAGCCGCCACTTCCGTATCTGAGAAGTTGCCTGAACCCAGCGTTGAATCAGCCCCGGTTCCCCCGCAAAAATCGCTGGCAGATAAGGATAAATCGGATAAGTCGGCCTCATCAAATGTGGAACCAGAACCAACAACAGTCGCAAAGAAACAAGCAGTGCCGGGCATTTTTCAACAGCTTGCGGATAGATCAAAAAATTGGCTAATCGATATGCAGCAAGATCAATACACAGTTCAAATTGCACTGATTGATGCGAGCAGCTACACTAAAATCGAGCAATTTTTACAAAAAGCCAAAGCTGAGACTGGCATTGATAAGTTACATCTGTACCCAACGCGGATAAACGGGATTCCTCACTTTGGTATCGTATATTCGAGTTTCGGGTCACGTGAGGAAGCCCGGCAAGTCAACGTCGAATTAGAGCAAAAATGGAACTATCGGGGTCAGCTGCGAACCGTAGGTGGACTTCGCGCAGAAATATTACGCTCGCACGGCCAAGATTTGTGGCCCCGATAAGAGCCTGTTAATAATTAAATCCCTTAAATCAATCGAATCGATCAAATCAATATGTTGCATATTGCCAATTTTTGATCAGCATATAAAAATACTATGCCGCATAGTGCTTTCGGGAATGTAATCTGGCTTAAAATTATTTAATTTAATGATGCCAGTTACATGTTTTTGAAAGAATGATTGTCAAAGACCCGTTTTTATACTACTTACTTATCATTGATACGCGAAATAGGCAGGAGCGTTATTGCTTATAGATGGCTTATGTTTATCAAATTACAACAAAAATAGTAAAGCATACATTAATGACTAAAATTGCAATTTCCTTTTTTTGCCTGACTATACTGTCCGCCTGTGGCACTCAACCTGTTGCACCGTCGACAAGTCACATTAAGGAAAGTGAGCGCCCTTATGGCAAAATCCCGGAACCTGTGCGCCAAAGCGCTGTTCTGGCGAAACCAAAGGCAACTCCCAAAGTTGAAACTTATAGTGTCAGCGTATACAAAGTGGCAATACAACCGCTTTTGTTTGCGCTTGCACGTGATGCCAAGCTGAACGTCGACATCCATCCCGGGATCGAAGGAGAGGTGACTCTCAATGCACTTGATCAATCCTTACCGCAGTTATTAACCCGTATTTCGAAACAGGTAGATATGCGTTTCGAATTGGACGGACCCAATTTGATCGTGCTGCCCGACGCACCGTTTTTGCGAAATTATAAAATTGACTATGTCAACGTTTCACGCGACACCAATAGCAAAGTAAGCATTGCTACCCAGATATCGACCGCTACCGGTACCGGCGCTAGTGCGGGGAGTGGGACAGGGGATAATAACTCGACTACGTCGGTTTCCAACACATCGAACAATCGTTTTTGGGCAACCCTGGTAGAAAATATCAAGGATACGCTGAGAGAAACCGACAAAGTTTTACCTGACAACATGAACGGTGGAACGGCGGCTGTATCAACAAACGCAACAAACACAACAGGCAAGACTGGCAATGCTGCAAATCCAGCATCGCCAGCCGCCACCCGCCCTACCACCTATCGCGAAGCCGCATCGGTGATTGCAAATCCGGAAACCGGCTTGATTGCCATTCGTGCGACCAGCCGGCAGCATGAAAAAATTCAGGAATTTCTCGACTTGGTCATGTCCAGTGCCAAGCGTCAGGTAATGATTGAAGCTACCGTGATTGAGGTCCAGCTCAATGACCAGTACCAGCAAGGAATAAACTGGTCATCCCTGCGTACCAGTGCAACTGAAGGGCCGAGTATATCGGTTGGACAAGTGGGAGGAGCTCCACTGCCTTCTGGTATCAAGCCAGGGGTTAGTCAGGGCTTATTTAACTTAAATTATTTAAAACCACTTACCGGTCTTGGTAATCTCGCTGTGACGATTCAGTTACTTGAATCATTTGGCAAGGTAAAAGTGTTATCGAGTCCCAAAATCAGTGTTCTCAACAATCAGACTGCACTGCTGAAAGTGGTTGATAACCGGGTTTATTTCACTATCACGGCAACGACCCAGCAAGGCTCTGTCGGCACCCCATCTGTCACCACATATACGTCCAGTTTAAACACGGTACCAGTTGGATTCGTGATGAGTGTTACACCGCAAATCGCCGACAATGACGAGGTGACGATCAATGTCCGCCCCAGCATTTCACGCATCATTGGTTATGTACAGGATCCAAACCCCGCGTTGGCACAAGCGACTGTGCCAGTAGTCAGTAATGTGCCGGTCATTCAAACCAGGGAAATGGAATCCGTCTTGAAGGTGAGCAGCGGTCAAATAGCGGTCATGGGCGGGCTCATGCAAGACACCATTAATAACCTGAAAGATGAAGTGCCCGGAGTTGGCCGAATTCCACTTTTAGGGAATGCGCTGAGTTTTCGGAATGAAACTACCAACAAGTCTGAATTAGTCATTTTCATGCGCCCTATTGTCGTCAAGGATGCCAGTATCAGTGGTGATTACAAGAACTATCGCTATTTGCTGCCCAACGATGCGCCACTAAATAACGAACCCTATACTGAAACTCCTCCAGAGCAAAGCAAGGCGGGTGCGCAGTGAGTTTATTAATGCAAGCGCTCAAAAAAGCCGAGCAAACCAAACAGAAGCAGAATGAGCTATCGGTAGACGACCCATTAACTTTGTCGCCCAAAGAAACGCCTGACCTAATTGAGAAAACCGATTCAGGATCGTCAGCATCTGGCTTGGCAACATCAGATGAAAAGGCAAGCGCCTATGTTTTCAGCGACACTATTCCAACGTCAATTGAAGAGATTTCATCTGAATCCATTGCCATCCCTGCCCTGCCTGCATCAGCACATCATGAATCGCGCCAAGACGCTACGCGCCCCCACGGCTTTGACGCACCATCTCCCCCCAAAAAACCGGTAGACGACACTGAAGACGAAGCAAATACATCCGGGGGCAATGCCGATTTACCTGATGCCGGGGCCAAAAAATTTACCCGACCAGATTTAGCAAAAAAAGCCACTGAAGAGAGACAGGCGGCAGATGAAAAAATGAAACAACTGATGGCCGAACAGCAAAAGGCGAAATCGGTTTTTTCATCAAAAACACCTGAACGCAAACGCAGTAAACTAGTGATCGGTGTGGTAGCTACGGGATGTTTGCTTAGCTTACTGGGCGCAGCTTACGTGTATTGGCAGATAAACGATACGGGCATTACCGGCAAGCTTGCGGTTACATCGCCAATCACGCCAAAGATTCAGGCTCAGGTACCGGCCCAAATACCGCCCCAGGTCCCCACTGTGCCAGATGCCGATGCAGATTCTGCATCAAAAGCCAAACAGTTAGCTGACGCGGGTTTGAGCCTGGATAAACCTGTGCCGAAAGAAGATGTACCGACACAGCAAGCAATCATACCTCCTTCAAAACCAGGTCCTGCTGACATTGCAGCAGACACCAATGCGAAACCATTGGGCACAGACAAGAACACGGTAGTTGCGTCAAAAGCGAAGACTGATTCAGCAAGGTCATCGACATCGGCCAATGAAAACAATGCCATCCAAATTCGTCAAAGTAGCAGTGAAAATAAAATCAACCCCACTCTGGATGGCGCCTATCAGGCATATATCACTGGTAATTCTGCACTAGCCAAGCAAGAATACAATAAAGTCATACTGCACGAACCCAACAATCGTGACGCCCTCCTCGGTTTAGCTGCCATTGCGCTCAATCAACGGCAAGCGGAGCAAGCTGGTTTTTTCTACGGAAAAGTCCTGGACCTTAATCCGGGTGATCCAGATGCCATTGCTGGCTTAACCAGCTTGCAGCAGGGAGATCCCGTTCAAAGCGAAAGCAGATTGAAAAAAGCGCTGAGCCAAAATCCCCAGTCGGGCGCAATCTTGTTTGCACTTGGGAATTTGTATGCGCACCAGTCCCGCTGGTCCGATGCTCAGCAGACTTTCTTTAGAGCCTACGTGAGTACGCCAAATAGCGCTGATTATGCGTTTAACCTGGCCATTAGTCTGGACAGATTAAATCAGGTGAAACTCGCCATCGAATACTATAAGCGTGCACTCAAATTAGTTGAAAACAGCGCCGGGAATTTCAACCGGAATGACGTTAAACAGCGTATTAAAGATCTTGAAAACATTGCTGAAGAGTGAGTCAGCGCAGGTGCATTCGAATTTCATGCGTCCAGTGCAGATGCAAATTTGCAGCTTTTAGTAACCAGCAAAAATCAATATTGATCAATGGCAAATAACCCAAAACTTCCCTTAGGCAAACTTCTGATACAGAAAGGTGTCATTAGCGAAGATCAATTGCGTATTGCATTGATCGAGCAAAAAAGTAACGGCAGTCCACTTGGCAAATTATTTATCTCTTTAGGTTTTGTCACTGAAGCTACCGTACGTGAAGCCTTAAGTGAAAATCTGAATCAACAAAGTACGGACCTTGCCAGCATTGTCGCTGATGCCAACGCAATCAAGTTAATTCCGAAAGATATTGCCAAGCGATATCACGTATTCCCCATGGTTTATAACAAAGACCAGTACAGTCTGATGCTCGCGATGGCGGATACCGCCAATATTGTGGCGATAGATCAAATCCAGGCAATGTTAGGCAAAAACATCAATGTCATACCGATGCTCGCCAGCGAGTCTGAAATTATGAAAGCTATCGACCAATATTATGGACTTGAGTTATCGATTGACGGTATTTTGCAAGAAATAGAGACCGGGGAAATCAATTATAAAAGTATGCAAACTGTATCAAACGAATATAGTCAGCCGCTAGTGCGCTTGATGGACGCTATTCTGGCAGATGCGGTACAAAAAAATGCTTCCGATATTCACTTCGAACCAGAAGAATTTTTTCTGCGCATACGTTATCGTATCGACGGTATCTTGCGTCAAATTCGGAGCTTGCATAAGACTTATTGGCCAGCGATGGTGGTGCGCTTAAAGGTCATGAGTAACATGAATATTGCCGAGACTCGCGCCCCCCAGGACGGCAGGATTTCAATTAATTTTTCAGGGCGTCAAATCGACTTCCGTGCTGCGGCACAACCGACTACCCATGGCGAGAACTTCGTCTTGCGTATTCTTGACCGGCAAAAAAGCCTGGTGCCTTTAGATGGCCTTGGACTTGAAGACGACACCTTGATGCTACTCAAATTGATGATCGCCCGACCTGAGGGCATTATTCTGGTCACTGGTCCAACCGGAAGCGGCAAGACAACAACTTTGTATTCGATACTCAATCACGTCAATACCGATTCCGTCAATATCATGACACTTGAAGACCCGGTGGAATACCCTATGATGATGATACGGCAAACCTCAGTTAACGAGTCGGCAAAAATGGGTTTTGCCAGCGGTATTCGTTCCATGATGCGGCAGGACCCGGATATTATATTGGTCGGTGAAATTCGGGACAAAGAAACTGCAGAAATGGCATTTAGTGCTGCGATGACGGGCCACCAGGTATATTCCACTTTGCATACCAATTCCGCCATAGGCTCAATCCCGCGTTTGCTGGATATAGGAGTACTGCCTGATCTGATGGCTGGTAATATTATTGGCGTGGTCGCACAAAGACTGGCTCGCAAGTTATGCCCACACTGTAAAGAAAAAGTTGAAGCTGACGAAACTGAGCGCATGCTGCTTGGCATTCAACCAGGTACTGCGCCTGTAATGATTTTCCGTGCGGCCAGCTGCAGTAAATGTGATTATCAAGGTTACAAAGGTCGTCTCGCCATCATGGAGATCTTGAAAATTCACGGCGAACTTGACGACATGATTGCCCGTCGTGCCACTGCGCGTGAAATACGTAATGCGGCAATTGCAAGCGGCTTTCGGCCCATAGCAGAAGATGCCGTGCGTCGCGTACTTGAAGGAATAACTACACTTGACGAAATCTCCCGCATAGTCGATTTAACAGACAGGTTAAGTTAATGACTCTCTACGCCTATCTGTCCATTGATCCCGATGGAAAGAAAATTCGCGGCAAGATGGATGCAGCCAATCTGATGGAATTGGAACTGCGTTTGAAGCGCATGGATTTGGATCTGATTGACTTCAAAGAAAAGACAGAGAGAAATTTTTCATTTGGCCGCGTTAAAATTTCGAGAAAAGATTTGATTAACTTTTGTTTCCATATGGAGCAAATGACGGCTGCTGGCGTCCCCATTTTGGAAGGCCTTACGGATCTTCATGACAGTACTGAAAACCGGAATTTTCGAGGCATAGTAGCCGACCTCATCGAAAATATTGAAGGTGGCTCTCCCTTGTCCGAAGCGATGGCCCGCTATCCGAAAATTTTCAGCAAAACTTTCACCAGCCTGATCACCACTGGGGAACAGACCGGTAAAATATCGGATGTCTTTAAGAGTTTAGGTGAAAGCCTTAAGTGGCAAGACGAACTCACAGCGCAAACAAAAAAAATCGTCATGTATCCGATATTTGTCGGTGCGATAGTGACTGGAGTAACCTTTTTTCTCATGATTTATCTGGTGCCGCAATTGACCGGATTTATCAAGAACATGGGACAGGAACTTCCCATGCACACCAAGATACTCATATTTGTATCGGGACTTTTTATCAATTATTGGTATATCGCATTGGCGACTCCTGTACTGATCTGGATTTTCAGTATCATGCTGTTAAAAAGAAGCCCTGCCGCTCGTTACATGGCAGATGGATACAAATTGCGTATTTGGCTGATTGGGCCGGTTTTACATAAAATCATACTTTCACGCTTCGTTACTTTTTTTGCCTTGATGTATGAGTCAGGCATCACCATTTTGGATTGCATTCGATTATCCGAAGATATCGTCAGCAACGAAGTTATCGCACAAGGCTTGCGTCGTGCGGGGGTATTAATCTCTGAGGGACAGAGTGTGACCGGGGCCTTTCAGAGTATAGGTATTTTCCCACCCTTGGTGATCAGCATGCTCAAGATTGGTGAGGCTACAGGCTCACTCGATATTGCTTTGCGCAACGTCAGTTATTTTTATAATCGTGATATCAAAGAGATGATAGAAAAAGTCCAGGCTATGATCGAACCTGTAATGACTGTCGTACTGGGGCTGCTGCTGGGTTGGATCATGATGTCGGTGATGGGCCCCATATACGACACCATTAGCAAAATGAAAACCTAACACCGGCTGTAAAAGGACAATTTTGGCTAAGCATCTGCTCTACCTCACCAACAACCAACTTGTTGCAACAGTTTGGGATAAGGGCGTATTTTCTACCGAAAAAACATTTAACAACTATGCCAGCGGCTGGCTGGCATTTTCAGAATACCTGGAACTGCACCGTGACATCCCTGCCTATCTGTTGACCGACCTTGTAGAGGAGGATTTTCAACGAGAAAATATTCCTCATGTGTTTGGTCGCGCCAAGAATAGCCTGATACAACGACGTCTGAATACGATTTATCGTGATACGCCGTTTCACAAAGCCAGCCATCAAGGGCGTGCGCATGAAGGGCGAAAAGATGATCAAATGCTGTTCAGCGCATTGACCAATCCCATCTTGATTAAACCGTGGTTGGAACAACTGCACGCAAAAAAAATAGATGTGGTTGGGATCTATTCTGTTGCGCTGTTAAATCCACTATTTTTCAAAAAGCTGCACTTTGGCACTGAGCCTACCTTACTGATTACTCACCAATCCAGTGGTTTGCGACAAAGTTATTTTCACGAAGGTTATCTTCGTTTTAGTCGATTGGCTCCTGAAACTGCCTGGAGCCCGGAATCAGTTGCCGAATTTGCCAAATCAGAAATAGCAAAAACCACACAATTCCTGGCTAGTACGCGCCTCATATTACGTGGCGATGCAATCAACGTAGTGGTTATTGCAAATAGCGAAATCATTTCATACCTGCATCCATTGTGCCCGGATGTGGATGGCATGCAGCATCGACTTATTGACCTGAACGAAGCTCAGCACATATTTGATTTGAAAAAAATGGCAGATATTACGCTTTGTGAGCCATTATTTTTATCAACCCTCGCCAGTCAGCGAATACCTAGCCACTACACCACGCTTGAACAGGCAAAATTTCACAATTTATCAAAAACGCGCGGGAACCTGGACTTACTGAGCGCTGTGACGGTAACAGGCGCGGTAGTCTGGACATTTGCGAATGGTTACAATGCATTTCACGCCAGCAATCAAGCGCAAAAAGCGCAATTGGATACGCAACAGATTCTTGCAAAGCACCAAGCTACCGCAAACAGTACCAAAGTGACCTTGGCTAGTCCGCAAGACATGAAGGCTGCTGTAGAAGTAGCAAGCATGATTACAAACAACACGCCGACACCCAATCCCATGTTGGCGCAGCTTGGCAAGGCTCTGGACACGCTGCCACAAATCAAAATTCATCAAATCAACTGGCAAGTCAGCAGTGCCAATGACGCCCAAACAGATGCTGCGGCGGTACCGGTGGCAAGCACAGAATCGACGCCATTAGTGGCTAAGCTGATTGGCATCCCCAACAAGCCAATTGAAATACTGACGCTGGAAGGAGAAGTTGTCCCATTCAAAAATGACTACCGGACTGCACTTGACAGTGTCAATCAGTTGACCCGTGAGTTACAGAAAAATGCGCATATGCAGGTCGAAATAACAAAGCCCCCGATTGATCTGAGGCCAACAGTAAAATTGGACAGCCAAGCCGGGAATGATGCGGACTTAATGAAGCCACGGTTCAGCCTGAAATTAGTTTGGAAACCTTAAAATGGCTCAGAAAAATCCTATTCCTGCAAAACCCAGCCCGGCTTCCACTTCTCCAAAAGATGCCGCTGTAGCGCATTCTTTCTTTCGAGATGATTTCCCCATCATACGTAAAGCAAGCATCAAGCTCGGCATATGCATAGTCATTGCATTGATACTGGTAGGCGGGAGTCAGTTAGTATTATTAAAGCAAGAAGCAATTAATTTGCAGGCACAGACTGAGCTTGATCAGGCACAAGGAAAATACACGCTTGCAGTCAATGAGAAGAATGACATTCGCGAATTTCAGCCTCGTTATGTCCAACTGATGCGAAGAGGATTCGTTGGCGATGAAAACCGATTGGATATCATTGAATATGTGCATTCCATACAGGAAAGCCGCAAATTATTACCCATTGCTTACGAAATTTTCCCTCAAAAAAATTTCCAGCTTGACCCATCAATATCGATAGGAGAACTGGAGTTGCGAGGAAGTAAGCTCGTGGTAAAAATGGGATTGCTGCATGAGTTGGATATGCTCACCTTTCTTACTGATTTGAGTGCCAAAGGTATTCTCAGCCCACAGGCATGCTCGCTAAAATCTATCGAAGCTGCCAAAGACAAGTTGCTATCGGCACGATTGGAGGCTGAATGCACATTGTATTGGATAACCATGGGCCGTCCCGTGCCAGCCAGTAAGGAAAGCCAATGATGCGCGCATTGCTATTTGTGTTAACCATTCAATCAATACCCTCTCTTTGCATGGCAGCAGAGCCTACATCGATTGGACGCCTTTTTTTGACTCCGGCAGAACGGCTTCAACTTGATCAATTGCGGGAACACGGCGAACCCAAGAAAGTTCTGGAGAGTGAAGCCCCTGCCAGTTCCACCCCGGAATCTAAAGTACCACCAGTCGAACAATTCACATTCGATGGATATGTCACACGTAGCAGCGGCAAGAATACCATCTGGATCAATCAAGTACCGCAAAACGAACACGAAAAATCTCAAGTCATCCATGTGTGGCAGCAGCGATCAAAGACACCTGTCGTGTCACTTACCCCCTCACCAGGAAAACCATTGAATCTAAAAGTTGGGCAGACCTTTGACAAGAGTACAGGCAAGATTGTTGAGGTCTATGCGCCTACACGCAATACAACACAGCAAAAAGTCGCGGACTGACGCAATATTTAGATTGAGGCGTATTGATCTAGTGCGGAGAACGGGGCCCCAGGCTGGCATTGGTCAACACGGTAGAAATTGTTGGATGACTCAAATAGTCGTCAAAATGGCTGGCTGTCAATGTATTGTCAGGCTTGGCGTCGATAAAAATAGTCGCGCCGGTCAGTGCCTGGTTATTCCGGTTGACCATTTCATTCGTACCGACGACCGCTGAACCTGGCTGAATATTTCCACTCTTGTTGTAGGCACCCGCCCCAGTTGGTCCATGTGAAATCAACACATAGGCCGCCCCACTAGAATTCGGTGGTGGCGGGACTGCTGCCCACGGCGGTGCAGGTCGATTCAACCAGCCCCCCAATCCGTCCTGAACTTGCAATCCTTTGGAATACAGAAAATTCAAAGGATGCATACATGCCGTGCCACTGCATGCCGCAGTGCAGGCAAGTGCTAAACCCGATGCACCAGTCGTCGTGCCGGCAGGGTCACACCAGCTCATATTCATGAGTTTGGTCACTGAGTTGGCTAAAGCAGCTTGTACACGATAGGTAATCCGCCCATTCCAGGGGTCGGTGGCTTCGGCTTCAGAAATTCCCAATGTTACCCAAGGTACGACCCCCTTGGCCTGGGTCGCCGGTGTGCAAAGTGCAGCAGCAGGATAAGGGCTTTCGATTCCCGCGTTTGGTAAGCCACTGGCGATACTTCCATCTGCCGGGCACGGAAGACGTTTGTTTTGAGCGACAAAGTTAGCCAAAGCAATGTCAATTTTTTTCAAAGTCGCGTTGACAGCAGTTTGGTTGCTGAGTTGACGTTCCGTTTGCTGCAAGGTCCATTTCGCAAAAATGCCTATCGCAGCAATCATCACTACGCAAACAAAGACCATCAACGCCATGCCCCGCTGATGCTTAATGTACGCGCGGTCCAAGATTTGCCTTATTTAATACGAACATGATGGTGGGGTGACTTAGATAATCGTCGAAATGCGCCTGGGTTTTAATGTCGTTTAGTGGTGCATCCCTGTAAGTGGTTAACTGTGCAGAAGGAAGTGCAATATTTTGCCCATTCATATTGGGAATTTCATCATTACCCGCAACAAGTGTTGCAGGAGGTGGAACAGGATTCGGAATCGAAATGGAGCCCTGCTGAGTGGCAAACAATGGTCCGGCAGCACCGTTTTTATTGTAGGCACCGGCACCCGTCGTACCATGAGAAATAATGACGTAAGCCGCCCCCGTTCCTGCGCCACGATTATTCTGGCGTGATGCCCACCCGGCAGCACCATTTTTCCCATCCCAGACATCAAGCCCTTTTCCATTCAGGAAACTGGAAGCTGATGTACATGCGGCACTTGCCGTACATGGCGCTACGGGTACCAGACAGTTGCCCCCAGCGCCAGTTGGTCCGGTTGCAGCCGGGTCGCAATTGCTCATATCCATCAACAAAGGTATGATTTGAGTTAAAGCCGGATCAACTCTGTAGGTCATTCTGGCGAACCAGGGGTCAGTTGCATCTTCTTCTGTCAGGCCTAGCGTCACCCAGGGAACAACACCATAAGTCTGCGCCGCGGGATTGCAAGTGCCAGTTGCCGGAGATGGTGCCTCTACGCCGGCATTCAGGGCACCGCTCGCAATGGTGCCATTCGCGGGGCATGGGAGTCGTTTGTTGATCGCTACATAATTCGCAATTGCAGTATCAAGTGTACTCAATTTTGTTTGTACCAACTGCCGGTTTTGGGTGTCGCGCATGCTGCCAGTCAGGTTTATAGCCATCACCAGCACTAAGCTGGCGATCAGCAATACCACTGCCATTTCGATAATCGTGAATCCACGACAGGATTGAGGGGAAATTCTATACATCCTTGCCTGCTCCCAGCTACGTTGGTAAAAACGATTTTAGCAGGTAATATTAAAACATTTAAGAATAGAATCCCCTTCCCGCCCAACTCTGACAAAAACCAAATTTTTTAGCCGTTAACTATTCATTTAACTTATTTACGTACCTTATTGACGTAACTTATTGACGTAACCTCAGCACTGATCTTATGCACCGACAAATCCGCAGCATCGCCTTTTACACCTTACTGGAAGCATTAAGCAATCACTTGACCTGGTTGCTTTTGCTGGTTGCTCTCACGGGTATTGGTTTGAGCGGATTCCTGAAAGAGCTTGCCTTAACCGAGAGCAGTCAAATTCAAATTGCATTAATGGCAGCATTTTTGCGCATTTCCGCTGTATTCTTGCTCGCCACCTTTGTAGTAAGCAGCATGGTACGTGAGATCAACGATAAAGTTTTGGAGTTGCTGCTGGCATTACCGCTTTCACGCACAGCCTACCTATGCGGCAAATTACTTGGCTTCGCGGCACTTGCTGTGATTGCTGCGCTGCCATTTGGCTTGCTGACCATGTTTTTTACTGCATTACCTCAAACCGTCTTTTGGACAATTTCATTAATTTGCGAGCTTTGGATTGTGGCCGCGTTTAGCCTGCTATGCGTGTTGAGCTTCAGGCAAACCATAGCGGCCTTAAGCATAGTCATGGGATTTTACCTGCTGTCTCGCGTCATTTCTGCCATCAAGTTGATAGGACAGGATTCCTTGAGCGCGCATTCGACATCCCAACAGGCTATTGCCTTTTTGATCAATAGCCTGTCGGCTGTGTTACCCCATTTGGATACATTCACGCGTACCGAATGGTTGGTTTATCAGACAGGCAATTGGTCAGAATTATCTACCCTGTTGGCGCAAAGCCTGATTTTTCTTGCCTTGGCGGGCTCTGCAGCATTATTTGATTTTTACCGCAAGAATATCTGATCATGCGCGAGCGTCCCATCTCTGCGGTACCCAAACCAGTACTCTTACTATTAGCGTTGAGCTTTTTTGTACAAATTTCCTGGTTTTTAGCACAGCCATCAAAGATCGCCAAAGCTGAAGATTTGATGCCTGCACCATCTTTATCCACGCTAAAAATAACTAGCTTTGGTGAGCCGATTGCGATGGCAAAGGGCATGATGCTGTATCTGCAAGCTTTTGACAATCAGGCCGGACGCAATCTCTCATTTCAACAACTTGACTACATTAAACTGGAAGCATGGCTTACCCGGATTCTGGAGCTGGATCCTGCTGGACAATACCCTCTGTTTGCTGCCAGTCGACTTTATGGCGAAATTCCGGATGAAAACAAACAGCGCAGGATGCTGGATTTTGTATACCGGCAGTTTCTGCTCGACCCCAATCATCGCTGGAAGTCGATGACACATGCTGTTTCACTCGCCAGACATCGGCTGCATGACATGCCGTTGGCACGCAAATACGCGCATGCGATATTACTGCATGCAACCAGTAGCGATGTGCCTGGCTGGGCCAAGCAAATGGAAATATTCTTACTGGAAGACATGAATGAATTGCAAAGCGCAAAAATCCTGCTTGGTGGCCTGCTGCAAAGTGGGCAAATTACTGATAAGTATGAGTATCGCTTCCTGGAGCAAAGCCTTACAGAGTTGGAACAAAAAATAAAAATGAACCCATGACAACTCAAGCACATATTCTCATCATTGAAGATGATCCTGCCTTGTGCATCATGTTGCGTGGGATTCTCACCATGCAGGATTTTATCGTCAGTGAGGCGCAATCACGTTCAGCAGGACTAGAAAAATTGCGTGCCGATCCAGGAATTACCGTGGTGATTCTCGACTTGGGCTTGCCACCAGATATGCACAATATTACCGAAGGCATTGCTACCCTGAAAGCAATTCAGGAAGCGATACTGCCAGTGAAAGTGATCGTACTGACGGGGCAAGATCAAGATGCAGCAGCCCTGGAAGCAATTAGAGAAGGTGCCTTTGATTTCATCGCCAAACCGGCCAAGGCAGATACCATCTTGCACGCCGTGCGACGCGCCTTACTGTTCTTGCAGAAAGAACGTGAATTGAACCAACAAGGCATTACCCGGATTGCCATCAACGCCCAGATAGGAGACGGTTTAAAGGGTGTGCGAACCGATGCGGAAGAAAGATTAGTCCGGCAAATCCTGAAAGAAACCGGGTTCAACGTCAATCAAAGTGCCAAGCGTTTGGGCGTCAAGCGAGAGAATATTTACTATTTCCTGAAAAAATTTGGTATTGAGCGCGATGCTTGAACATCTCTATCCAATTTTCATTTTGACAGGTGCCACCATTGCGGCGGTACTGCTGTATTTATGGTTACAGGCGCGTAACGCTAACCACCTTAGTCTGGCACTGATTCGCCTCAATGAACAACTTCAGTTCGACATGCCTGTTTTCTTGCGAAATGCCTGGCCAGTGCTTGCGCATTCGGGAGTACGTGGCATTACCTGGAAATTGGATTGGTTTGGTATCTCAATGGAAGGCAGCGCCGGCAAAACCAGCGGCGCCAGCGTCCACAGGGAAATCGAAGTCGGAGAAATGAAACTGTCCATTGATTTTCAGCAAAGCCAATACAATGAACGACGTTATTTTGACGAAGCACTGATTGAGACTTTTTTACTTCTCTTGCGCACAGATATGTGGATCAAAGCAGGAACAATCGATGCGACGTTTTCGCAAATGTCGAAATTAACCTTGTTTCTGCAACACGACATGAAAAATGTTGCACAGTTTATTCAGTTAATGAGCGATCAACTCGCTACCGTACCTGCGGGCAAAGAGCAACAGATACTTGATTACTTGCGTGCAGCCGCACCTTTGATCCGGCATCGCGCCGACCATATAGTGCGGACGCTCACCATAGGGCAATCACGTGAAAATCCCTTACGCCAGATGCAATTACACGAAGAGCTATCTCAAATATGCAAGCTATATCACCTTGATTGCACGATCACTGGTAACGCACAAATTAGCGTGCCAGAAAATACGCTGGACGGTGCGTTAGACAATATTTTAAAAAATTACCACGATATCAATCTGCGTGAAGCAGAAGTCAAACCACATGTCTTTATTACCATTCAAGATAATGAGTCTGATATAAAAATCAATATTTCAGCCAAGAACACGCCTCCAGTAAGTCATTTTGAGCGTTTATTTGAGCCCTTTTGGAGCAGTGACCCGGCTGGCCTCGGTATAGGACTGTATCAAACCAAGCAAATGTTGCGAATTTGCAATGGAGTAATCAGCGTGGGGCAATCCGAAACAGGTCAATTACAATTTTTAGTTCACGTTACAAAATAATGCCTGCAATCAAGACATTGCCACATGTAAATAAATTAGACACCTTGTTAAATAGTTGAACTGTGGTAAGTTACCGCTAAATTACCTTCATTTCTTTTTTGAGAGAACATATGAAATCTGTTAAATATAATCAATCTGGTTTTACTTTGGTTGAAATTGCTGTTGTTCTTGTGATTATCGGCTTGCTGCTTGGTGGTGTTTTAAAAGGCCAGGAGATGATAGAGAATTCCCGCATCAAATCAGTTGCTGCTGACTTGCGTGGTATTTCAGCTGCATACAATAGCTATGTTGACCGTTTTCACGCTGTCCCGGGCGATGAATTATTGGCTACGATGACTGGCCGGGGTTGGACTTCTACTGTCGGTGGCAACGCCGATAATGTGCTCGCAATCACTCCTGCACAAGCGTTTACCAATGCGGGTGAAGAGCCTAGTTTCTGGCAAGCTCTGCGTGGTGCCGGTTTTATTGCCGGTGACCCAGCCGCCGTTGGTGTAGCCGCATTGCCAAAAGCCGGCACAACTGGTCTGATTGGTGTAGCCGTTGGGCCTTATGGCTTGACAGGCCTTTCTGCATGTACCTCAGGTTTGACTACCAAGCAAGCGCGTGGTGTTGACACCATCATTGATGGTATCGACCAAAACAGTACTGGAGATGCACGTGCCATTAACGGTGCAGCTAATCCATTGGCTCCTGTGGCAGCCGCACCAGCAGCTACTGCTTACAATGAAACCACTATTGTGAATACATGGACACTGTGCCGTCCACTGTAATAGTGGCTCCGCAGCAGAATAAGAGCAAATACTGATTGGAATAACTGCAAACGAATACTACATATTCGTTTGCAGTTTTTTTACCGTTCTTCCGCAATTCTTTCGTCGTTCCCCCACCGTTCATCACCTATACGCCGAGATCCCTGCAAGGCAACACGGTATTGGTGTGCCATCCTCGCCGCGCATTCAATTCTCTACATCACTCGATCTTTTTTACAAAGCCCACATAGATGCGCCGTGCGACGAAATGATCGTATCCAGTCTGACGGAAAGTGCTCGTGTCTGTCCTATAGCTGCGCTTGCTGCCATCGAAAATATCGTTGGCGTTGACCGTCAAGCTTAGCGTCTTGGTCAATTGATGCTTCCAGGTCAGGCTGACATTACTGGTTGGCCCATAGTGGCCTAGCGGTGTGATTCCTGCCGACTGGCAATTAGCATTCAGCGACAGGTCGTTGTGCCCGAAGCTGTAAGCTGCTCTGAGATTCATATAGCCAGAAATACTGTCCTGGTGCACAAGGCTATACAAATCGGGGGTATCAAGCAGCACGCGATAGACGCCGGCGTCTATGCCCAAACGCAGGGTCCCTTCAGGCGTCCAATCGAGAGAGCCTGTTATGCCGGCCGAGCGGGCCCGCCCACCATTCTGCTTCGAGGTGACAAGCACGTTGTCGGTGTCAAAACTGCGCGCATCGGTGACTGTATCGCGGCTGCTACGATAGAAGAAATCAAGATTGCTGCTCAGGTGCTGGGCGTCCACATTCGTACCAAGCTCCCATGCGTTCAGGATTTGCGGTTTGAGGCCGGGGTTGCCACGGCTCAGGTTTTGCGCATCGACATAGGTGGTGAAAGGATTAAGGTCGCGCGGATCTGGCATCTGCAGACTGCGGCGAAAGCTGAGCGTCAGGTCAGCTTGGTCACTGGCGGCATATTTCAGGTGAAGGCTGGGATTGAATGCCTGCCACTGCCCGGTCTGCATGATACCTTTTGCCGGGCTCACCCTCAACGCCATGCGCTCAGCCCGTCCGCCCAGCAGCGCTTCCCATTTCCCATGCGTGATCTTATCGGTCAGATAGACTGCGCTTAGCGTGGTCATCACGGCGTAAGCGTTGGTCGTATCGGGATTAGGTATTTCGGTGCCTGTCGCAGGATAGACGGACGCCTGGTAGTTGTAGATATCGTCCGCCTTGTCCTGGATGTCCAGACCCATGCCCCACTGGCCGTGTTCCGCTGAGCGACTCCAGTCGAGGGTGGCCTGACTAAGCTGGCGCTTCGACCTGGTAGCGCCATGACTGTAAGCGATGGCGCGCACCGGTTCGACAAACACATCACTATAAGACTTGTCGATCAGGCCGGTTGTATCGCTGCGCTGAACCATTGCCTTCAGCGCCGACTCATTGTCCTGGTGGCTGTAACTCAGGCTGGCGCTGTCATCGGACTGCTGGTTGGGGCCGTAGGAGATACGATGATAGATGGTCTCGGCAGCGCCCGTACGGTTCTGATTGAGCACGTCGAACAGCGGACGCGACCGCCGATTATTATATCGGGCCGACAGGCTGAGGCTATCCATGTCGCTTAAGACATAATCGACGCCGAATGCGGCGCTTTCGACAATGCGACGGACGAACACTTCCGAAGTCTGCAGTGTTTGTCCGCCTTGGCCACCGATAGAATTATTCCAGTCAACTGCTGACTGGCGAAATTTCAGCGTGCCATCGTGGCGGAACGCCAGGTTGCCATGCACGCTTATATCGTTTCCGGTCACATCGCCCGACATGCCGACATTCCAGAGGCCCTGGTCGGCGGCGCTGCCCTGTATCTGCGCACGTGCACCAGGCTTGCGGTTTCGCTTCAACACAATATTCAGGATCGCTCCGCCATTGGCATTGTAGGCGGCGGACGGATTCGTGATGACTTCTATGCTGGCTATGTCGGCGCCACTCATGGTCTGTAGCGCCACCACCCGCTCATCACCCGCCATCATCGCCGTCGGTTTGCCGTCGACCAGGACCGTCACCTGGGAATTTCCCTTGACCGAGATTTGCCCGTCGGCCGTCACCGACACAGTAGGTGTCGCCTGCAAAACATCTTGCGCAGTACCATTTGCAGCCCTTGGCATGCTGGAAACGTCATACACAGTCTTATCAAGCTTTTTGACAACTGGCTCTTTCTTGCCTGTCACCGTCACTGTCGGGCTGGCCGGATCTTCAGCCCGCGCTTCCACCGGCAGCATGACGAGCCCGAACAGAATCACGGAGAGTGCGGAGAGTACGGAGGGTGTCGCCCTAAGCACGTAAGCGCTCATGCGGCGGCGGTGATCGATTTCACGATCCCTCACACCGCGCAATTTGGCCATGTTCGTGACGCTCAATGCCATCGTCGGGTGGACCATTTGAGCGACGGATTATTACTTGAATTACATTTCATTATTTAAAATTTCAAAGGCTGAATACGTATATTTTGAACAAAAATATACGTACCTGCCCTTCAGAAGAAAATATCAGCGCTTCGTGATCGTCAAGAGGCGGCGAGTTTGTTTTACTTAGCTTCGGTCATATCTTCTGTCGTATCTTTTTTTGTATCTTCTTTCTGGATAGACATGCTTTTCAACAAAGACCAGACCATCGCCCCCAAAATCGCAAGGCCAGCGGCTAGCGCGGCCCATAACCAGGGTTTGTGTTCTTTGGCCGGGGCCGTGACTGGTGCCGTTGCAAATTTTTCAGTTTCGCCAATGACAGGCTGGCTGGCAATCTCTACGCTGGCGTCATCCGCCTTGATCAATTGCGCTATTTTCAGGTTTGGCATCAAGGTGTGCAGGGGCAAGGCGGCGCCATCTTTTGCTTCCACACCCCATTCGAGTATATAGGGGCCTTTTCCTCGCGCCAAAAATACCAGGCTGCGCGGCAGGCTGGCGATTTGTAGCCCAGGTGGTGGCTTGCCCAAAGAACTGACCGGACCTGTAGTCTGCAGTCGCAAACCTTTATAACTTGCGCCATCCATCAACAGGTCTGGCGATTTTGCTTCGCCATTTGGCAGGCTAAGGCGATAAACCAGTGTCTCGTTGAGCCAGACTTCGCGATCTGTCTGCTGTGCTGCCACCTGTTTGTGATGCCGCAAAACATGCAATGGATACAGCGGATTGTGATGATGTCGATACGAAGATGTCGCCTGGGCCGGAGGCAACTGCCCCCATACACTCACCGTTGCCAGGGTATTCGGTTCACTCAATTGCAAACGCAGACTGTCTATCGGTGTTTTTTCCGGCAACGGGTAATCACAATAGGTATTGCTGCAGCCTTTGGGCTGTATCAGTGCACTCCATTGCAAAGGCGGCGGTGTATAGCTTTGCTGCTGACTATCTACAGTGACACCAAGCAGTTCTGGCGCTTGATCTGCATCACGCCAGCGCAGGCGCAAATAGCGTGCAGTGGCATGATACAGATTGATTTCCAGTTTCTGCACCGTGGCATTTTGATGCTGCAATTGTATGACTTGCTCATCTGCACTGATCAAACGCCAGTTCTTCAAATCATCACTGGCCTCCAGGCTGAACCCAAACAGGCCATTGACTTGCGCAGCCAGTTCGAGTCTGGCTTGCAGCAGTTGCCCCTTGCTTTGGCTGACATCAAGAATCCAGACGGGGACAGTTTTTTTCTTGCCCGTCTTCCATTCAGACAATTGCGTCAGCGAACCATCCGGATTTTTCCGGAAACTGTTGGCCGTGTTGACGGTAAGGCTTTGTTCATCCGGAAGTGGAAACAGCGGCACCTTGGTGCTATGCAATTCTGCCGTTTCAGTTTCGGTATCCACCCAGGAAAATGACAGTAATTCGCCGGCAGCATTGCGCACCCTTACATCATGTAAATCCGGATGCACACTGCCGGGGTAAATGCCCACCGGCAGATTCAGGCGATAGTAGGGGCCGCTACCTTGGGTGCTGATCGCAGCCTGCTGCACACCGACCGTCGCGGCAATCCCAGGCGACAGTTGCAGTAACACAGCGGTGGCCAGCATAGCTGCCTTGATTTTCATTGCGCGCCTATTGTTCATGTGTGCTCCTGACGGGATTCGGTGTCATCCTCAGGCTCTGGCCCGACAGCTTTTGGCTTGACAGGGACCGGTGCAAAATACCCGACCACCAGCAGCAGGATACCCACGCCGATAAAGGATACGATGCGATACAGGCCACCGCGATCCGCCAGTTCGATCAGGAACAGTTTCACCACGACCACGCCCAGCAAAGTTGCACCGGCGATCCAGATGCCGCGTGACATGCGACGATTGCCAAACAGCATGACTGCCACACCACACACCGCCCAGGTAATCGATACCGCCGCCTGGCTCAGGCGAGAAGCAAACAGGGCATCTGCATCCCAAGGTACACCAGCAAAATGATGGCAGCTACGCAAAACCATCCCTGTCAATAAAGCCAGGGCAGTTGCTGCTGCCAATACCTTGGATACCTGCAAGCCATCGGTTTTAACCGCAGCCGATGGCAGCGCACGCCACCAGTGCAGCAAGGCCAGCAATACCAGCCACTGCCCCAGTTCCAGCGGGTTCAATAAAGGCAGATAAGGCAAAGGGCTGGCATCACCAGCGCTGACAGTATTCGTCAGCCAGCACCAGCCCAGCAAATACAGGGCAACCGGTGCGCAGGCCAGTTCCAGATAGGCACGACGATAGGTATTCAGCGGCCAGATGATTGCCAGGACGCGTGAACCGATAAACCAGAATACCAGGACAGGCACCAGGACCCATCCCAACAAAGGCCAGCTCGACCAGGTATCGGCCAGCGGTTCAAAGCGCAACTGCCCTTCCCTTGCGGCCAGCAGCAGGAAGAACCAGAAGCCGACGATATGGGTCAGGCTCAACAGCCGCGGCCAGCTTGCCAGCCATACTTGCTGCCATTTCAGGGCACGCACATGCCAGGCCAGGGCCAGTGACCACAGCAGCCAGCCAAAATGCGCCGATGGCAGGTAGTCTGTTTGCGATCCCGACACGCCTATCAGGGCGCTGAATATCAGCAAAGGCAGGAACACGATAGCCGCGCCACCCATGGCCGGCCAGCGCCGCCATTTGGCAAGTGCAATCATCAACACAGAACTGAGAATGGAAATAGTCACGGCCACCGTTGCTGCATACACCGTTTGCGCATTGTGTTCCAGCACATCCAGGCTTTCGGGGAACCATGCCGACAACCACCATCCGAGACCCCAGACGATAGGCAGCACCGTTGCCAATTTGCCGTTACACCAGGGGTTCAACCAGACAGAAGCCAGCGGTCGCGCAGCATTTCCCGTATTGCCAGTATTGCCCAGCTCCAGCAAGACCTGGCGCATTCTGGCTGCCTCGGCACGTACGCGATCTGCACTGAACCAGGCCGCAATTGCCAGCGACAAAGGAATCAGGAAGCCCAAATGTGCAAATGCACGGCCATGATAATGATCAATTTCAACGCCATACAGTACAGCAGAAATCACCTGCAGAGCCGCAGCCAGACCGGCCAGCGCAGTATGCGACATGCGCAAGCCTGCCCATAGCAACAGGCAGGATGTCAGTGGCCAGATCAATGCAGCCTGTTGCAGGTCTATCGCAAACAACATCGCCAGATGCAGCAAGGCGCAACCACTGACAACCGCCAGGTTATTCACATACGACCAGGCCGGTGGCCTGCCCTGCTCTTGCACCTTTTGCTTGGTTTCGCGCATCGCACGACCAGCAGTGAACAGGATACTGGCCGCAATGATCAGGGCTGCCAGCATGCCATGCCAGCCATCTGCCAATGCTGCGGTGCTATTGGCGCTATTGGCACCAGCGGCACCATTGGCTGCGGTTGCCGCATGTAAGGTAAACAGGAAAGTCACCAGGGCCGTCGCCTGCAAGGCAGCAGCCACTGGCGCAAAGACTTGCAAGCCAAAACGTCGCGCCACTGCCGATACCAGTAAGGCCAGCACTGCCAGTGCCGCCGCTGCATACTGCGGCACCAGCAGCATCCACGGCAACAGGGCAATCGCCGCCACACCCAGCCACGGCAAGAAGCGGTTTGGCACTTCTTCCCAGCTTGAAACAGTCTTGCTGTCGGCACGCCGGTGCAAATTCCAGACCACAAACACGCTGACGGCAAGCAGCACCGGCCCCAGCCACGGTCCCTGCCACAAAGGTCCGGTCAGATCAGGATTCAGGTAAATGCCATTTAACAGCTTGTAGCTGGCCCCCACCAATACGACATAGGCAAATGCCCGGGCATACGGTCTTTGCTGGCGCCAGCCCAGCCAGTACATGCCCGCCCCCTCTACCGCCCAGGCAGCGCCGGTCCAGGTGCCTTCCAAGCCCAGCGGAATCGCCAAAGTACCAAAAATGGCGGCCACGATGACATAGGCCTCGGCCAGCAAGGCCAGACCCTGCTTCTGCCTGGAAAACACAAACCTGGCCAGCAGCAGATAAAAGAAACCAACTGCCAGTGCAGAAAATGCAGCCCCATATTCGGTATGCTTGACCAGCATGTACTGCATGCCAAACGCCGTGACCGGGTTACCAAACACCAGTGCGCTATCCACTCTGCCCACCCGTTTCAGGGTGGCCAGCGGGCCTTCCTGATTTTCAGTTTCTTTCAGCGTACGACGCGCAAACAGCAAGCCGATCAAGGCAAACAGGACAAAGAAGAACAGCAGGAAAGGCTGCACCAGCCCATATTGACTGTCTGTATAAAATTTATCTGCCCAGCCCAGAGCCAGGGTAAAGGTGCCGACAAAACCGATCAGGTTCAGGATGCGCCAGGCATTGAACCAGGCCACCAGGAAAATACCGATATCCAGCACCGCCAGATAGGTGAACAAGCCCATAGGCCGGTTTTCGCCGGTAGAGGTCAGCACCGGCGTCACAAAGCCTTCCAGCGCTGCGACGATGGCCAGCATCGGCGCATTTTGCAAGACGGCTAATGCAGCACTTAACACTGACACGGCAAACATGAAACCAAAGCCTACTTCTGGTGTTACCAGCCCATGCATTTTCATGGCGGACAGGGTCGTCAGATAAAACACTCCTATCGCCATACCCTGCAATATCAACGCATAATCGCGCCGCTTGTTACGCAGCAACCAGCCCAGGCTTAACAGGACTACACCGACCAGCGCAACGCCGGCATAACGCAATTCCACCGGCACCGTTACCCGCTCTGCGGTATAACGCAGCAGGAAAGCCAGGCCCAGGAACAAGATCAGCACACCCGCCTTGACCAGGGTATTGCCGCCAAAAATCAGATTGGCAATCGGCGCAGGCAAACTTTCACGCAAGCTTTTGGGTGGTGGTGGCGGAGGCCGTTTTGCCGCCGCAGGTTTGACCGGGGCCGGAGGTACAGGCGTAACGGCTGGTATGACGGTTGTCACTGCGGGTGACACTACAGGAGACGCCGAAGTTGGCATAGCAGGCGACGCCACCGGAGGTACTGGTGCAGACATTGCCGGTGTCAGCTCAACTGGCTTGAAGGCGGCTTCATCCCTGACAGGCAAGCTGGCATTCGCATCTTTGCCCGTGATGGTCGCTGCCATGGCGGGTGCTGGTTCAAATGTCAGGCCGTCATCGATGGATAAGGCCTCGTCAGCTATGGGGAGTGGTAAGGGTGGTGGTGTGGTGATGACTGGCTCTGCTGTCGCCATACCGGTATCCGAAGGACGGACGGCTGCGGCAGCGATTCCGGATGCTTGTTCCGGCAGGACCGAAGTCGCGGCTGCAGCATCAGCACCACTGCTGGCGGTACCAGCTTTCAGGCTGGCCAGTTCATGCTCCAGATTTTGCAGGCGATTTTCCATCGCTGCCATTTTCCTGCGCATCTCTGCCAGCGGATCTTCAGGTTTGCTCTGTCCCGGTTTCGCCTGCGCAGCTTCACTTGCGCTCCAGGGTTTGGGATTTTTTTTGCGGGAACTGCCCAGCATCTGGCCGACAAAGCCACCCAGTACGGCAAACAGCAGCATGACGGGGCCAGACCCCGTTGCCACGCCGATGATGAAACCGATGATTCCCCCGACAAACCACATAATATTCCCTTATTTCTTCTGCGCTTTTAGCGCCATCGCCAGACTGTAAGGAAAATTCAAAAAACTTGCAATACTTGCACTTGAGTTGCAATCGGGGTGTTGCGATTTATTTTATGCATGTAATTGGTGATTCCAATAGGAAAACACTTGAAGAACCGCTGCCAAACAAAGGGCAAACAGGCGGGGGAGCAAATGAAATGCATTACAACTACTTACAAAATTGCATGGTAAATTGTGTGATACCGTCCGGTTTGCGACGAAAGCAGCACGAAAGTGTCATCAATCTCGTGAGCGTCATGCGCGTTCAGACTGATTGCTTTCCATCTGTCAGGAAGCGAGGGGCAGGCAACAGGCGTGCCCATCGTTTCAAGGTTTTGCCTGCCTTTGCAGCAATTCTCTGTCCAGCTGTTCTATGTGCAATTTACGTTGCAGGGCTTTGGCTTCCAGCGAGATTCTTTGCAAGACGACGATATATTGCCGACGCTGTTGCTTGGTGTCATCCAGGCAGTCATTCACAAAAAATTTACTATGGCAGGCTTTGTCCGCCTGTTCATACCAGTTTTGCAAACGTTGCTGTGCCACCGTGGCTTCTTTCAGGGCTATATCTGCCACCTCGCCAGTCGTAATGCTGCCAGGTGCATATTTTTGATCGAGGGTAGTCGTCAATCCGGCAATCGCCGACAATTCATTGCTGTCGGGGATAGCCATTGCGGGGCTGGTCAGCGCCAGTTGAAGCAATGCGGCAACACAGACAGTCAGTATGTTTTTATTCAAGTGATACTCTCCGCAAGTTGGCGCTGATCTGCATCCATGTATTCCTTGGACTGCATCTCTATGATACGTGAAATGGTTCTGTGAAATTCATTAGACAGGGTACCGTTGGTATAAAGTTCCTCGGGTATCACTTCTGCCGACATGATGAGCTTCACTTTATTGTCGTAAAAGACGTCGATCAGCCAGGTAAAACGACGCGCCTCGGACGACATGGCGGCCGACATGCGGGGGATGGAAGACAAAATGACCGTATGGAAACGACTGGCGATTTCGAGATAATCATTCTGTGATCGTGGCCCACCGCACAGGGTGGCAAAGTCAAACCAGATGACACTGCCGGCCCGTCGCAAGGATTTCAGGTTGCGCCCTTCGATATCAACGCGCGGATCTTCATCATGGGTTTCTGCAATGCGCGCAAACATATCACGCAAGGAACGGTCATTTGCCGCATTCAGCGGGGTCAGGTAAGCCTGCACCTGTTCCATCGCACGCTTGCGATAATCATTGCCGGAATCCACATTCAGGATATCCAGTTTTTCTTTCAGCAAGGCAATCGTCGGCAACATGCGATCGCGGTGCAAGCCTTCAGGATACAGGGTATCCGGCTGGTAATTGGATGTCATGACAAAGGATACGCCATTGTCAAACAGCGCCTTCAGCAGGTTATACAAGAGCATGGCATCGGCCACATCTGATACATGAAATTCGTCAAAGCAAATCAGCCGATATTTTTTGGCGATCCTGCGCGCCACCTCGTCCAGCGGGTCGGCTACGCCTTTCATTTCATCCAGTTGGCGGTGTACACCGCGCATGAATTCATGGAAATGCAGGCGGGTTTTGCGTACCACCGGCACGACCGAGTAAAAACTGTCCATCAAGAACGATTTACCGCGACCGACCCCACCCCACATATACACCCCACGCGGCACTTCAGGGCGGGTGATGAGGCGGGTAAATTTATTCGCACGCTTGCCTTTGTATTCCACCCATTCATCATAGGCAGTCTGCAGGCGGTCCACTGCCCGTCTTTGTGCTTCGTCAGCCTGGAAACCACGCTGGCTCAATGCATCCTGATAAAACTCTATGACATTCATGAGGGAAAATGATTCTTTGCTGCGTTAGCTGCCATCTTGTATCTGGTAGCCGGATGAAACTGCCGCACACCCTGCCCCATCAGACCGGACCCAGGCGTGCTGGCAGCAAGCTGTGATCAGAGGTGCCAAGACAGCACCCCTGACTACAGGCTGGGAACGATCAGAAGTTCAGGGAACGCTTGTCGACTGCCAGTGCCGCTTCTTTGGTTGCTTCAGACAAAGAAGGATGGGCATGGCAAATACGGGCGATGTCTTCTGCCGAGGCTTTGAATTCCATCGCAACCACTGCTTCGGAAATCAACTCAGATGCCATAGGACCGACGATGTGTACGCCCAGGATTTCATCTGTGCTTGCATCGGCCAGGAACTTGACCATGCCGGACGTATCACCCAGGGCGCGGGCACGACCATTCGCCATGAATGGGAAAGTGCCGGCTTTGTAAGCCACGCCGTCTGCCTTCAGTTGCTGTTCAGTGCGACCGACCCAGGCGATTTCAGGTGAAGTGTAGATCACCCAGGGGATGGTATTGAAGTTGACATGACCGTGCTGACCGGCGATACGCTCGGCAACGGCAACGCCCTCTTCTTCCGCTTTGTGTGCCAGCATCGGGCCTCGTACCACGTCACCCAATGCCCAGACATTCGCCAGATTGGTTTTGCAATCACCGTCAACGGCGACGAAACCACGTTCATCCAGTTGCAGGCCGACAGCTTCAGCATTCAGGCCATTGGTGTTAGGTGTGCGGCCGATGGAGATGATCAGTTTGTCGAAGACGGCCTTATGTTCAGCACCTTTGTCATCCGTGTAATTGACGGTCACCTCTTTGCCGCCATTGACGATTTCACCAATCTTGACGCCCAGATTGATGGACAGGCCTTGTTTGACGAACAGCTTGTGTGCTTCTTTGGCGATTTGTTCATCCACTGCACCAAGGAAAGTCGGCAATGCTTCGAGTACTGTGACTTCAGCACCCAGACGACGCCAGACGCTACCCATTTCCAGACCGATGACACCGGCACCGATGACGCCGAGTTTTTTCGGTACTTCAGCTATCTTCAGTGCGCCGTCATTCGACAGGATGGTGGTTTCATCAAATGCTGCGCCAGGCAAGCCGCGGGCATTGGAACCGGTAGCCACGATGATGTGCTTGCCGGTGATGCTTTCTTCGGTCTTGCCAGCGACCTTGATTTCATAACCGGTCGCATCGGCTTTAACGAAAGAGCCGTGGCCATGGAAGAAAGTGACTTTGTTCTTTTTGAACAGGAACAAGATACCGTCGTTGTTTTGCTTGACGATGGTATTTTTGCGACCCAGCATCTTGCCGACATCCAGGCCCAGGCCCTGCACCTGGATACCGTGGTCAGCGAAAGCATGGCCAGCGTGTTCATAATGTTCGGAAGACTGCAACAAGGCCTTGGATGGGATACAGCCTACGTTGGTGCAAGTGCCGCCAGGTGCCGGGCCGCCTTTGTCATTGCTCCAGGCATCGATACAGGCTGTGGAAAAACCCAGTTGGGCAGCACGAATTGCTGCGATATAGCCGCCAGGGCCAGCGCCGATAACGACAACATCAAATTGTTTGCTCATGAAAATATCCTGATAGGTATAGATTGACTAATTCGCGACATACCGTGGTTTTTTACTCTTCTTCCGGCACAAAAATCCAGGCCAGCAAATAAGCGACCACGCCAGCACCAAAGTAAAGACTGAAAAAGACAAACATCAAACGCCAGATCCAGGAATCCAGACCAGTAAATTGCGCCAGCCCACCGCAAATACCACCCAGCCACTGGTCTTTTTTTGACCTGCGGAATTGATTCAGATGGTTGAAACCCTGGTCCTGATGATTACCAGATGCGGAAGTGTCGCCAGTTGCCAGCAATCTGGCTTTGGCTTGGGCAAATTCTGCATCAGACAGGGCTCCTGCCTGATGCAGTTCATGCAGACGTTTGATTTCGTCAGCGATATTCACAGAATGACTCTCGCTTTGCTTTGAATCTGAATTACAGATCGAGCAACAGGCGGGCTGGATCTTCCAGCGCGTCTTTCATTGCCACCAGACCCAGAACAGCTTCACGACCGTCAATGATGCGATGGTCATAAGACATTGCCAGGTAATTCATAGGACGGATAACGATCTGGCCATTTTCAACCACGGCACGATCCTTGGTCGCATGCACGCCCAAAATTGCGGATTGTGGTGGGTTGATGATAGGCGTAGACAACATGGAACCGAAAGTACCGCCATTCGAGATGGAGAACGTACCGCCAGACAGATCATCCAGAGTCAATTTACCGTCTTTTGCCTTGTTACCGAATTCACCGATTTTCTTCTCGATTTCAGCAATCGTCATTTGATCCGCATTGCGCAGGATAGGTACCACCAGACCACGCGGGGAACCGACAGCAATACCGATATCGAAGTAACCGTGGTACACGATGTCATTACCATCAACGGAAGCGTTGATGATAGGGTATTTTTTCAATGCAGCAACAGCAGCCTTGACGAAGAAGGACATGAAACCCAGTTTCACGCCGTGTTCTTTTTCAAACTTGTCTTTGTACTTGTTACGCAAGTCCATGACGGGTGCCATGTTGACTTCGTTGAAAGTGGTCAGGATCGCGTTTGTCGATTGTGACTGCACCAGACGTTCAGCAATACGTGCACGCAGGCGGCTCATCGGTACGCGCTCTTCCGGACGGTCACCCAGGCTGGCGATGGTCGGTGCAGCAACTTGTTGCAGCGCTGGTTTGCTGGCTACCGGTGCTGCCAGAGGCGCAACTACCGGTGCTGCTGATTTACCTGCAACTGCTGCCAGTGCATCACCTTTGGTGACACGGCCATCTTTGCCAGAGCCATCCACTTGTGCTGCCGTCAGATTGTTTTCTGACAGGATTTTTGCTGCGGCAGGCATTGCCACGCCAGCAGAAGATTTTGCATCCGCAGAGGCGCTTGCAGCGACTGCGGCAGGGGCGGCTGCAACGGCAGCTGGTGCTGCTGCCGGTGTGGCGGCAGCACTGGCACTTGCTGCGGTGTCGATGATGGCGATGATTTCACCAGCAACCACTGTGCTGCCGTCACCTTTGATGATTTGTGTGATCACGCCAGCGTCAGGCGCAGGCAGTTCCAATACAACTTTGTCAGTTTCCACGTCGATCAGGTTTTCGTCACGGCCAACTGCTTCGCCAACTTTTTTATGCCAGGACAACAGGGTTGCTTCTGCGACAGATTCAGATAACTGAGGAACTTTTACTTCGATAATTGCCATTTTTTTACTCTCCGATTCGGGTAGCCAAATGCGACATCAGCTTCTGATGTCGCATCGCGTCATTATTTGGTCAGGACAAAGCCTTTGAGTTTGGAAAATGCCGTTTCCAGCAATGCTTTTTGTTGCGCATAGTGCTTGTCGTAATAACCGACAGCTGGCGATGCACTCGCTGGACGACCGGCATAAGCAAGCTTTTGCCCTTCTTCCAGGCTTTCAAAAATATTGTGCTGGATCTGGAACCATGGTCCCTGATTTTGCGGCTCATCTTGTGCCCAGACCAATTCCGTCAAGTTCGGGAATTTCTTCAGTTCTGCAGCAAAGCTCTTGTGCGGGAAAGGATACAACTGTTCAACACGGATAATTGCCGTATCAGTCTGGCCACGCTCTTTACGAGAATTAACCAGGTCGTAATACACCTTGCCTGAGCAGGCGACCACGCGCTTGACTTTTTTCGCGTCGATTTTTTCATCCACTTCGCCGATGACAGTGTGGAAGCTGCCTTTGGCCAGGTCGGACAACGGTGAACCGGCATCCTTGTTACGCAACAGGGATTTCGGTGTCATGATGACCAATGGCTTACGGAACATGCGTATCATCTGACGACGCAACAGATGGAAAATCTGTGCTGCTGTCGTCGGCTGCACCACTTGCATATTGTTGTCAGCACACAGTTGCAGGAAACGCTCAGGACGTGCGGATGAATGTTCCGGACCCTGGCCTTCGTAACCATGCGGCAGCATCATGACCAGACCGGATGCACGACCCCATTTCACTTCACCAGAGCTGATGAACTGATCGATAACCACTTGCGCGCCGTTGGCGAAATCGCCGAATTGCGCTTCCCAGATGGTCAGCGTATTTGGTTCTGCTGTGGAATAACCATATTCAAAGCCCAGTACCGCTTCTTCAGACAAGACCGAATCGATGACTGTGAATGGGGCCTGCTTGTCAGAAATGTTTTGCAGAGGGATATAAGTACCGGCATCCCAACGCTCACGATTTTGATCATGCAAGACGGCATGACGATGAACGAAGGTACCGCGACCTGCATCCTGACCTGTCAGACGAATTGCATAACCGGAAGATACCAGGGATGCATACGCCAGATGTTCGCCCATGCCCCAGTCCAGGTTCATGTCGCCACGACCCATGTTAGCGCGGTCACCCAGGACTTTTTCTACCAGACTATGCGGCTTGAAGCCTTCAGGCACGACGGTAATACGTTCAGCCAGACGCTTCAGCTCTGTCAATGGAACGGCAGTGTCAGCCGCATCTGTCCATTTGCGGTTGAGAAAAGGAATCCAGTCAACTGCGTATTTGTTTTTGAAATTGGAAATGACCGGATCATGGGTATGCTTGCCGGCATCCATGGCATCACGGTAAGCCTTGATCATCTGATCGCCACCATCCGCAGGAATAGCGCCCTGCGCTGCCAGCTTGTCTGCATACATCTTGCGCGTGCCAGGATGCTGACCAATCTTCTTGTACATCAAAGGCTGGGTCAGCGCAGGTGTATCTTGCTCATTGTGACCCAGTTTGCGATAGCAGATGATGTCAACCACGACATCCTTCTTGAATTCCATACGGTAATCCAGGGCGATCTGGGTGGCCAGAACAACCGCTTCAGGATCATCTGCATTGACGTGCAATACCGGCGCTTCGATCATCTTGACGACGTCGGAGCAATACAGGGTCGAACGAGAATCGCGTGGATCGGAAGTCGTAAAACCGATCTGGTTATTGATGACGATATGCACAGTACCACCTGTACCATAGCCGCGAGTCTGCGCCAGGTTCAGGGTTTCCATGACCACGCCCTGCCCTGCAAACGCGGCGTCGCCGTGTACCAGGATAGGCAAAACCTGCGAGCCATCTTTGTCGCCACGACGGTCCATACGTGCTTTGACAGAACCTTCAACCACCGGGTTGACGATTTCCAGATGGGAAGGATTAAACGCCAGCGACAGGTGGACCGGGCCGCCTGGAGTAGAAATATCGGACGAGAAGCCCTGGTGGTATTTAACGTCACCTGCTGGCAAATCGTCACCATGCTTGCCTTCAAATTCGGCAAACAGATCCTGTGGCATTTTGCCCAGGGTATTGACCAGTACGTTCAGACGACCACGGTGGGCCATACCGATAACGATTTCTTCCACACCGCGCTCACCGGCGCGCTGGATGGTTTCATCCATGGAGGCGATAAAGCTCTCGCCACCTTCCAGGGAGAAACGCTTCTGACCCACATATTTGGTGTGCAGATAACGCTCCAGACCTTCAGCCGCAGTCAGGCGGTCGAGGATGTGTTTTTTCTTTTCCAGGGTAAAGGATGGTGTAGAGCGGATGGCTTCGAGTTTTTGTTGCAACCAACGCTTTTCAGTCGGATCGCTGATGTACATGAACTCGGCACCAATGGAACGACAATAGGTATCACGCAAGGCATTCAGAAGGTCGCGCAAGGATGCAGTTTCTGGTCCGAAATAGGTATTGCTGATGTTGAACTGGATATCCATGTCCGCATCAGTAAAGCCATAAAAACTGGGTTCTAGTTCCGGGATACTTGGACGTTCCTGGCGCTGCAGTGGGTCCAGATTGGCCCAATGGCTACCGAGGAAGCGATAAGCAGCGATCAGTTGCTGGGCAGCGACGCGTTTACGGCCCATTTCAGCATCATTTGTGGCATTGACTGCGCGTATCGGGCCTTGTTTGGCACGTTCAGCAAAGGAAGCAATGACGGGAGCATGCGCAACGTCGGGTTTGGCAGAGCCATCGACTGCAGGCACATTTTGCATGGCGTCAAAGTACGCGCGCCAATTTTCAGGAACAGAACCGGGATTATTCAGATACGCTTCATACAGTTCTTCTACGTACGGCGCATTGCCGCCGAACAAGTACGAGTTGGCGTTATATTGTTGCATCATCTTGCTCACCTTTCTTCGCGTTTCGCGAGATTAGCGGGTTAATCTAACCTTCCGCGACACGGCCTGACCGGTTAGCGGATTGCACATCAAGTTGTGGGGAAGGGCTTATTTCAAACTATCCTCGTGATCGAATCAAAAATCATGCTCTTTTAATATGATTTTTGATTTAATCGCGAAAGTTATATGTAAAAATCACTTTCGTGCCGAAGCATAGCATATTTAAAGAAAAAAAAAAGCGAGTCTTAGAACCTGTTTGCGATCTTGCTGCGCGGGCGTGATCGGGGCTCATGCGCTGCTCAAAATGCTCATGTACTTAAGTACATTCCGCTTTTTGCGCTGCTCTTCACCCCGCTGACGCTCGCTCGCTACAGATCGTAAACAGGTTCTTAAAGACTCGCTTTTTACAACATCAGAACTGATTAAAAAACCAGCGTCTGAACATCAACGTTTGTCGATTGGTGGCACGTCGCGCTTGGCTGCGCCAACAAACAACTGACGAGGACGGCCAATTTTTTGCTCAGGATCAGAAATCATTTCTTTCCACTGAGCGATCCAGCCTACTGTACGCGCCAAGGCGAAAATACCAGTGAACAAGGCGGTTGGGATGCCCAGCGCGCGCTGTACGATGCCTGAATAGAAATCGACATTAGGATACAGCTTGCGGCTGACGAAATAGTCATCTTCCAGAGCGATTTTTTCCAGCGCCATGGCAAGCTTGAACAGTGGGTCGTCTTGCAGACCGAGTTCTTGCAATACTTCGTAGCAAGTTTCACGCATCAGTTTGGCGCGTGGGTCATAATTTTTATAGACGCGGTGACCAAAGCCCATCAGCTTGACGCCGGAATTCTTGTCTTTTACCTGAGCGATAAAGTTAGGAATATTGTCGACGCTGCCGATTTCTTCCAGCATGCTCAATGCCGCTTCATTCGCGCCACCGTGAGCAGGACCCCACAGGCAAGCGATACCGGCAGCGATACAGGCAAATGGATTGGCACCGGAAGAACCCGCCAGACGCACGGTCGATGTAGATGCATTTTGCTCGTGATCTGCGTGCAGGATCAGGATACGATCCAGCGCACGTACCAGCACTTCATTGGTTTTGTATGGCTCACATGGTGTCGAGAACATCATGTGCATGAAGTTGGCACTGTAGGACAGGTCATTGCGTGGATACACGAAAGGCTGGCCTATGGAATATTTGTAAGCCATGGCAACCAGGGTCGGCATCTTGGCGATCAGGCGAATCGCCGATACTTCACGGTGATGCGGATCATTGATGTCCAGCGAATCATGGTAGAACGATGCCAGCGCGCCAACTGTACCTACCAAAACCGACATAGGATGAGCATCACGACGGAAACCACGGAAGAAGAATTGCATCTGCTCATGCACCATGGTGTGATTGGTGACAGTCGCAACAAATTCTTTCTTTTGCGCAGCATTTGGCAATTCGCCATTCAGCAACAGGTAGCAAGTTTCCAGGAAATCGCCGCCATTGACTGCCAGTTGTTCGATCGGATAACCGCGATACAACAGTTCACCCTTGTCGCCATCGATGTAGGTGATGGAAGAATTACAGGCTGCGGTGGACATGAAACCCGGATCATACGTAAACATGCCGGTAGAGCCGTACAACTTGCGGATGTCAATCACATCAGGACCAATAGAGCCCTTGTAAATTGGCATTTCCAGCGCTGGGGAGCCATCGGAAAATGATAGGGTGGCTTTTGTTTCAGAATTAGTCATGGCTCTTCCTTCAGATAAGAGGTGAGTCGTTAATCAAAAAAACACAAAAATCAAATTGACTTACGCCGTTTGCAGACGTAGCAATAAAGCATGGACATGAGGAAGATCGACCTCGGCTTCTGGCTGCTTTTTAGCCATGATCAAATCCATTAACGTATTGTCTGGCAATTCCATCAGGCGGCCGAAGGCATCCACTTCCTCATCTGTCAGGGATTCTTCATGGGCATCCAGGAAACGCGTCAAGATCAGATCGTTTTCCAGCAAGCCGCGCCTCGCCCGCCACCGCAAACGGGCCCGCTTTACCGGGTCGCTTTGATGGGGTACCGCTTGTGACTCAGACATAATTAATTCTCTTCCATACTGACTATTTCATGCGATTCTCAGGTAACCCGTAAAAAACCGCATGAAATAGCAGCGATGCCGGAGCATCGCTGACAACAACACCTTCTTAGACCGCGCGACGCACCATCAGTTCTTTAATCTTACCGATAGCACGGGTAGGATTCAGACCTTTAGGACAGACATCCACACAGTTCATGATTGTGTGGCAACGGAACAGACGATACGGATCTTCCAGATTGTCCAGGCGCGCACCAGTTGCTTCATCACGGGAATCAGCAATGAAACGGTATGCCTGCAACAAACCTGCAGGGCCAACGAATTTGTCCGGATTCCACCAGAAAGACGGGCAGGAAGTCGAACAGCAGGCGCACAGGATGCATTCATACAGACCATCCAGTTCTTCCCGTTCGGCAGGTGACTGCAAACGTTCTTTTTCTGGTGGAATGGAATCATTCATCAGATAAGGCTTGATGGAATTATATTGCTTGAAGAATTGCGTCATATCCACGATCAGGTCGCGAATCACTGGCAAGCCAGGCAAAGGACGCAATTTGATAGGCTCAGTCAATTCGTTCAGGTTGGTGGTACAGGCCAGACCATTCTTGCCATTGATGTTCATGGCGTCAGAACCACACACACCTTCACGGCATGAACGGCGCAGCGCCAGGGAATCATCAACGTCAGACTTGATGCGCTGCAATGCATCCAACAACATCTTGTCGGTATCTTGCAGTTCTACTGTCAGATCCTGCATGTAAGGCTTGGCGTCCTTGTCCGGATCGTAGCGATATATTTGGAATTTTAGTGTACGTGCCATATCGGTATCTCTTTAGAATGTACGTGGTTTCGGTTTGAAGGTTTCCACAGTCAGTGGTTTGGTCACGACTGGCTTGTAGTCGAGGCGATTGCCTTCGGAATACCACAAGCTATGCTTCATCCAGTTAACGTCGTCGCGTTGTTCGTAATCACGGTGTGCATGCGCACCACGGGATTCTTTACGGGCGGCGGCCGATGTAATCGTTGCCTTGGCTGTTTCGATCAGGTTATCCAGTTCCAGCGCTTCTACCCGTGCAGTATTGAAGACCTTGGATTTATCCTTGAAAGAAACATGCTTGCGACGCTCATCAAGCTCCATAATTTTCTTGTAGCCGGTTTGCAGCAATTCATCAGTACGGAACACGCCGCAGTATTGCTGCATGGTGGCACGAATATCATTGGCAACGTCTTGTACGCGCTCGGAACCGGTACTGGTTTCCAGCTTGGACAAACGTGACAGCGCCAGATCAGCTGCATCAGCCGGCAAATCCTTGTTGCTGCGTTCTTTGAGCTTGCTGGCAACCACGTGATTACCGGCAGCACGACCAAACACCAGCAAATCGAGCAGCGAATTGGTACCCAGACGGTTGGCACCGTGCACAGATACGCAGGCGCACTCGCCGATTGCGTACAAACCATTGACGATTTCACTGCCACCGTTTTTCGGCGCCACTACCTGACCATAGATATTGGTCGGGATACCGCCCATCTGATAGTGAATGGTAGGAACGACAGGAATCGGTTCTTTGGTCGCATCCACGTTGGCAAACTTGTGGGCGATTTCCAGGATCGATGGCAGGCGTTTCTGTATCGTTTCAGCACCGATGTGGCGCAGATCCAGCATGACGTGATCCTTGTTCGGACCACAGCCACGGCCTTCCTTGATTTCCTGGTCCATAGAACGCGAAACGAAGTCACGCGGTGCCAGGTCTTTCAGCGTAGGCGCATAACGTTCCATGAAACGCTCACCCTGGCTATTCACCAGGATACCGCCTTCACCGCGCACGCCTTCGGTAATCAAAACACCCGCACCAGCAACACCGGTTGGGTGGAATTGCCAGAATTCCATATCTTCCAGCGGCAAGCCAGCACGTGCAGCCATGCCCATACCGTCACCGGTATTGATAAATGCATTGGTCGACGCTGCCCAGATACGACCGGCACCGCCAGTGGCAAATATCGTGGTTTTGGCTTCCAGCATCATGACTTCGCCAGTTTCCATTTCCAGCGCAACAACACCCAGCACATCACCGTCCGCATCGCGGATCAGGTCAATCGCCATCCATTCAACAAAGAAATGGGTACGGGCGCGCACATTGCGCTGATACAGGGTATGCAGCAAGGCGTGACCGGTACGGTCAGCTGCAGCACAGGCACGCTGTACAGGTTTTTCACCGAAATTGGCAGTGTGACCGCCAAATGGACGCTGATAAATGGTGCCATCGGCATTACGGTCAAACGGCATACCAAAATGTTCGAGTTCGTACACGACTTTTGGCGCTTCACGGCACATGAATTCGATCGCATCCTGGTCACCCAGGTAATCGGAACCCTTGACCGTGTCAAACATGTGCCAGTACCAGTTATCTTCCGACATATTGCCCAGGGAAGCACCAATACCGCCCTGCGCTGCTACCGTATGAGAACGGGTAGGAAATACTTTCGACAGTACCGCGACATTCAGGCCAGCTTCAGCCAGTTGCAGCGAAGCACGCATGCCAGAACCGCCAGCACCAACGATGACCGCGTCAAAACGGCGGCTAGGAATTGTGGATTTAATTGCAGCCACTTTTATACTCTCCACAAAATCTGTGCAGCATAGCCAGCACAAGCAATCAGCCACAGAATAGTGGCAACCTGAAATACCAGACGCACAAAGACGCTGTGTGTCACATAATCCATCCAGACATCACGCATACCTACCCAGGCGTGATACAACAGGCAAACGATGACAGAGAATGTCGCCAGCTTGAACCATTGCATGGCGAATATGCCAGCCCACGCTTCGTAACTGAAATTTTTGCCAGTCAAAAACAGACCAAGCAAAATCACTGTATACAAAGCCATCACGATTGCCGTGACACGTTGCGCCAACCAGTCGCGCAAGCCATAGCTTGCACCTACGACCAGGCGCTTTGGACCAATATTGTTATTTGCCATCAAAATACTCCAAACAATTTCAGGCCTGTCAAAGCAGCCAACACCAGGCTGATCACCAGAACACTGACCGCCGACTTGCGTGCAGATTCCTTATTCAGACCAAAGTGAAGATCCATGAACAAATGACGAATACCCGCACAGAAATGATGCAAGTACGCCCAGACCAGGGCAAGGATGACCAACTTGACAAAAACATTAGGTGCAATAAAACCCTGCAATTCAGCGAACGTCGTTTCTGAAGTGAGACTTTTATCGAGCAAATACAAAATGAAAGGCAACAACAAGAACATCAACATTCCACTGCCACGATGCAAGATGGAAACAAAGCCCGCCAGTGGCAGCCTGTAGCCAGTCGCATCTATCAGGCGCATTACACCAAAGCGCGGTCTGGTTTTTACTACTTCAGACATAAATAATCTCCCCATTAACTAGTCTGTACATAAACCTTGCAATTTTCGCTCATTTTGGTGCATTGCACCAACAAAAATCAGTCCAATTTACAAAATATCGCTATCTTAAACCCAAACCCAACACTCTCGCTGAGCACGGATCAACGCGAAACCAGGCAATCCCACTTGAAATGCAGCCATTGATGCTGCCAGCAACGTGGCAATAACAGCCGGTACTGGTGTAGTGCTGCACTAGCTCAATTCATTTCGGTAGTGATGATTAACTGTCAGGTACAAACCACGACGCAACTCAACCGGCTTATCACCATACGTGAAAGAAACCCGCTCCACATTGAGCAAAGGCATGCCGACCTCAACATTCAGCAAGGGAGCGACTTGCTCATCTGCGCAGACAGCACGAATCTGCTCCGAGGCGCGGATCATGTGGGTGCCGAATTCGGTTTCAAACAGGCCATACATCGGCCCCTTGTATTCATTCAGGCGTTCGGCGGTCAGTCCTTTGAAGATGGAACCAGGCAACCACAAATCATCCAGAATGGTAGGCACGCCAGAAAAAGACTGCACACGGCGGATGAAAACAACGGAATCCCCGGATTTGATATCCAGCAGACGCGCCACCTCGGCTGGTGCACGCATGCGCTTGACTTCAACAATTTTATTTTCGGGGTAATGCGGCACACCTTCGTCCGGCGCCAGCCGCAAGAAACGAAACTGCGAGCGCGCCTCGTGATGGGTCGCCACAAAGGTTCCCTTGCCCTGCCGGCGCACCACCAGGTTTTCTGCCGACAACTCATCAATCGCCTTGCGCACCGTACCCTGGCTGACCTTGAAGCGGCTGGCCAATTCCATTTCACTGGGAATTAGCTCGCCCGGCTTCCACTCACCCGATTGCAGGCTCTGGGTGATCAGGGCTTTTATCTGTTGATATAATGGGCTGAATGTAGGCGAAGCACTCAAGGACGAAGCAGCAGCACCTGTACCAGGCGTAGCTGGACTGACAGGCTGATTACTTGCGATAGGAATGATTGAGTTCATAGACTGCAATTTCACCACGAAACCACCCATCCCGTCCAGAACAAAGTGTCAAGTAATATGTCTTATATAAGACATAAGATATTCATTGACACTTCAGCGCACAGCACCTAAACTCTCGGGGAATATAATTGGCAGCCTGCCCACAGCAGTAGTCAGCACTGCTGCCACACCAGTGCAATATAGTTCGAACGTCTTTAATGTAAAGGAAGAAAAACGGCTTCAGCGCTGATTTTGGCTGACTGGCATGGTTTTCAACGGTATCATTAAGCGTTTTACACAGTGCCCGCAACATTCACACGTCCTGCGGGCAAGGCATTTGTTTGAAATTCGTTTTTACACCACTTCGGAGATGCATCATGGCGAAATCCCCTATGCGCGTAGCTGTTACCGGCGCCGCAGGCCAAATCGGCTATTCCCTTCTATTCCGTATCGCCAATGGCGACATGCTGGGCAAAGACCAGCCAGTGATACTGCAATTGTTAGAAATCCCTGACGAAAAAGCACAAAAAGCGCTGAAAGGCGTCATGATGGAAATCGATGACTGCGCTTTCCCGTTGCTGGCCGGCATGTCTGCTCACAGCGATCCACTGACAGCATTCAAGGACATCGACGTCGCCCTGCTGGTTGGCGCACGTCCACGCGGCCCAGGCATGGAACGCAAAGATCTGCTGGAAGCCAACGCACAGATTTTCACGGTACAAGGTAAGGCACTGGACGCCGTTGCTTCCCGCAACGTTAAAGTCCTGGTGGTCGGCAATCCAGCCAACACCAATGCTTACATTGCAATGAAATCGGCACCTTCCCTGCCAGCTAAAAACTTTACAGCCATGCTGCGCCTGGATCACAACCGTGCGTTGTCCCAGGTTGCTGCCAAAGTTGGCAAACCGGTTGCTGCAGTTGAAAAACTGTGCGTCTGGGGTAATCATTCCCCAACCATGTACGCTGACTATCGCTTCGCGACAGTAGATGGCGCATCCGTCAAAGACCTGATCAACGATCAAGTCTGGAACAAGGATGTGTTCCTGCCTACCGTTGGCAAACGCGGCGCTGCCATCATCGAAGCACGCGGTCTGTCTTCTGCAGCATCCGCAGCAAATGCAGCGATTGACCACGTACGTGACTGGATTCTGGGCACAAACGGCAAATGGACTACCATGGGCATCGCTTCCGATGGCTCTTATGGCATCCCTGAAGGCACCATGTTCGGCTTCCCTGTCACCACAGAAAACGGCGAATACAAGATCGTTCAAGGTCTGGAAATCGACGAATTCTCCCGCGAACGCATCAACATCACTCTCAAAGAGTTGCAAGAAGAGCGTGATGGCGTGAAACACCTGGTAGGTTAATCAAGTCTGAGACAGTCTGCGGCCACTCGCCGCAGACTGCCTCAATCAAGACGCCATATTCAAGATGCATCCCTCCTCTGTGCTTTTTCAGGATCAGTTACCACCGGTGTTTTTACCGGTCTGCGATCACTATGCCGGCTCTGAAAAGCTCATGCGCAAGTCCATCGCCTTACAGCAGGAACTTGGCCCCGTTTTCGATATCACGCTTGACTGTGAAGACGGCGCAGCCGCCGGCAATGAAAAAGCCCATGCCGTGCTGGTCGCGTCTTTAGTGTCGGGCACAGAAAATCTGTTTCAACGCATAGGCGTGCGCGTGCACGACCTGCATCATCCTGCCTTTGAGCAGGACTTATCCATTATCCTGCCCACTGCCGCCACCAAACTGGCCTATGTGGTTTTGCCGAAAGTGGAGAGTGTGGCCGAGGTGCAGTCTGCCCTCAGCCGTATCAATCGCCACGCGCAGAAGGCAGATGGCAGCCTGATACCTGTCCATGTATTAATAGAAACACATGGCGCCCTGGCTGAAGTAAGGGACATTGCTGCCCTGCCCCAGGTGCAGTGCCTGTCATTTGGCCTGATGGACTTTGTATCCGCCCATTACGGTGCCATTCCAGCCACAGCCATGCGCTCGCCCGGACAGTTTGAGCATCCACTGGTACTACGCGCCAAGCTGGAAATAGCTGCCGCCTGTCATCATCATGGAAAAATCCCCTCGCATAATGTGACCACAGAAATCCGGGACAAGGACGTGGTCGCCAATGATGCGCGCCGTGCCGCCCAGGAATGCGGCTATACCCGCATGTGGAGCATACATCCGGACCAGATTAAGGCCATAGTTGGCGCGCTGACGCCCCCCAACCAGGAAATCGATGAAGCCGTATCCATCCTGTCATCAGCCAAAGCGCATCAATGGGGACCAATACAGTGGCAAGGACAGCTACACGACCGCGCCAGTTACCGCTACTATTGGACAGTTTTAAAAAAGGCCCAGTTTGGGCAAGTTGTATTACCAGAAGCAGCACGAGAATTACTCTAGGGAGACCCTCATGAAATTACTTTCTTTTATCAGCCTGGCATTTGCCGCATGCGCAATGCTCACTGCCAACGTCCACGCAGTGGAAGCACCACATAGCAAAACCAAGGTCGGTGCCAAAACAGCGAAACCAGCTGCCGCTGCGGCCAGCAAAGAAAGCGATGAGCCAGAACCGGACATACAACAGCACAGCAGTTTCGAATACAAATGTGAACTGGGTAATTCATTGACGATGTACATCAACCCTGAAGATACTGACCACGTTGCCATGCGCTGGAAAAAACGTTTGTACCGCTTGTCCAAGGTGGACACGACGACCGGTGCCGTGCGTTTTGAAAACCGCAAATCAGGTTTGATCTGGATAGGTATTCCGGCAAAAGGCCTGTTACTCGATTCACTCAAGGGTCAGCAACTGGCCAATGAATGCAAGACCGCAACACCTGCCCTGGCAGAAGTGGATAACACCAAAGCGACACCGGTACTTCTAAAATAATATTCATCAAATAAAAAAGTAGTAGCAAGTAAATTTTCTGATCGTTGATTTTTGTAAATAAGGAACAGCCATGAGCCAAAATGCGTACAAAGATGCATTCAAAACCCTGAAAGATTTCAAAATTTCAGACACCAAGAAAGGCAAGTTCTTTTCTTTGCCCGCACTGGAAAAAAATCTCGGTGTAAAAATCTCCCGTCTGCCCGTTTCCATCCGCGTGGTTCTGGAATCGGTATTGCGTAACTGCGACGGCAAAAAAGTTACTGATGAACATGTAAAGCAATTGGCCAACTGGAGCGCAACCGCCACCCGCACCGATGAAATTCCTTTCGTCGTTTCCCGCGTTGTCCTGCAAGATTTCACGGGCGTCCCTTTGCTGGCCGACCTGGCTGCCATGCGTAACGTCGCCGCCAAGCAAGGTAAAAACCCTAAGAACATCGAACCTTTGGTGCCGGTTGATCTGGTGGTTGATCACTCTGTACAGATCGATCATTTCCGCGAAAAGAAAGCGCTGGACCTGAACATGAAACTGGAATTCCAACGCAATAACGAGCGTTACCAGTTCATGAAATGGGGTATGCAGGCATTTGATACTTTTGGCGTGGTTCCTCCTGGCTTTGGTATCGTTCACCAGGTTAACCTGGAATACCTGGCACGCGGTGTACACAAAATCAAAGATGCCAAGAAAAACGACGTGTACTATCCGGACACACTGGTAGGTACTGATTCCCACACCACCATGATCAACGGTATCGGCGTAGTCGGCTGGGGCGTGGGTGGTATCGAAGCGGAAGCCGGCATGCTGGGCCAGCCTGTCTACTTCCTGACACCGGACGTGGTCGGCGTCAACCTGACTGGCGCATTGCGCGAAGGTTGTACTGCAACGGATCTGGTACTGACCATCACAGAATTGCTGCGTAAAGCCAAGGTAGTTGGCAAGTTTGTTGAATTCTTCGGCGAAGGCACACGTTCCCTGTCGCTGACAGACCGCGCCACCATCGCCAACATGGCACCAGAATACGGCGCCACCATGGGTTTCTTCCCGGTTGATGAAGCAACGATAGATTACTTCAAAGGCACAGGCCGCACCAAGGCAGAAATCGATGCATTCGAAGGCTATTTCAAAGCCCAGAAAATGTTCGGCATCCCTAACGCTGGCGACATCGACTACACCACCGAAATCTCGCTGGATCTGTCCACCGTTGCACCTTCCCTGGCTGGCCCGAAACGCCCACAGGATCGCATTGAAATCGGTCACGTCAAATCCACTTTCGCCGACCTGTTTGCCAAACCAACATCTGAAAACGGCTTCAACAAAAAAGCCGAAGATCTGGATGCGGTCTACACCAATAGCGATGGCGTCAAAGTCAAAAACGGCGATGTCCTGATCGCTGCAATTACTTCCTGCACCAATACATCCAATCCTAGCGTCTTGCTGGCAGCTGGCTTGCTGGCCAAGAAAGCGGTAGAAGCTGGCTTGAAAGTGGCGCCACATATCAAGACTTCGCTGGCTCCTGGCTCGCGCGTCGTCACCAAATACCTGGAAGCGGCAGGCTTGCTGCCTTACCTGGAAAAACTCGGCTTCGGCGTCACCGCTTATGGCTGTACAACCTGTATCGGCAATGCCGGTGATCTGACACCAGCGATGAATGAAGCGATTGTTGCCAACGACATCGTGGCTTCTGCCATCCTGTCTGGCAACCGCAACTTTGAAGCACGGATTCACCCGAATATCCGCTCCAACTTCCTGGCATCTCCGCCGTTGGTGGTGGCTTACGCCATCGCTGGCAACATGACCAGAGACCTGATGACAGAGCCAGTTGGCCGCGTTAAAGGCAAGGATATTTTCCTGGGTGACATCTGGCCTACCAGTGCTGAAATCAACAAGCTGATGAAGTATGCGATGAATTCCAAGACCTTCAAGGAAAACTATGCAGACGTCAAAGGTGCACCAGGCAAACTGTGGGAAAACATCCAGGGCGTCGCTGAAGGCGAAGTCTACAACTGGCCTACTTCCACCTACATCGCTGAGCCACCCTTCTTTGCTGATTTCACGATGGAACCAAAAGCAGCGGCAACCGGCATCACTGGTGCGCGCGCATTGGGCGTGTTTGGTGATTCCATCACGACCGATCACATCTCACCAGCTGGCTCGATCAAGGAATCCAGCCCTGCAGGTAAATGGCTGAAAGAAAACGGCGTTTTGAAGGCTGATTTCAATTCCTACGGCTCACGTCGTGGCAACCATGAAATCATGATGCGCGGCACATTTGCCAACGTGCGTATCAAAAACCTGATGATCCCGGCGAAGGAAGATGGCTCCCGCGTTGAAGGCGGCGAAACCCTGTTTCAGCCAACCGGCGAACCGATGGCAATTTACGATGCAGCGATGAAATACATTGCAGACGGCGTACCGACCATGATTTTCGGTGGCGAAGAATACGGCACAGGCTCTTCCCGTGACTGGGCAGCAAAAGGCACACAATTGCTGGGCGTGAAAGCAGTCATCGCCCGTTCTTTTGAACGTATCCACCGCTCCAACCTGGTTGGCATGGGCGTATTGCCGCTGCAATTCCTGGGTACTGACAGTGTTGACAGCCTGGGCATCACAGGTACTGAATCGTACGACCTGAAAGGCATAGAAGATGAAATCAAGCCACAGCAAGAAGTGACTCTGGTCATCCACCGTGCCAATGGCGATAAACAGGAAGTCAAAGTCCTGTTGCGCATCGATACGCCTATCGAAGTTGACTACTACAAACATGGCGGCATCCTGCCATTCGTATTGCGTCAATTGCTGGCTGCGTAATTAACAAAAGAAGCAAAAATCAGCAAACATAAGCAATACCCATGCGCTGTACATTAATCCCCGTCACGGGGATTAAATAAGAAAGGTGAATTTCTTTTGAAATTCACCTTTCTTTCTTTTGTGCTGTGGCAATGCAAGAATGATGTAAGCAAGGACATCTAAGCTTGTCGCATCTTATAAGTACAATTCTGGAGACAAACATGTGGAAAATTCTCGTCGGCTTTATTATTTTTGCAGCCGCTGCCCTGCTCCTGATTTTCAAGGCAGGCGACAAAGTGGATATGCAAGGCGAAGCAGCCGGCCATAATCCTACTGAAGTTCACTCAGCTTCGGCCAGTGCATCCGGGCCAGAAACGCCTGTGGCACCAGTGGCACCTGTCGCGGCTTCAGCTACCGCTACACCAGCACCCGCATCTGACGCGACAGCCAGCAGCGCCAGCAAATAATTTCGCTATGCTATGTGCATGGGCCGACCGTTTGCAGTCTGCCCATTCTTGCACTTGCACCTGCATCTCTACTCAATATCAACACAGTCCAATCCAACTCACGTCATTTGCGCCAATGCCTGTTCGATATCGGTAATCAAATCTGCGCTGTCTTCCAACCCTATATTGAAGCGCACCAAGATACCTTTGTGCGGCCAGTGCTGACGCATTTGTTCAATGCGATAAGGCACGCACAAGCTATGCGCCCCACCCCAGCTAAAACCGATCTTGAACAGCTTCAGGCTATCGACAAAACCATCGGTCTGTTGCTCTGTGTATTTCTCATCAAATAAAACCGAGAACAAGCCACCGGCACCAGTAAAGTCGCGCTGCCAGATTTCATGACCCGGACAGCCTGGCAATGCCGGATGCAATACCGTACTGATTTCTGGCCGCGTCTTTAACCATGCAGCGACCTGGCGTGCACTTTGGTCATGCGCCTGGAAACGCAATTGCAGCGTTGGCAGATTGCGCAACACCAGGTAAACATCATCCATGCCGACACCAAAGCCCAGGCGCATATGCGCTGTCTGCAAACGGATATTCAATGCCCCGTCACGGGTAATCACTGCCCCCATCAAAACGTCCGAACCACCACTCTGGTATTTGGTCAGCGCCTGCATGATGATATCGATGCCATGTTCAAACGCCGGAAAGGCAATCCCGCCAGACCAGGTATTGTCCAGCGCCACCAACACCCCACGTGCGTGGGCGGCGGCACATATCGCCGGCACGTCCGGCACTTCCATGGAAACCGAGCCAGGAGCCTCGGCCCAGATCAATTTGGTGTTATCACGAATCAGCGCAGCAATGCCCGCCCCGATCAGGGGGTCGTAATAACTGACATGGACACCAAAACTGCGCGACAGCCAGTCTGCCAGTTCGCGATTCGGGCTATACACATTGTCCGGGATCAGCACATGATCACCACTCGCCAGAAAAGCCATATTCACCAGCGTGATGGCGGCCAGCCCGCTCGGTGTCAGCAGGCAATGCTTGCCCTGCTCTATCTCGGCCAGCCTGGCTTCCAGCGTGAAGCTGGTTGGTGTGCCGTGCAGGCCATAGGTATAAGCAGATTTGTCTTGCCAGCTTCGGGAACGCATGGACGCCACATCCGTAAACAATACGGTGGAAGCATGATGTATCGCGACAGGGAGAGCCCCAAAACCGTCTGGTGCTTCGTAATCGCTATGAATGACGCGGGTATTGAATCCGCGTTGAGAATTTGAATTTTCCGACATGGCCACTTTTTCTTTGATTAAGATATCCACAGATGAAGGGCTATGTTAACGCAGAACCGGGACTTTGCGCTTCAGGATTTCACCAGGCTGCACTGGCCTGTACCTGGATGGGTTACAGTTTGAGCTGCGTCCATGACAAGACGATTAGCAACACCGCTGACCTCATCAGCACAATGCATGTGTCAGTGCATTTTTTAAACGAAGACGGATCCGATACCCTTATGCAAAAAATCCGTGTAGCCACATTCCAGCGCCGCCCCTTATTTGATGACATCGCCGGCACCCTGGCTCGCCTGCAGGACGATTTGGCCTGGTGTGACAATCAGGGTGTGGAACTGGCTGTATTTCCTGAATGTTATTTGCAGGGATACACCAGCGATCAGCAAATCATTGCGCGTCGGGCCATCGCTGTTGACAGCCCTTCGTTCAATGACATACTGACGAAGTTATCCCCTTTTTCCACCGATTTGATTATTGGTTTTGTCGAGCAAGGCATAGACGGTTACTATAACTCTGCTGCACTTATCGGCAAAGGCAAGCTGCGCGGCATCTACGCCAAAAATCACCCGCAAGAACAGGCATTTTTACCAGGCCGCGACATGCCTGTTTTTCAGAAATCAGGTTTTTTATTTGGCATCAATATCTGCTTTGATGCGAATTTCCCTGATTGCGCAAAACGGCTCAGCACACAAGCTGCTCGCCTGATCTGCTACCCGCTTAATAATATGCTTGCTGTCGCCACTGCTGACAAATGGCGGCACAAGAGTGTAGAGAATCTACGCCAGAGAGCCATCGAAACAGCTTGCTGGGTCGTTTCTTCTGACATTGTTGGTGTATCGGGTGACAAGCTTAGCCACGGCTGCACATGCATCGTCAACCCGCAAGGCGAGATAGTCGCCCGCGTGACGCAAGGGGTTGAGGGTGTAGTGGTTTTTGACGTTGGATAAAGCGGGGCAATCAGGCCATGGTAATGGCCCGGGCCCGGTGATTTACTTGACTGGCTTGCCTTGTGGCTGTGCCGTTTTATTTTTTCTGGCTTTTGCAGGCGGGACCAGTTCCAGCACAAAATCCTTGCTGACTTTGCCATCGTCCGATTGCCAGATACCGCGTATGACATTGTCTTTCAGTTCACCATCCCACTGACCAGACACGTCCGTACCATCTTCGGATTCTTCCATGCTGAGTTTATTGCCGCTGATTTCACCAGCAAGTAAAATCTTCTTGCCATGATTGCGCTTGCCACCTGCGACGACATAGTTACCTTCGACGCTATCCCTGTCTTCGGGCTTTGGCTGTATATGCATCGTCACCTTGTCGTCGCCCAGCTTGCCGCGCAATTCCACCGGTTTGGCAAACTGCGGGTTAGACATAGGCGCAAATGGCTGAGCTTGCACTGGCAAACCCAAACTACTCATCAATACCATCAGCAGCAACACTTTCAACACCGGCATGACGCGCATCAAACTGCCTCGCCCCACAGGTCATGGGCATCGGCGGCGGTAATGGTGACATCGACAAATTCACCAACCTTCAGTTTGCGATGTGGCTCAAACGGTGGCTTGACGTAGACCACACCATCAATTTCAGGTGCATCGGCAGAACTGCGGCCAACGCCGCCACTGCGATCCAGGGAATCAATCAATACACGCATGGTTTTACCGACTTTGGCCTGCAGGCGTTTTTTGGATATGCCTTCTTGCAATTCCATGACGCGGCGGCGGCGATCTTCGCGCACTTCATCCGGCAATTGATTCTCAATTTCATTCGCTGTCGCGCCTTCGACCGGCGAATAGGCAAAACAGCCCAGACGGTCAATCTCTGCTTCTTTCAAGAAATCCAGCAGGTATTCGAATTCTTCTTCGGTCTCGCCAGGGAAACCGGCGATGAAGGTCGAGCGTATGGTGATGTCCGGGCACATCGCACGCCAGGCTTTGATGCGTTCAATATTTTTCTCGCCACTGGCCGGGCGCTTCATGCGCTTCAACACATCCGGGTGGGCATGCTGCAAAGGCACGTCCAGATACGGCAGTACATGGCCATTGTTCATGAAAGGGATAATCTGATCGACATGCGGGTACGGATACACATAGTGCAGACGCACCCAGGCGTCATATTGTTTGGCCAGTTCACCCAGGGCTTCGACCAGTTGCGTCATATGGGTTTTGACAGGCTTGCCATTCCAGAAGCCCGTGCGGAACTTGATATCCACCCCATAGGCGCTGGTGTCCTGGGAAATCACCAGCAATTCCTTGACGCCGGCTTTGAACAGGTTTTCTGCTTCCAGCATGACATCGGCAATCGGGCGCGATACCAGGTCGCCGCGCATGGATGGGATGATGCAAAAACTGCAGCGATGGTTACAGCCTTCGGATATTTTCAGGTAGGCAAAATGTTTTGGTGTCAGCTTGACACCCTGGGCCGGCACCAGATCAAAGAAGGGCTCATGGGGTTTTGGCAAATGCTTGTGCACAGCGGCCATGACTTCACCCACTGCATGCGGGCCAGTCACTTCCAGTACTTTAGGGTGGATGGACTGTATCATGTCCTTGCCATCAGCCCCCTTCTTGGCACCCAGGCAACCGGTCACGATGACCCTGCCGTTTTCAGCCAGCGCCTCACCTATCGCGTCCAGCGATTCCTGCACGGCAGCATCAATAAAACCGCAAGTATTGACAATGACCAGGTCAGCACCGTCATAGGATTTGGCGGTGTCATACCCTTCGGCACGCAGTTGGGTGAGGATCTGTTCGGAGTCAACCAGGGCTTTCGGACAACCGAGAGAGACAAACCCAACCTTGGGTGCGTTGGCAGGTTCTTGACGACGGATTTCAATGATAGACATAACGGATACTTAATAGCAAAAAATAGCAAAAAGGGTACAAAAGCGAATCCGCTATTGTACCCTTTGCCATCTCACCTTGCCGTATGAATGGCAATTTTCCTGATAAATCAGGGGCTTAAGTAAGATCGTCTATCTATATAATTTACTTTTTATTCACATCTTCCGGATTAAACGGGAAGACATTGAACATATTTTTGGCCTGGCTTTGCATCTGCTCTTGCATTTGCACAAACAGATTCTTGCTCTGTTCTATGTAGTTGCCCATCATGCCCTGCATCATCGGACCCTGCACATTCATGAACTGTGTCCACATTTCGGGGCTGAAGGGCTTGCCTTCGTAAATGCCTTTTGAGTTTTCTGCCAGCTTGTTCTGGATATCGATAAAGGCCTGGACGTTTTTTTCCAGATAATTGCCCATCATACCCTGCATGGCATGTCCGTAATAACGGATGATCTGCGACAGGACAACACTGGAGAACATCGGGCTTCCGCCAGCTTCTTCTTCCAGAATGATCTGCAACAAAATGCTGCGTGTCAAATCCTCGCCGGATTTGGCATCGACCACTGCGAAATCGTCGTTTTCGAGTACGAACTGCTTCACGTCGACCAGTGTGATGTAGCTACTGGTCTGGGTGTCGTACAGACGGCGATTCGGGTATTTTTTGATCAGATGCTGTGTTGATTTTTTTGCGCTATTCATTGAAATCTCAGTTAATCACTTCGATATCCAGCCACATCATGAAAGCTTTCTCACAAGCGTGGCGCAGACTAATTCACGCAAACAAGACTTCAGACTGGTGGTGGCTACTGGGTAGCCACTATCCGAAACCATGTTTGTCCCCTTTATTATTGCATCTTTTAAATTGCGACTTGCAAAAGACATGCCCATCGAAATCTTGCGACCTGATGGGCATATTTTACCGCACTGCGGCAGAAAGACAGCAATAAGAGAACTAAAAAGCCTATTTAAAACTGTTTACTCTAAATAATTCCCACATTAAAGATTATTGGGCATTAGCCCATATGCAAGCCGCCATTGATGGAGAAGTCAGAACCAGTGGCATAACCACCTTCATCCGAAGCGATCCAGGCAACGATGGAAGCGATTTCTTCAGGCTCAGCCAGACGTTTGACGGGAATACCGGCAACGATCTTTTCCAGTACATCAGGACGTATGGCCTTGACCATGTCGGTACCGACATAGCCTGGTGACACGGTATTGACGGTGACACCCTTGGTGGCAACTTCTTGCGCCAGGGCCATACTGAAACCATGGATACCGGCCTTGGCAGTCGAATAATTGGTTTGACCAAACTGGCCCTTTTGACCATTGACAGAGGAAATATTGATAATACGGCCCCAACCACGGTCTACCATGCCATCAATGACTTGTTTGGTGACATTGAACAGGGAATTCAGATTGGTATCCATGACCGCATCCCAATCTCCTTTACTCATCTTGCGGAACTGACCGTCGCGGGTAATACCGGCATTGTTGACCAGCACGTCAACTTCACCGATTTCTGCCCTGACTTTTTCGAAAGCAGCCCTGGTGGATTCCCAGTCAGATACATTACCTTCCGACGCATGAATATCCAGGCCTTCGGCGCGCATATCCGCCAGCCATTTGTCTTTACGGGCAGAATTCGGGCCGCAACCGGCCACCACGATATAGCCGTCTCTGCACAGACGACGGCAAATTGGAGTGCCGATACCACCCATACCACCAGTTACATACGCTACACGTTTTGACATATTGTTCTCCTGATTAAAATTTTATATTAATTATAACAAAAACGATCAATCTGCTCTTACTTTGACATAACGTCCCGGTGCCACTTCTATCGCCGGGAAGTCCGGGCTGCCAGGTTTGGCTGGCGCCTTGACCATTTTTCCACCATGCTCTTTAAGGAAATCAGCCCATTCTGGCCACCAGCTACCCGGATGTTCGGTCGCATCGGCAAACCATTTATCGGCATCCAAACCCGTCTGGGTATTGGTCCAGTAATTTCTTTTCTTTTTCGCCGGAGGGTTGACCACACCGGCAATATGTCCTGAGGCTCCCAGCAAAAATCGATTCTTGCTCTTGTGACGCGGGTTCAACAGGCTGGTTGATGCGTAGGCCGCCTGCCAGGGGACGATATGGTCGTCGCGTGAGCCATAGATAAAGCATGGGGCATCAATTTTACCCAGATCCACCTTGCTCCCGGCCACGGTCAGTGCGCCAGGCTGCCTGAGTTTGTTTTCCAGATACGTATTGCGCAGATACCAGCAAAACATCGGGCCTGGCAAATTGGTGCTGTCCGCATTCCAGTACAAGAGATCAAAGGGAGGTGGTGCCTCGCCCTTGAGATAATTCGACTGCACATAATTCCAGACCAGATCGTTCGCGCGCAGGGCAGAAAAGGTGCTGGCCAGGTCGCGGCCTGGCAACAGTCCACCCTGCCCTATGGTCTGCTCACGCATCTTGACCTGCATTTCATCGATAAACACGTCCAGCACGCCCGTCTGCGAGAAATCCAGCAGTGTCGTCAGCAAGGTCAGGCTGGCAGCGGGATGCTGGCCCCTGTCAGCAAGGACGGACAAGGCGGTAGAAATGATGGTGCCGCCAACGCAAAAACCAAATGCATTGATTTTGTCCTGCTTGCTGATTTCCTGTACCACGCTGATGGCCTTGATGGCACCGTCTTCGATGTAATCATCCCAGGTGACATCTGCCATGCTTTCATCCGGATTGGCCCATGACACCAGGAACACGGTATGCCCTTGCTCAACCGCATAATGGACGACGGAATTTTCTGGCTGCAGATCGAGGATATAGAATTTATTGATGCAGGGCGGCACCATCAGCAAGGGGCGCTGATGCACGGTCTTGGTGGCCGGCTGGTACTGTATGAGTTGGAATAACTTGTTTTCAAACACCACGTTGCCTGCCGACGTGGCCACATTCTTGCCGACTTCAAAGGCGGATTCGTCAGTCTGTGAAATCCTGCCTTTTTGCATGTCCGCCAGCATCTGGCTGATGCCTTTGGCCAGGCTTTCGCCTTTGCTCTCGATCAGCTTGCTTTGGGCTTCGGGATTGGTCACCAGGAAATTGGCGGGTGACATGGCATCGATCATTTGCTGCACCGCAAAACCGATTTTTTGTTTTGTCTTGGCGGGAGCCTGTACAGCCTCTGCCAATGCCATTAAAAACCGTGCATTCAACAGATAAGACGCTGCACTATAAGAATGCATGGCATGGTTATGCCAGTCCGGTGCGGCAAAACGCCTGTCCTTCAGGTCGGGTAATTTGGACAGGGAAAAGTCTTGCCATAACTGGGCCAGCTCTTGCATGTACTCACGTTGCAGGCGAGTCATGGTGGCCGGTTCGATCAGCGCACCCAGTTCCTTGAGCATGTCCCCAGAGGGCATTTGCATTTGATTCAAGGGCGAGGCAGGTAACATCCAGTCCTGCCAATTTTTTTGATTCACTAGCTGTGACATCCACTCGGAGTACATAGCTTGAGGATCGAAAGTCTTCATGCGTGCCTCCTGTTTTTCGCGTATCGTTTCGAAATAATTTTAAGCTTTCCGTTTTGCCTGCGGTGAGTGTTCCGGGATAAATCCCTACCCATGGTTGCTTGCCCGGCCATCCCCTATTTTTGCATTAAGGTTAGTATGTATATCGTTGCCATCGCCTGGATCTACGTCGTTCTCATGATGTCCATCACTGAGCACTCCGTGTTCACCGGCATCATGACTTTTCTGTTCTACTGCGTTTTTCCTTTAACAATAGTTTTATACCTGATGCGCACACCACAACGCAAGCGTGAGCGACTGGAAAAACAAGCTGCACTGCAAAAACAAAGTGCTGCAAACACCGACAACCAAGACATCAGCCTGCAAAATATGCCCGATTAATCCCGATCAAAAAAAGCACAATCAAAGACGTTCGATCCAGATCATGCTGGCCATGCGACCACAGATGCCATCGCGCCGGTAAGAATAAAACTGTTGCTTTTCGCGCAGCGTGCAATGCTCGCCGCCACTGATGCGTGTCACGCCCACATCACCTAGCAATTTTCTTGCCAATCCATAAATATCAGCCAGATATTTATCCTGGCCGTTCACTGCCACTTTGGCCCGGAAATAAAGACCAATATCATCCACTTGCGGCAAAAAAGCCTGCAACACATCGCTACCCACTTCAAATTCGGCAGGGCCTATGGCCGGCCCCAGCCAGGCAAGCAACTCCCCGGCCCCGGCTTCACGCATACTGCGCACGGTATTTTGCAAGACACCCGTTGCCAGCCCACGCCAGCCGGCATGAGCCGCCGCCACCACGGTGCCATCCATGTCGGTCAACAGCACAGGCAAACAATCCGCCGTCAATACTGCACACACCAAGCCTGCCTGCGAGGAAAACACGGCATCGGCACTGACGGCACCGTGCTGCTTATTACGCAAACTGGCGGCGTCAACAGCAATATTGCCATGTACTTGTGATAGGAATATGACATCAGATGGTAATTGCCGGTTTAATTTATCCCGATTCTGTTTGACGTCCATCAAATCGTCACCAACATGATCACCGAGGTTCAATCCGGAATTGCCATCCGCATCGCCATACGCACCGCGGCTGCCACCGCCCTGACGCAGAGTGGTCATGGCGCGCACGTGGGCAGGCGCGCCCTGCCAGTCTGGCAATAACACCGGAAATGGCAACTTTTGCGTCCTTCTACCTGTATCAGCGCTCATGTAAGTTGGATGCCGGCCTGTTTTAACAGGTCAGAAAAATCATCTGCCAGACTGACTTCCCATTCGACATGCTTGCCGGTTTTGGGATGGGTCAAACCCAGTTTTCTGGCCTGCAAGGCCTGGCGCGGGAAAAACCGTGCCAGATGCTGCTTGCCGTACAAGGTATCACCCACCAGAGGGAAACCCAGGGATTGCATATGCACGCGAATCTGATGGGTACGGCCAGTTTCCAGTTGGCAGGCAACCAGACTGACCGGGAATTTTTCCAGCATGCCAGCAGCAACACGCTGGAAATGCGTGACTGCGGGTTTGGCAATGATGCTTTGAGAAACTGCCATTTTGATACGGTCACGCGGATGCCGGGCCATAGGCGCGTCCACGGTGCCAGACAGATTCGGGGTTCCCCATACCAGCGCATTGTATTCACGTTTGACGGTACGGTCTTGCAACTGCCTGACCAGTTCGGTATGGGCGACCAGGGTTTTGGCAACCACCATCAAGCCAGAGGTATCCTTGTCCAGCCGGTGAACAATACCGGCACGAGGCACGCCCAGCAAGGCTGGCCAGCGATACAGCAAGCCATTCAGCAAGGTGCCGGACCAGTTGCCCGCAGCCGGATGCACCACCATGCCTGCCGGTTTATTGATCACCAGCACGTGTTCGTCTTCAAAAACAACGTTTAAAGGAATATCTTCAGGCGCATACGCACCTTCATCCGGTGCTGCCTGGGGCTGGATGACGATGCGCTCATCCCCCAGCATGGTCATTTTTCCGCGTCCGGGCTTGCCATCGACGCTGACAAAGCCATTTTCTATCCATTGCGAGATGCGGCTGCGGGAATATTGGGGAACCAGTTTGGACAAAGTCTTGTCCAAACGCTCACCACAAGCGTCCGATGTGAGCTTTAATTCTATATTTTCGACTGCTGGCGAAAAATCTTCGTCCACTTCGGTGGTATCGTTCAGCTCTTCAAATTCAGTCTCCAGGTCGGAATCTGACAAAATCACTGTAGTAGTTGGTTTCACATTTTTTGCCATCGGCTATAATCCGTAAATTGTTTTCATGCTCACGCACAAATTTATGCACATTAAATCTTTGAAATTGCTTGTTCTGGCTATGGCCGCGTCCTTAAGTTTAAGCGGCTGCGGGGTGTTTGGAGAAAAAGGCGATGAGACCAGAACCTGGTCAGCATCAAAATTATACGCTGAAGCAAAAGACGAAATGTCCAGCGGGGGTTACGAAAAGGCAATTCAGTACTTTGAAAAACTGGAATCGCGCTTCCCTTTTGGTACTTATGCACAACAGGCTCAGATCGAAACAGCCTATGCTTACTATAAACAGGGTGACCAGGCACAGGCCCTGGCCGCCGTGGAACGTTTTATCAAACTCCACCCGAATCATAGTCATGTTGACTACATGTACTACTTGCGTGGCGTGATCAACTTCAATGATCAGGTCGGTTTGTTCAATTTCCTGGCCAATCAGGACATTACTGAACGTGACCCGAAGGCTTCACGCGACTCTTTCGACGCTTTCAAGCAGTTGGCTATTCAGTTCCCAGACAGCAAATATACGCCTGATGCCATCTTGCGTATGAAATATCTGGTCAATGCCCTGGCCCAGTACGATGTCCACGTAGCGCGTTATTACCTGCGTCGTGGCGCTTATCTGGCGGCAGCCAACCGCGCCCAGTCAGCCATCAAGGAATATCCTGACGCACCGGCGATTGAAGAAGCCATGTTCATCCTGGTTCGCTCATACGATGCCATGGGCCTGGCGGATTTGCGCAATGATGCCAATCGCGTATTTACGCAAAATTTCCCGAACAGTGACTTTGTGACAGGCAAAGGCCGTGGTCGCGATGCCTGGTGGAAGTTCTGGTAAATTGACCGAAGCATAAGCTGGCAAGAACCTGTGTACGATCTGTAGCGAGCGAGCGTCAGCGGGGAGAAGAGCAGCGCAAAAAGCGGAATGTACTTAAGACCATGAGCATTTTGAGCAGCACATGAGCCCCGATCACGCTCGCGCAGTAAGATCGTGCACAGGTTGCCTCTGACAGCCCCTTTGGGCTGTAGGGGCTATTTTATTTCCCGTCCTGATCAGCCATTTTGCGACGAAATACCCAATTGTTGCCAGTCGACGCTTCTTCGCAGTAGGCATAGCCTTCTCCATTGAAGGCTTTGATATCCTGGACGCGTCGCAGGCCATGCTGCGCACAATAACGGGCCATCAGGCCACGGGCGCGCTTGGCGTAAAAGGAAATAATTTTATACTGGCCATTTTTCCAGTCCTGAAACACCGGTGAAATGATATTGACGCCCAGCACGGCGGGTCTGACCACCTTGAAATACTCGTCAGAGGCCAGATTCAGCAAGGTTTTGGATTTTTGCTGTCGCATTGCCTCATGCAGCAACAGACTGACTTTATCACCCCAAAATGCATACAGGTTCTTGCCATGCCGGTTTGCCAGAGACGTTCCCATTTCCAGTCGATAGGCTTGCAAAACATCCAAAGGACGCAATGCTCCATATAGCCCGGACAAAATATACAGACGATTTTGCAGATATTTGACATGGCTTGCAGTCAGGCTGTGCACATCCAGACCTTCGTAGACATCTCCATTGAAAGCAAAAACGGCCTGCTTGCCCTGACCGGCCACCGGATCACGCTGCCAGGCGGCAAACCGGTCAACGTTGAGTTCGGCCAATGTTGGGGAGATGTCCATCAGCTCAGTCAGTTGCGCGGGAGAATAACGCGAGGCGACCGCAATCAATTCTTCAGCCTCATCCAGAAAATGCGGGGTGCTGGAAGTTCTGGTTTTCACCCTGGTGTCAAAATCCAGGCTTTTGGCTGGCGATATTACAATGAGCATAAATAAATTTCAAATTCCAAAATGACCCACATCATACCTAAGCGCGTCGTCATTGACACCAATGTCTGTCTCGATCTGTTTGTCTTCAAAGACCCGCGCTGGTCGGTTTTGCTGTCTGCCTTGCAAAATGGCCAGATACAGGCCGTCACCAGAAATGATTGCCGGGACGAATGGCTGGCCGTACTCAAATACCCTCACCTGCCGGTCATACCAGAACAGTTGGAGCAGATTACCGGCTGGTTTGATGCATACATACTGTGCGTCATACCGGCAGAGCCATCGACGTATAAATTGCCAGTCTGCAGTGACAAGGACGATCAGAAATTTCTGGAAATTGCGCGCGATGCACAAGCGCAAGTATTGATCACCAAGGACAAGGCTTTGTTGAAGCTGGCAAGAAAAATGAAAACCGCCGGCATGTTCCAGATTCAAACGCCAGAACAATTTTTACTTGGCTACGTAAAAGAATGTGACAAAACTGCATCGCATGGAACAAAAGCATGACAAATTTTGTTACTCTGGGTTATCCTTCGGTAATCTCCTGCTACTATGATGGAATGATGAAAGAAGCATCGCCAGAGCATGAAAACAAGATCTGAATTGCATTCATCATTGAACAATTCAGGGAACCTACCTCAATGCGATTATGGAGAATAAAGGACTATGACCGATTCAGCAGATGATCTGGACGCATTGTTTGAAGAAATGGCCAATCAGCGGGTGGAAACAGGTGCTGCACCTACACCGCCCGGATCGCCGTCTCCAGCAGAGTCAAATGCGCAGGTGGCGCACGACAGCATCCCCGCCAAATTCAATTTCCACAACACCGATGAAGAAGCAAACAAGCCCATGTTTGACCGCCTTGGTGGATTGGTCAGAATGCTGCACGACTCCATGCGTGAGCTCGGCTATGACCGCTCACTGTCGGATGTCGCAATACAAATCGCTGATGCGCAGGACAGGCTGGAATATGTTGCCTCGCTGACAGAACAAGCTGCCAACAAAGTCTTGAATGCCACTGATCTGGGTCTGCCGGAACAGGATGAACTGGCCAAGAAAGCCAAGACCATGGATGCGCGCTGGACGGACCTGTTTGAAGGCAAGCTCAGTGTTGACGAATTCAAATCGCTGGCGACAGATTCCAAAAGTTTTGCCACTACCGTGCTGGTAGCAACCGATGCTGAAAAAGCACGCTTGCTGGACATCATGATGGCACAGGACTTCCAGGATCTGACTGGCCAGTTGATCAAGAAAGTGGTCGCCATCAACAAAATAGTGGAACATGAACTGGCGCAGATACTGCTCGACAATGCACCATCTGACCTGAAAGAAAAGGCCGTGGTATTGATGGAAGGCCCATCTGTCCCGAACGCAGCGTTGGAACAGGACGATGTAGACAATCTACTTGATAGTCTGGGTTTCTAATGGATGACATGCTCAAAGAATTTGTCGTCGAAGCGCTCGACCTTGCGACAAATGTAGAAGAACACCTGCTCTCGCTCGAGCGCAATCCAGGTGACATGAATACGCTGAATGCGGTGTTCAGGTCTTTCCATACGATTAAGGGTGGTGCCGGCTTCATGAATCTGAGCGCCATGGTATCGGCCTGCCATCTGACAGAAAACCTGTTCGATGCGCTGCGCACGGGCCAGGTACCGGTAACCCCCGAAGCCATAGAAGCGGCACTGGAAGCCAGCGGCTTTGTGGCAGATCAGTTGACGGCACTGAACAATGGCACCGAACCAGCCAGTCTTTCGACGATGCCAAAATCGCTCGAAAAGATGCTGACAGATGCGATCGAGATGAAGGGTGCGAGCAAAAAAGCCCCTGCTGTTGCCAAGCCCAAAGCCGAAGTTGCGCCAAAAAAAGCCGCCGAGAAAAAGGTCGACACCCCTGCCAAGGAAAGCAGTGGTGAACTTGACTGGGAAGCTTATTTCCGTGCAGTGACGCCACCTGGCACCTTGCCGGAAGCTGTTGACGCAGCCGCTGAAGCAGACGCAGAAGAAGCGGAAGACAAGGCCATCGTACAAAAAGAAGAACACGAAGCGGTCAAATCCTCGCTATCGAATGCAGAAATCAAGCAAAACGCACCGGCCAAGGAAGAAAGCATACGTATTGATGCAGTCAAGCTGAATGTCTTGCTGGAAGTTGCTGGCGAATCCGTGCAGGCTGCCAATCAGGCTGCTGTTTTGCTGGAAAAACTGTCGCAATTCAAATTTGATGGTCAGGCAGCACCACTGATGTCGGCACTGACCGAAACCCTGACCAGGGCCTCGCGTTACTCTACAGAACTACAGCGCGCTACACTGGCCACCCGCATGCAGCCAGTTGGTCGCCTGTTCCAGAAATTCCCGCGTCTGGTTCGTGAACTGGCTCGCGATCTGGGCAAAGAAGTGGATCTGAATATTGCCGGTGCTGAAACCGAAGTGGATCGCGTCGTGGTGGACAGCCTGTATGACCCACTGGTCCACATGCTGCGCAATGCACTTGATCACGGCATAGAAACGTCTGAAGAACGCATCAACGCCAACAAGTCGCCACGCTCCACCATTTCTCTCAAGGCCTGGCAGGAAGCCAGCAGCGTCATGATAGAAGTGACCGATGACGGCAAGGGTATGGATGCGCAAAGGTTGCGTGACAAGGCGATTTCCAAGGGTCTCATCAATTCGCATGATGCCCGCACCGACGACGAAGCGTTCCAGCTGGTTTTCCTGCCGGGCTTCTCTACCAAGGAAGTGGCGTCCAGCGTTTCTGGACGTGGTGTCGGTATGGACGTGGTGAAAACCGCGGTGGAACGTCATCGTGGCGCCATACGCATTGCGTCACAACTGGGTGCAGGCACGACCTTTCTGATTCGCCTGCCGATCGAATTGTCCATCGTACCTACCATGCTGGTACGTACAGATGGCGCTTCACTGGCCTTGCCGATGGCGACCGTGCAACGCGTGGTCGAATTGCCCGAGACCTTTGAAAGTGTCGGTGGCCAACCTGTATTGCGCGATCTGGGTCGCCCATTGCCAGTAAAATCACTGGGCAAGATTTTAGGTTATACCCCGGCATCAGAGCGTGTTGGCATCGTCATTGCAGCCCCCAGCCCTTACATCCTGTCAGTAGACGCGGTGGATGGCACGGCTGATCTGGTGATCAAACCATTGACCTGCATCAGCACGCCGGGCATTACGGGTACGGCCCGCTCGGCTGAAGGTGAACTGGTACTGGTGATCAGCCTGTCCTTCCTGATTGACGGCTGTAAGACACGGGAACGTATTTCTGCCTGATTATTGTTGATCCTGGCGCTTCCTGACTGTTCCTGGCTCTGTACCTGGCCAGGCGCTCTGGATCATCCAGCATCAATCAGTATTGATCTGCATCACCGCGCCCCACCCCAATAAACGCATTTTGACCAAATCTGTCAAAATGCGTTTATTCTTTTTACAGCCATCTGGCACCCCATGACATCTGCTGCCGCCACTTTTACACTGCAAAATCTGGCCCTGGAAAATCAGTTTGCAAACCTGCCAGCGCATTTTTTTACCCAACTGCCGGCCAGCCCTATCCAGCAGCCGTATCTGGTCGCTGCCAGCAAGGCTGCGGCGGATTACCTGCACCTGGATCAGGCATGCCTGAACACGCCGGAATTTATTTCCTATTTTTCAGGCAATCAGGGCATTCCTGGCAGCAAACCACTGGCCGCTGTCTATTCTGGTCATCAATTTGGCGTCTGGGCCGGGCAACTTGGCGATGGCAGGGCCCTGCTGCTGGGTGGACTGAGTCATGCCGGCCAGCACCTGGAAATCCAGCTCAAAGGTTCCGGCATGACGCCCTATTCCCGCATGGGTGACGGACGCGCCGTATTGCGCTCGTCAATACGGGAATTCTTGTGTTCAGAAGCCATGGCCGGTCTCGGTATACCTACCTCACGCGCGCTGTGCGTCATAGGCTCGGACCAGATGGTGTTTCGCGAAACGCCAGAAACCAGTGCGGTGGTTGCCCGCCTTGCTCCCAGCTTCATACGCTTTGGTTCATTTGAACACTGGTACTACAATGACAGGATGGATGACCTGCGTCTGCTGGCCGACTTTGTCATTGAGCAGTCTTTCCCTGAACTATTAGATCACGCCAACAAATACCAGGCTTTACTGGTAGAAGTCACCCAGCGCACTGCTGAATTGATGGCGCACTGGCAGGCCGTAGGTTTCATGCATGGCGTCATGAATACGGACAATATGTCGATCCTTGGCCTGACGCTTGATTACGGCCCGTTTGGCTTCATGGAAGCCTATGATGAAAAACACATCTGCAATCACACTGACCAGCAAGGGCGCTATTCATACCGCATGCAACCGGCCATCGGCAACTGGAATTGCCAGGCACTGGCACAAGCACTGTCGCCCCTGATCGGCAGCGTGGACGAAACCAATGCCGCCCTGGCCCATTATCCAGCGAGTTATCGCAACAAGTGGAGCGAGCTGATGCACAGGAAATTCGGGCTGGATACAGTGCATGAAGGCGATCTGGAACTGTTTGCCGATTTTTTCAAACTGTTACAAAGTAATCAAGCCGACTTTACCCTGAGTTTTCGCAATTTAAGTAAGCTTTCGAACCAGATTTCGACTAAGGATGAACCCCTGCGCGATTTATTTCTCGATAGACAAGCTTTGGATGACTGGCTATCGCACTACCGGGCACGACTGGCAATGGAAGCCAGTGATGAAGCGGTACGTCAGGCCAGCATGCTGGCAAGCAACCCCAAATACATATTGAGAAACTATCTGGCACAGGTGGCGATAGAAAAAGCACAAAACAAGGATTTTTCAGAAGTGGAAAAACTGCTGCAGATTCTGGAAAAACCGTTTGACGAACAAGAGGAAAACGAAGACTACGCTACCCTGCCCCCCGACTGGGCCAGGCATATAGAAGTCAGTTGTTCTTCCTGAAACGATGAGGAAATCATGAAAAAAGTTGTCAAATCCGATGCCGAATGGAAAACCCAGTTAGACGCCATGGAATATGAAGTTACCCGGCACGCCGCCACCGAACGTGCGTTTACTGGCAAATTCTGGGATCACCACGAGGTCGGCACCTATATTTGTGTCTGCTGCAACACGCCGCTATTCACCTCCGACGCCAAGTTTGATTCCGGCTGTGGCTGGCCCAGCTATTTCAAGGCACTGGATCCGGACAACGTGCGTGAAAAAATTGATACATCTCATGGCATGACGCGAACCGAGATATTGTGTAATATCTGCGACGCTCACTTGGGACATGTATTTCCTGACGGGCCGCCGCCAACAAGGTTGCGTTATTGCATCAATTCCGCATCCATGAAATTTGAACCAGAAACTTAAGCTGTCCGCACATGAAATTTCTTTTTGATTTATTCCCGGTCGTATTGTTTTTTGGCGCTTTCAAATGGGGCGAGGGAAACGCAGAAAAGGCGCAGGCGCTGGTCACGCAATATCTTTCTGGCATTATCTCGGGCGGCACAACCACCGTCGAGCTGGCACCCATCATGCTGGCAACCGCTGTCGCCCTGATCGCTTCTGTTATCCAGATCGGCTATCTGGTGCTGCGCAGGCAAAAAGTCGATGCAATGCTGCTGATTTCCTTCATCATCATCATGATTTTCGGTGGTGCCACCATGTACTTCCAGAGTGAAGCCTTTATCAAGTGGAAACCGACCGTCTTATATTGGTGTTATGGCGGCGCATTTGCCTTGGGGCAATTTATTTTCAAGTCCAACCTGATCCAGGCTGCCATGGGCTCGCAAATCAAATTGCCGGATACCATCTGGTCACGTCTGAGCGTGGCGTGGATACTGTATTTCACGCTGATGGGCGTCGTCAATCTCTACGTTGCCTATCATTTTTCCACTGATACCTGGGCAAATTTCAAATTAATTGCTGTTGTTGCAATAATGCCTGCATTTGTCGTGGTACAAAGCCTGTTCTTGGCAAAATACCTGGAAGAACCAGCGCAATGACACGCGACGAGAAAATATTGCAGCGCCTTTCGGAAACCTTGCAGCCTTCCGATTGTCAATTGACAGACGATTCTGAAGCACATCGGGGGCATGCTGGTGCCGCTGGTGGAGCCGGTCATTACCGTGTAAGAATAGTTTGTCAGCAATTTGAGGGCTTAAACCGTATTTCTCGCCATCGACTGGTGTATGATGCCGTTGGCGATATGATGCAAACGGAAATTCATGCCTTAAACATCGTGGCATTAAGTCCGTCAGAGATACCGACCTAGGCAGTTTACTTATAAATCCGTTTTATTTAATTTTGTTATTTAGGAACAGACAATGACTTTTAAACCTGCTCATTTGCTGGTAGTACTTCTTGCAACTGCCCTGCCTGCTCTGGCACAGAATCTGGCTGTTGTTAACGGCAAAGCCATCCCATCCAGCCGTGTTGATGCCATGGTCAAGCAATTGACTGCACAAGGACAGCAAGACAGCCCGCAATTGCGTGCGATGGTAAAGCAAGAACTGATCAATCGTGAAGTATTGATGCAGGAAGCTGAGAAATCCGGAGTAGCCTCAAATCCAGAAGTCAAAAACCAACTGGAAATAGCACGCCAATCTTTGTTGATTCGTGCCCTGATGATTGAACATGTCAAGAAAAACCCTGTCACTGATGCAGAGATACAGGCTGAGTACGACAAGGCAAAAGCACAGGCTGGCGACAAGGAATACCACGCTTACCATATCCTGGTTGACAAGGAAGATGAAGCCAAAGCCATCATCTCCAAACTGAAGGCTGGTGCCAAGTTTGAAGAACTGGCAAAACAGTCTAAAGATGCAGGTTCTGCATCCAAAGGCGGCGATCTGGACTGGGCATCTCCTGCTGCCTGGGATCCAGCTTTCTCTCAAGCCATGACTGCCCTGCAAAAAGGTCAGTTCACAGAAACACCGGTGAAGACACAATTTGGCTTCCACATCATCAAGCTGGATGATGTACGTGCAGCGAAATTCCCTACACTGGAAGAAGTGAAACCGCAAATTGTTGACGGTCTGCAGCAGCAACGCGTGCAGATTTATCAGCAAGCGCTGGTTAAAAAGGCAAAAGTCCAGTAATTTTGTCAAGGCACAAGAAAAAGCGGACTTCAAGTCCGCTTTTTTGTTTCTGAATCCTTAGGAAAATTACTGAATAGAATAGATTAGGTGTCTGAAAAAGTATCAAATATCAGGCGCCGCATCCATTGATTCCCTGGTTCCTTATGAAACTTGGCATGCCAGAATAAATTGATTCCGGTTTCCGGCAGTGGTATTGGATGGTCCATGAACCGGAGATTAAACGGTGCCAGGCACTCTCTTGCGTAGCGCTCGGGGACAGTTGCCAGCATGTTGGTCGTGGATAGAATATGCCCAACTGCGACAAAATGGGGGACAGTCAACTTGATGTTGCGTTTAACCCCCTTTCTTTCTATGGATTCGTCCAGTTTTGCGTGCCCGGTTCCCGCCGAGATCACCACCACATGCTCGGCATTGGAAAACTCCTCTATAGATATTTTTTTCTTATCCAGAGCATGACCCCGACGCAACATGCATACATATTTTTGCTCGAAGAGTCTGTGCTGGAAAAAACCAGCCTTCAGTTGTGGCAATAAGCCAACAGCCAAGTCGACATTTCCCGCCTCCATTTCATCCCTCAGATTAACCGCAGTGTTACGAACCGTACTGATGGAGACCCCGGGAGCAATCTCGGAAAGCGCATTCATTAATTTGGGCAGGAAATATATTTCACCGATATCCGTCATGCCGATTCTAAAAGTTCTTGCGCTACATTTTGGATCGAATAATGTTTGCTGATTCAAGGTGCTGTGAATTGCACTTAATGCATAGGCGATAGGTTCCGCCAACTGCACGGACAGTGAGGTGGGTTCCATCCCCTTTGAAGTCCGCAGAAACAGCTCATCCCCCAATAAACGTCTGAGTCGGTTGAGCGCATTGCTAATTGCGGGTTGTGTCTGGCCAAGCTTTTCTGCAACGATAGAAACACGTTTATCTATCAATAACTGATTGAAAACGACGAGCAGATTGAGGTCAATATCCTTGAGTTCCATATTTAGGCAATATCATTTTCAGTGATTATTAAAATTCACAGAATACTATATATTAATAAAGCTCAGATTTCTATAATTCCTCCAACCAGTCAATGTCAGTAGGTAAAAGGAGAAAAAATGGAACTCGTTGTGCAACCCCTGGGGCGCGCGCTTAGCGTACAGCCCGGAGAAAATTTGCTGGGGGTGCTGGAAGCGAACGATATTCCAATCTCTTATAGTTGCAAATCAGGACGGTGTGGAACCTGTCGTTGCCGCATAGTGGAAGGCAAAGTACTCGAATCAGGAAGAGATGCCAAAATCACCAATCCTGACGACGATAATCACGTATTGGCATGCATGAGTGTGCTGACAGAAAATTGTGTGATCGAAATCCCGGAACCTGACGAGATCGTTCATCACCCTGCCAGAATAATTAAAGGGACCGTGGTTACCCTGGAAAATCTGACTCACGACATTAAACGACTGGTCGTGAAGTCCCCCAAGCAGCTCTCATTTTCACCGGGTCAATATGCGACGCTGCAGTTCACTGCCGAACATGTACGCCCCTACTCAATGGCATGTCTGCCAGACGATGAGCTACTCGAATTTCATATCCGTGCAGTACCACGTGGTCGTGTTACCGGCTATGTCTTCAACGAACTCAGGGTCGGTGATGCCATTCGTATCTCGGGCCCCATGGGGACTGCATATTTACGCAAAAAATATACCGGCCCAATACTGTGCATAGCCGGCGGCACCGGGCTTGCGCCAGTACTGGCTATCATCCGCGGCGCCACCGCCGCTGGACTCAATAATCCAATTCATCTGTACTTTGGGGTTCGTTCCTCAGCAGATATATACGGACTGGCATGGCTAGAATCCATTGCATTGCAGAACCCGAATTTACACGTGCACGTCATCGTCTCGACCAAGGAAAGCAATTCTACCTATCGCCTAGGCTTGGTGACAGATGCCGTTGAACAAGACTGGAAAGATTTAACAGGATGGCGTGCTTATCTTTGTGGCGCACCACCTATGGTTGATGCAGCGAAATTGATCGTGAAGAGAAAAGGTATTGCGAATGAACATGTGTATGCAGATGCATTTTATGCCAGTGCAAATTGAGTGAGTAAGTGAGTGAGCACCCTATGAACAAAGAATTAGCCAACGATGTTCACGAAGAACGTCAAAGATATTACCAGCACATCAACGAATACAGCATGACGCCATTATGGGAAGTGCTAGGTCGCCTGGTTCCCAAAGAACCGGCACCCGTCGTCGTCGCCGCTTTATGGAAATACAGTGAAGTACGTGATCAGGTTCTGAGAGCAGGCACGCTTATTACTGCCGAAGAGGCAGAGCGCCGTGTGCTTATTCTGGAGAATCCGGCACTTCGCGGAAATTCATCGATCACACAAAGCTTGTATGCCGGCCTCCAGCTGATTATGCCTGGAGAAGTGGCTCCAGCACATCGCCACACGCAGTCTGCCCTCAGATTAGTGCTGGACGGCGAAGGCGCTTACACCGCGGTTGACGGAGAACGTAGCACCATGCGTCGGGGCGACTTCATCATTACGCCGTCCTGGACTTGGCATGATCATGGCAACCTCGGTAAGGACCCGGTGATTTGGCTGGACGGGCTGGATATTCCGCTGGTCAGATTCTTCGATGCGGGTTTTTCTGAACATAGCGAAGAACGATCTCAGCAGGTCAGTCGACAAGAAGGAGACGCATTGGCGCGTTATGGCAGCAATATGTTGCCAGTCGATTTTTACCAGGTGTCGAATCAAGCCACCAAGGTTTTTGCGTATCCGTTTGCCCAAACACGTTCATCGCTGCTGACCGTTTCTCAAGGAGAAATTGACAGGCATCACGGACACAAGCTGCGTTTTGTGAATCCCGCGACCGGTGCGTCACCGATGCCAACGATTGCTGCTTTCGCACAATACCTGCCACGAAATTTTGAGAGCTATCCGTATCGCTGCACGGATGCGACCGTCTACGTCTGCCTGGAAGGTGAAGGAACAGCGACGATAGATAACAAGCTATTTCATTTCTCGCAGAACGATGTCTTCGTCGTCCCTTCGTGGCACAGGCTCAGTCTGCGTGCTGCCAGCAACTGCATCCTGTTCAGTTACTCCGACCGGCCTGTTCAGCAGGCAATGGGGTTGTGGCGCGAAGAGCGAATTCAAAATAACTAAGCAATAGCCCAGCATTAACTAAGCAATAACCAACCGGAGAAGAAAATGAAATATGTCGTAGCTACCGCCCCCACATACAGTCTGGAAGTGGCTGGCACCAGCGATGAATTTCCCGTGAATCGTATTTTTTGTGTTGGACGAAACTATGCGGCCCATGCACGCGAAATGGGGAAAGACCCGGAACGTGAGCCGCCGTTTTTTTTCATGAAACCAGCATGCGCTGCAGTCAAGGTGGGGAATACAGAATCAAGTATTCCCTACCCGGGCATGACTAATAATTTTCATCATGAAATTGAGATGGTGGTGGCAATTGGACGTGGGGGATCGGCTATCCCAAAAGAAGCAGCGTTACAGCATGTATATGGTTACGCAGTTGGCCTGGATATGACACGCCGCGATCTGCAATTGGATGCGCGTGACAAAGGACGCCCCTGGGAATTTGGAAAATCCTTTTCAGGTTCGGCACCGATCGGTCCTATTCACCGCATAGAAGACGTGGGCCACATCGCATCCGCAGCAATTAGCTTGACTGTCAATGGTGTGACCAGGCAATCCTCCAACGTCAAGGAATTGATTTGGTCGGTCGCGGAAAGTATTGCCTATCTTTCGCAGTTCGAAGTATTGGAACCTGGCGACATCATCATGACTGGGACGCCAGAAGGTGTTAATGCCGTCGTGGCAGGTGATGTGATGGTCGGTGCAATAGATGGCCTTGGCGCAATTGCGGTGCGCGTAGCTGCCTCGCAAGTGCCATGAATTCCACCAAGGGAGTGAGACATGCCTGATTCAGAAACTATTTTTCAAAGCAATCCAAAATGGGATGGCGACGGGTCTAGCCGGATTCCATTCTGGGCTTACACCGACGAATCCATCTACAAGAAAGAGCTGGAACGTTTTTTTTATACCAAGCACTGGTGTTACGTCGGCCTGGAAGCCGAAATTCCCAATCATGGCGATTTTAAACGCACCGTTGTCGGTGAAAGATCGGTCGTCATGACACGTGACGCCGATGGTGCCATTCGTGTTATCGAGAATGTTTGCGCGCACCGAGGTATGCAATTTTGCCGGGCGCGCCACGGTAATAAAAAAGAACTGGTATGCCCGTATCATCAGTGGAGCTACAAACTAAACGGCGACCTGCAGGGGGTTCCATTTCGTCGTGGCGTCAAGCAGGATGGAAAAATTAACGGCGGTATGCCAGTCAGCTTTAAAACCGAGGATAACGGTTTGACAAAGTTAAAGGTCGCTACCCGTGGCGGGGTGGTGTTTGCCTCTTTCGACCTGGATATAGAACCTTTGGAAGAGTTTCTTGGGCCGCAAATGTTGACGTATTTTGATCGCCTGTTCAATGGCCGCCAGCTCAAGATACTTGGTTATAACCGTCAACGCATACCGGGCAACTGGAAGCTGATGCAAGAAAATATCAAGGACCCCTACCATCCTGGTTTGCTCCACACCTGGTTCGTCACCTATGGTCTCTGGCGTGCAGACAACAAGTCGCAGCTTCGCATGGATGATCATTTCCGGCATGCAGCGATGATCTCGACCCGTGGCACGGGTGGCACAAGTGGCACAGGTGGTGCCTCTACCGAAGTCACTGCGGGTGTGAGTAGCTTTAAAGAAAACATGCAAATCAACGACAAACGTCTGCTTGACATTGTCCTGGAAGATTGGTGGAAGGGTCCGACCGCGGTGATGATGACCGTGTTTCCAAGTGTCATTTTCCAACAGCAGGTCAACAGCGTATCCACTCGCCACATTCAACCTAATGGTACCGGTTCATTTGACTTTATCTGGACCCACTTTGGCTTTGAAGACGATAGCGAGGAAATGACAGAGCGTCGTTTGATTCAGGCGAACCTGTTTGGCCCGGCTGGCTTCGTATCAGCAGATGACGGTGAAGTCATCGAATTTTCTCAATGCGGGTTTGAGCAAAAACCGAATCATCGCACGCTGGCCGAATTGGATGGCATACACATCCAGGATACTGAGCATATGGTCACAGAAACACTGATACGCGGAATGTACAACTATTGGCGGAAAGTGATGGAGCGTTAACATGATTGATCCAAAAACATATGTCGACCTGATCCAATTGTATGCGAACTACGCAGCGGTACTCAGTAATGCAGAATGGAAAAAATGGCCGGATTTTTTCACTGAAACCTGTATTTACATGATCCAGCCTCGCGAGAATTTTGAGCGCAACTTCCCGCTTGCCACACTCTCATTCATCAGCAAGAAAATGCTGCTGGATCGTGTCTATGGCATTGAAGAAACCCTGTTTCATGACCCCTATTATCAACGCAATATAACTGGCCTTCCCTTAGTCAAGAGCGAGGAGGCCGGACTGATTGTTTCAGAAGCGAACTATACCGTGTTCAGAACCAAGCTTAACCAGGAAACCACCGTGTTCAATGCCGGTCGCTACCTGGATAAAGTACGCCTGACCCCTGAAGGAATGAAGTTCGAGTCAAAGCTGTGTATTTATGACTCAGAAATGATTCCGAATTCACTTATTTATCCGATTTGAGGTTCCCATGAGTCAAAACTGGATCGAGGCAATTGCTGCCGATGATGTCCCCCAAGATGATGTGGTTGGCGTTGCCGTAGAAGGAAGGGACCTGGCTATTTATAGCTTTAACGGAAACGTCTACGTGACTGACAACATTTGCACCCACGGACATGCACGCTTGTGCGACGGCTTTTTGGAAGGACACGAAATTGAATGTCCGCTGCATCAGGGGAAATTCGATATCCGTAATGGCAAGGCAATGTGCTCCCCTCTCACACAAGACCTTCGTACCTACCCTGTGAAGATTGAAGCCGGAAAGGTTTTCATAGAAATGTAAATAGCCGCATCACTCAACGCTTGCTTTTCAATGACAGGCAAGCACCAAAAAATCAGGAGACAAAATGAAAACCTTTAAAAAAATAAGTTCTGCCATAGCTACTTTTGTATGCACTTTAGCTTTCACTTTAGCTTTCACTTCAGCTTTCACATCTGCAGCACAGGCTGCCAATGACATCAAGATTGGTTTTTCGGCACCGCTATCGGGTAGTCAAGCGATGGTGGGACAAGACCAACTGGACGGATTCAATCTGGCAATTGAGCAATATGGCGGCCGTTTCGGTGGCCGTACCGTGAGCTTGCTTAAAGAAGATGATCAACTGAAACCAGAAATAGGGGCGCAGATAATTCGTAAGTTTATCGAAAAAGACAAGGTAGACGCCATTGTCGGTCTGGGTTTTTCTAATGTTTTCATGGCTGGATTCAAGACTATCGTCGATTCAGGAGTGGTAGCCATCGGCACAAACGCTGGCCCTTCCCCAGTCGCCGGGGTCTCATGTGCCGCCAACGTGTTTTCTGTGGCCTGGCAAAACGACAGTACTGCAGAAGCAGTTGGCCAATATGTCAAATCCAAGGGCTATAAAAAAGTATTCATCCTGGCACCCAACTATCAGGCTGGCAAAGACATGCTGACTGGATTCAAGCGTTTATATAAAGGCACGGTCGCGGACGAACTCTATACGCAAGTTGGCCAAACCGACTACTCTGCCGAAATCGCTCAAATTCAGTCTGCAAAGCCAGATGCCGTGTTTGTTTTCTATCCGGGTGGGATGGGCGTCAATTTCGTCAAACAATTTAGCCAGGCTGGCTTATTGGGTACTGTACCAATGTTCTCTGTCTTCACCATAGACGGTACAACCATGCCGGCACTGAGAGATTTTGCCGTTGGCAGCACCTTTGGTGCCATGTGGGACGCGGCACTGGACAACGATGAAAACAAGAAATTTGTCGCAGCGTTCCAGGCAAAGTACAAGCGCATTCCAAGTGAATACGCTGCAACTGGATTTGATGCGGCACGCATTATAAATCTGGCAGTAGAAAAACTAGGTGGCAACACCTCTGACAAGAAAGCGTTTTCAGAGGCAGTGAGAGCTGCTGGTAAAGAATTCAAATCGGTAAGGGGACCTTTTCAGTTCAATAACAATAACTTCCCTATTCAGAACTACTACATATTCGAAGTCATTAAAACTGCAGGCCGGATTGAAGTGAAACAAAGTAGCGTTGCACTAAAAGAGCATTCCGACGCCTACAGCAATCAATGTCCGAGGAAGTAAATGGATATCTTAATGCAGGTATTCCCGCAGGTACTCAATGGTGTTCAATACGGCGTGCTCCTGTTCTTGCTTGCAGCCGGCTTGACATTGGTATTTGGGATCATGAACTTTGTCAATTTGGCGCATGGTTCGCTGTATATGCTGGGGGCCTATTTTTCCGCTCTCGGTTTTGAATACGGAGGATCATTCGCCTGGGCAGTGCTGGCGGCCATCATCGGTTGCGCAGCAGTTGGATTGATATTGGAGCGCATCGTCATCACCCGCCTCTATAGTCGGGATCACCTGGATCACGTATTGGCGACTTTTGGTCTGGTGCTTTTTTTTAACGAGCTAGTACGCATCCTGTTTGGTTCGCAGCCTTACTTTTTACCCGTCCCTGCGTTTCTCGAAGGAACAGTGAATCTTTTTGGCATCACCTACCCGGCCTACCGGTTTTCTATTATTGCCGTTGGTATCGCGGTTGCTGTTGGGGCACAGTGGCTCATGCAAGGAACGCGATTGGGAATGCTGATTCGTGCTGGCGCCACAAACCCTGCCATGGTTGGCGCGCTGGGGGTCAATATTAAATTGCTCAACACCCTCTTGTTCTGCATAGGCGCTGTGCTGGCAGGATTGGCAGGAGTGATGGCTGGACCGATACTGTCGATTCAATCAGGAATGGGGGAATCCGTGTTGATCAGCACACTGGTCGTAATCGTGATCGGTGGCATTGGATCAATACGCGGCGCACTGTATGCGTCCATCATCGTCGGTGTTGCAGATACGCTGGGACGTGCTTTTTTGCCGCTGTTATTCCGTTCTGTCATGGATAAAGAAGTGGCGACAGCAGCCGGGCCCGCAGTCGCTTCCATGCTGGTCTATATCTTGATGGCGCTTGTATTGGCTGTCAAACCGCAGGGCCTTTTTCCAACGGGGAGACGGTAATGTTGAGAAAAGACATGTTTCACAAAGCTGCTTTTTTTCTGCCCATGTCCATATTGGCCATGCTTGGCTTAGTGCCACTCATAGCAGGAATGCTTGAACAGCCATTTTATGTATCACTGTTTGCCCGTATAGTGATTTACGCACTGGCTGCGATGGCCTTAAATCTTTCACTAGGCTATGCAGGGCTGGTCAGCTTTGGTCATGCCCTTTTCTTTGGCGTTGGCTCCTATTGTGTTGCCATACCGGCTTTTTATGGCATTGATTCTGGATGGATGCAATTGGGCATATGTATAGTGGCATGTGCTGTTCTTGGTGGCATTACCGGTCTCATCAGTCTTCGCACTACAGGTATCGCTTTCATCATGATTACGCTGGCCTTTGCTCAAATGGGATATTTCGTCTTTGTAAGCCTGAAAAATTACGGTGGAGACGACGGCATGACGATCTCAAATCCATCAAAATTTTTCAGTGTGAGCTTAGGCGACCTGAACACACTTTATTATGTCGCGTTTTTCTTGCTGTGCGTTGTCACCTGGTTTATGTGGCGACTCCACTCGTCTTTGTTTGGCATGGTGTTACGCGGTGCGAAACAGAATACCCGTCGCATTAATGCATCAGGGTTTCCAGCAAAAAAATATCAGCTGGTTGCCTATGTTATTTCTTCGATTATCTGTGGCATAGCAGGCCTGCTTTTTGCAAACCTGAATGCATTTGCGTCTCCCAGCACGCTAGCCTGGTCTGTGTCCGGAGATTTAATTGTAATGGTGGTTCTGGGCGGGATAGGATCAGTTGCCGGACCATTTATTGGCGCATTTGTGTTCTTGGGACTTGAAGAAATACTAAAGGCATACTTCGAGCATTGGATGGTCGTTTTTGGCCCCATCATTGTCTTGATTGCTTTGCTCGGCAAGTCCGGGATTGCTGGCTGGTTGAACAGTATCGATCACCGGCTTACTCGTCTGCGCAATCAATATCGCACGATGAAAAATAGTAGCCCTGTTCCTGCTGAGGAGAAGTCAGCATGACGACCAGTCTACTGAGCACCCGCTCCCTGACAAAACGCTATGGCGGTTTGCTCGTTACGGATAACGTCACCATTGATATTCAGCCGGGTGAACTACACGCCATCATTGGTCCAAATGGTGCCGGCAAAACTACCCTCATCAATCAATTGTCAGGAGAATTATCCCCCGACATGGGGCAGGTATATTTTCAAGGACAGGATGTAACACCCCTTGGGATAGAAAGCCGGGCTCGACTGGGCTTGCTTCGCTCGTATCAGATAACTTCTATCTTTGAGTCATTCACTGTCCGTGAGAATGTGGGGTTATCTGCAGCCGGGGCAAAAAGAAATGCATTTTCTTTTTTAAAACCCATGCTTGAACATCGGGATATTACCGATGTAGCAGACCGTGTTATTGAAGACATAGGCTTGGTAGCCAGCCAAAACATGCTGGCAGGCGAATTGGCATATGGAGAACGACGACAACTGGAACTCGCGATGGCGATGGCCGCAGAACCCAGGTTCCTGTTACTGGATGAACCAATGGCGGGAATGAGTTCACAAGAATCTGCTGTCGTAGTCACATTACTCAAGCGACTCAAAGGCAAATATGGAATCCTGCTTATTGAGCATGACATGGATGCGGTATTTGCCCTGGCAGATCGTATCAGCGTGCTGGTATATGGGCGCATCATGTTTTGTGGAACACCTGATGAAATTCGCAATCACCCGGAGGTGAAAGCTATTTATCTCGGTGAAGAAGAATAAGGGTTGATCATATGGACCAGTTGCTTAAAATTGAACATGTCGTTGCTTCCTATGGACATGCCCAGGCCCTGTTTGGCGTCGATCTGGATGTCAGGGAAGGAGAAGTAATCACCCTGCTAGGACGAAACGGCATGGGTAGATCGACGACGATCAAATGTCTTTTCGGATTATTACCTGTGCAAAAAGGGAATATATGCTTTGCAGGAACGGACCTTCAATCAAGTGCCCCACATGCAATCGCACGTCTTGGCCTTGGGCTGGTGCCTGAAGGGCGCCAGATATTTCCTAACCTGTCCGTGGAAGAGAATTTAATCGCCACGGCCAGGGCATCGAAAAAAAATGCCCTCTCCTCCCCCTGGACACTAGGCCGCGTTTACCAATTCTTTCCAAGATTAAAAGAAAGACGCACCAACCAGGGATGGCAACTGTCTGGCGGAGAACAGCAAATGCTGGCTATCGGCAGGGCACTGATGACCAATCCGCGGCTTCTCGTCTTAGACGAAGCGACGGAGGGGCTATCTCCCTTAATCAGGCAAGAGATATGGGCAGCGTTGAAGGTATTAAAAAGTGAAGGCCTGTCACAGATCGTGATTGACAAGAACATCAAATCTCTTTTGACGCTGGCTGACCGTCACTTTGTCATGGAAAAAGGGAAAATTGTCTGGTCTGGCACTTCGGCAAAACTTTCAAATGAACCTGACATCATCCATCGCTACCTTGGAGTGTGAATAATCATGCCCACCGAACGTATTCTCTACAATTATTTTCGTAGTTCTTCTTCATATCGGGTTCGTATCGCATTGAACCTGAAATCGCTTCCCTTCGCGTATCTTGCGGTGCATTTGAATCGACATGGCGGCGAACAGTTTTCGCATGATTTTCAAGCCCTGAATCCTCAACAACTGGTTCCGCTTCTGCTTGAGAATGGAAACAGGATCAGCCAGTCTCTCGCTATCATTGAATATCTTGAAGAAACCTATCCAGAACATCCCCTATTACCACCAGCGCCGGAGGACAGGGCTTATGTACGGCAGATAGCAAACACCATTGCATGTGAAATGCATCCGCTGAATAACTTGCGTGTATTGAAGTATTTAACTGAAGAACTCAAACTGACTGATGAAGCAAAGAAAAACTGGGTTCGTCACTGGAATGAACTGGGCTTGCAGGCTCTTGAGAAAACTATCTTGAATTCGCCCAAGAGAGGGCAATTTGTCTTTGGCAATACGCCAACGATTGCTGACTGTTGCCTCGTCCCACAATTATTCAACGCGCAACGTTTTGATGTTGATCTCACCCCCTACCCGACCTTGCGAGCCATTGCGACAGCGTGCGGGAAACTAAAGGCATTTGAATTGGCGCATCCTGGCATGCAGCCAGACTCGGAGTAATTTCACCCCTCGTGGATAGAATGAGCAAAGATGCGCTAGCCTATTTTTGAAACTGCCATATCTTGCGTCTGCTGACTCAGGATATGGCATATCAATGACACTTTCGATGAAGCTGTGCTTGCTTGAAAACGCTGTCAGCCCACCCACACGCGCGCATTGCGAAACATGCGCATCCATGGGGAATCTTCACCCCAACCATCTGGATGCCAAGAATGCAGAACCGAGCGGAATACGCGCTCTGCATGCGGCATCAATACCGTAAAGCGTCCATCTTCATTGGTGACCGAGGTAATCCCAAGGGGTGAACCATTTGGGTTGTAGGGGTAAGCTTCCGTCGCCTGACCTGCATTATTGACAAAGCGCATGGCAACCTGTGCCTTGGCAATATCGCCCGTCGTAGAAAAGTCAGCAAAGCCTTCGCCATGGGCAATGGCGATAGGCGTTTGCGTGCCGGCCATACCCTGGAAGAAAATGGATGCAGAGTCAGCCACTTCCACCATGGCAAAACGGCCTTCGAACTGCTCGGACTTGTTCTTGGTGAATTTAGGCCAGGCTTGTGCGCCAGGGATGATGGATTTCAGATTACTCATCATCTGGCAACCATTGCAGATACCCAGGCCAAACGTATCATCGCGGTGGAAGAATTGCGAAAACTGTTCAGACATCATGGCATTGAACAAAATGGTTTTTGCCCAGCCCTCACCTGCCCCCAGCACGTCGCCATAAGAGAAGCCACCGACGGCGATCAAGCCCTTGAAATCGGCCAATTTTGCACGGCCAGCGATCAGGTCACTCATGTGTACGTCCACCGCTTCAAAACCGGACTTATGCATGACATAGGCAGTTTCGATATGTGAATTCACGCCCTGCTCACGCAGGATGGCGACCTTGGGACGCACGCCCGTGGCAATGAATGGCGCTGCCACATCTTGCTGCGGGTCGAAACTCAACTTGGGTTGCATGCCGGGATCATTGGCATCAATGATGCGTGCATATTCGGCATCGGCACCGGCTGGGTTATCGCGCAGGCGGGCGATTTGCCAGCTGGTTTTGCTCCACAACTGGTGCAATGTGGTTCTTGGCTGTGAATAGATTTGTTTGGCGTCACGGGTAAATTCGATGATGCCGCCATTGTTTGGCTTGCCAATGATATGGCTGCAAGCACCCAGATTGAAACTACGCAAGACATCCATGACTTCTGAACGTTGCGCAGTACGCACCTGTATCACTGCACCCAGCTCTTCATTGAACAAGGCGCGCAGTGTCATGTCGTTGCGACGTTCAGACACCTGGCTGGCCCAGTTCTTGGCATCGCCCTGGTCTGCCGCATGCTCACTATCCATGGTCAGAATATCGAGATTGACAGACAAACCAGCACGACCGGCAAAGGCCATTTCACACAGGCTGGCGTACAGACCACCATCAGAGCGGTCATGATAAGCCAGCAATTTATCTTCGCGATTCAATTGCTGAATAGCGGCAAAGAAGGCTTTGAGGTCTTCTGCGCTGTCGACATCCGGCGCGTCGTTGCCGAGTTGCTGCATGACTTGCGCGAAGCAGGAAGCCCCCAGGCGATTCTTGCCACGGCCGAGATCGATCAGGATCAGGCTGGTATCGCCCTGATCCAGGCGTATCTGCGGTGTCAGCGACTTGCGCACGTCGTACACCGGTGAGAAGGCAGAAATAATCAGCGATACCGGTGACGTCACGGCCTTGCTTTGCCCCTCATCCTTCCAGGTGGTGCGCATGGACAAAGAGTCTTTACCTACCGGGATACTGATACCCAGCGCCGGGCACAATTCCATGCCGACGGCTTTTACCGTATCAAACAGGGCGGCATCCTGACCAGGCTGGCCACAGGCGGCCATCCAGTTGGCCGACAGTTTGATATCCGACATATCATTGATCGGTGCGGCAGCGATATTGGTGATGGCTTCACCGACAGCCATACGGCCCGATGCGGCAGCATCAATCACAGCCAGCGGTGTACGTTCGCCCATGGACATGGCTTCACCCAGATAGCCTTCCAGGCTCATGGTAGTCACGGCGCAATCCGCCACTGGCACTTGCCATGGGCCGACCATCTGGTCACGCACCGAGGTAGCCCCAACCGTACGGTCACCGATGGTGATCAGGAAGGATTTATCAGCAACGGTGGGCAGGCTCAGGACACGCTCTGCGGCGACTTGCAAAGTGATGCCTGTCAAATCAATTTTCGGGAAATCATTGCTGACGTGGGCGACGTCCCTGTGCATTTTTGGTGGCTTGCCCAGCAAGACATTCATGGGCATATCGACTGGCGAAGTATCGTTTTGCGGGTCGATGACGCGCAACTGACGTTCTTCAGTCGCTGTACCAACAACAGCAAACGGGCAACGCTCACGCTCACAGAAATGACGGAACAGCTCCAGGCTTTCTGGGGCAATGCCCAGGACATAACGCTCTTGCGATTCATTGCTCCAGATTTCTTTCGGGGCCATGCCGCTTTCTTCCAGCGGCACTTTGCGCAAATCAAACAGGGCACCACGCTTGGCGTCATTGGTTATTTCCGGGAAGGCATTCGACAAACCACCGGCACCGACGTCATGGATGGACAAAACAGGATTATCATCACCCAACTGCCAGCAGGAATTGATGACTTCTTGCGCGCGGCGTTCCATTTCAGGGTTGCCACGCTGCACAGAATCAAAATCCAGATCTGCCGTATTGGTGCCGGTTGCCATCGAAGACGCTGCACTGCCGCCCATGCCTATGCGCATGCCCGGGCCACCCAGTTGTATCAGCAGGCTGCCCACCGGCAGATCATTCTTTTTGGTGTGCTTGTCCGAGATATTGCCTATACCACCGGCAATCATGATGGGTTTGTGATAGCCATATACCGTGCCGCCGACGTTTTGTTCGAAGGTACGGAAATAACCACCCAGAACAGGGCGACCAAATTCATTATTGAACGCCGCACCACCCAAAGGGCCTTCTATCATGATTTGCAGCGGCGAGGCGATACGGTCTGGCTTGCCATAGACTTCGGCACTGGCTTTTGCAGTCAGGCTATCACCGGTGTTTTCCCAGGCCTGGCGTGCGCCTGGCAACATCAGATTGGAAACAGTGAAACCAGTCAGGCCCGCTTTTGGCCTGGCACCACGACCGGTGGCACCTTCATCACGGATTTCGCCACCAGCGCCGGTAGAAGCACCCGGGAACGGAGAAATAGCGGTTGGATGATTATGGGTTTCCACCTTCATCAGGGTATGCGTCAGTTCTTCTGTGACCTGATATACCTGGTCTTTACCGGATGGGAAGAAACGATTGACGACCGCACCTTCCATGATGGAAGAATTATCACTGTAGGCAACGATGGTGCCTTTAGGTTGCAGTTCGTGGGTATTCTTGATCATCTGGAACAGGGATTTGTCCTGTTTCTGACCATCAATAGTCCAGTCTGCATTGAAAATCTTGTGACGGCAATGTTCGCTGTTTGCCTGGGCAAACATCATCAGTTCAACGTCCGTAGGATTACGTTTGGCTACGGTAAAGGCATCAACCAGGTAATCAATCTCGTCATCTGACAAGGCCAGGCCGAGTTCGCTATTGGCATGCAACAGGGCAGCCTTGCCACCTTGCAGCAGGTCGACATGTTCCAGCTCTTTGGCGACCAGCTCAGAAAACAGTGCCTGCGCCTGCTGTGCATCAGCCAGCACCATTTCTGTCATGCGGTCGTGCAAGAGTGCTGCTACCTGTTCACGACTGCCATCAGCAAGCTTTTTGGCACCGCCCAGCAAACCCGTCTTTACCTGCACATAGTAAATAATGCCGCGTTCCAGACGGTGGATATGCGTCATGCCGCAATTGTGGACGATGTCCGTCGCCTTGCTGGCCCATGGAGAAATCGTGCCAAAGCGCGGGATCACGACAAATACATCCCCTTCACTGCTGGCGGCAAATGCATCGCCGTACACCAGGAGAGCGTTCAGGCGATCAGCGTCTTCCTTGACCAGTTCAGATGCCGTATCGACAAAATGCACAAAGCGTCCGCTGACGCCGACAATATTGGCATCGACAGCTTGCAAACGAGAGAGAAGACCGGAGGTACGAAAAGCAGACAGGGCGTTGGAGCCTGGCAATATCAACATGGTGAGCGAGGTAGTTGAGGCAATGTACACAAAAGCTGCGATGTACATATGCTGGTTGGATCAGAAAGCGAGATTATACCTTGATGCCCAAGCCGACTCCAAACGCAGGCGACAAGATTTCGCCCTCAGCACCCAACTCAATTCACAAACAAAGTGCTATGACCGATTTTTTTACCGTTTATGAATTTGGATGCATACTTCTTTTCATTAAAATGCGGCAAATCCTCATCCAGGACGATGATACTGACTTTTTTCTCATCAGAAATCTTGTCAAACATGGTGTCGGTGACAACAATTTCGTTTTTATGCAGCTTGTTACCCCAAAACAGGTCGTTGCTGCGACTGTCAATAATGCGTACCGGCTGCTTCAGGTAAAACGGCAGGGAAGACTGGTTTTCAAAGACCCGGTATAAAAATACTTCACTTTCGTTCTTGTTACTTTGCAATTCAAGCGCCATGGGCTGAGTTGATGTCCAATCGGAAGATGCCTGTAAAACACCGATTGCGGTAAACAATATCATTGCCGGCAATGCCACAAAAGGCAGCAGGCCAGTGCGCGGATAACGCCACACCAGCACACCGATACCGGCACTGAGTACCGTCATCACGACCAGGCACCAGTAAACATAATGCATGCCGCCCATGCCATAAATGCTGAGGGTTGCCAGCCATGCACCCTTGCCGCCATCGGCCCACCAGGCCAGCGCAGCAAAAATCCCGGCCAGCACCAAAGCCACCAGTCCGCGAGCCCAGGCACTACCCATGGCCCTGTCTTCCAGCGCGAGCGCCAATTGCAGGGCCGCCAGCGGCATCACCACCACCAGATAATAATTGGCCTTGGCGCTGGACAGGGAAAAGAACAATACTGGAATAATCCAGGCACAACTCAAGAAACTGCGCAATGACCTGGGCGTCGGCTGCACAGCTTTCACAAACAACAAGAGCGGCAGGAAAAATGACCAGGGAAACAGGTAAATGAGCATCCTGGGCAGGTAATACCACCAGGCACCGGCATAGTAATCATGTGGCTCGCGCTTGCCCAAAAAACGCAGTACATGCTCATTGATGAAATAAAACCAGGCAAAAATCGGTTCGGCCATGATGGCGGCAATATGCCAGGGCGCAGCAATCAGGAAAAACAACCCCAGCCCGCGCCAGTTCAGCCAAGTGGCCAGTCGCACAAAAAAATCCCGCAGCGAAGTCGATAGCAAGATGGTGTAGGCAAAAGTCACAATACCGAACAGAATAATCGCAACAAAGCCCTTTGCCAGCAAAGCAAGGGCAAGAAAAGCCATGGACCAGTACAAGCGCTTCTTTTCACCGGAAATGCTATACAAATAGCCTGACATCAATGCCCCCGTCAACATCACGGTCAGTAACATGTCAAACATCAGGGTACGCGACATGGCGATCACGCCCAGACCGCTGATAAACATCAGTGCAGCGAGTTTTGCTGCATTCGGGCGTGCGATCTGGCGCCCAAACCACATCATCATGCCGACACAAGCCAGGGCAGACAGCGCCGGCACCAGGCGTGCCGCCCATTCATGCTCGCCAAACAGGGCAAATGAGAAGGCCGTCAGCCAATACAGCAATGGTGGCTTTTCCATGTAAGCCAGACCATTCAGGTGCGGGATGATCCAGTTATGCCAATCGCCAGCCGCCAGCATTTCCCTGGGTATTTCGGCATACAGGCCTTCATTATTGTCCAGAATCGGGTAGGCACCCAAACCATAGGCAAGAAAGAAAAAAGCCAATAGCCACACCAACCAGGCAGGAATATCCGGCAGTTGTACTTTCTGGCTAGGCTGAACAAAACTCATAAAGACAATAAACTTATTGATCGGTGCGAGCGTATTCTACGCATCTTCAAAATTGTTTTTTGGAAAAGTAACGATTATTCAAACACTTGAGTCAAAACAAAAAAAAGACAAGCAACATGCTTGTCTTTTTATTGCACTCAAGGAAATAATCAAGCGGCAGAAGCAACATTCTTCGCCCACACCAGCGATGCCATGTGCGCGGCATTCAAATCGGCAGGGCTAATTTTCAATGACTCTGCCAGCGAACCGACCAGCATGCTATTGAGTTCACATGCTTCCGCCAGGGCCAGGAAAGGACCATAGGTGCCGCCACGGGAAATCAGGGCTTCGGTCACGACTTCAGGCAACTGTACGGTGGACAGCACTTCTTCCATCGAGATTCCCAATAACCTGTCCAGCAGAGAAAACATACCTGCTACGAACAGGTTTTCAGCTTCACTCTTGGACATCTTGCCCTGCCCCAGCGCTTCAGCCAGGCGACCACGGACAATTGCAGTCTCCAGCAGCACAGGCGAATAGCCACTGGTACTGGCCGTTGCCAACAACACGGTCAGCCAACGGTACAAGGGGCTGTATCCCAGCATTTGCACCGCATGTTTCAGCGACTGCACTTCGGTTCTCAGGCCAAAACCTGCAGAGTTAATATAGCGCAGTAACTTATAGGCCAGCGTGGCATCACGTTTGACGACAGCTTCCAGTTGCTGGATGTCGGCATTTTTCCTGACCATTTCCATCAATTGCAAAATGGTGGTTTGTGCGGTATTCAGAGTTTTGGGCGCACTGCTTGGACGCGGTGTCAAATGCAGTTTGCCGACAAAACTATCAAGGCCCAATGCGGAACAGGCATCAAAATCCTGCCAGGTCATGATGTTGCGGGCAACCATACGCACTGTCGATTGCTTCAGTGCCGCATAGACTTTGGCCTGGGATGCAAAATTGGCTGCATTCAATTGCACTTCAAGATGGGTGATCAGGGCAAAATAAGAACGCTCCAGCGTTGTTAATTCTGCACCACGCAAGCAAATACCAAACCCAAGCTGACGTAATTCAGTCACTACCGCCAGTGTTTCAGGGTTGGCGAAATACTTTTTATGCAAAATCAGGACGGTGTTTTCTGCCGGCAGCAGCTTTAAGCCCCGTGCGTGCAACAACTCTGGCACGGCTTCGAGGAACAGCAGGCTGTCACCGAGTAAAAAACCCTTGTCATCATCATGCAGTTCCTCAGCGACAAACTCCATGAGTTCGCTCAGGCTTTCTGTACTCGATTCAATATCCTGATTAGGCTGCTGCCAAGAAAATTGAAATCCGATTACCCGCTGTTTGGGATCAAGTAATGGTTCCCTGACAATGAAGCTCGCTTCGATCATTTTATCTAGTATGTATGTTAATTAGGAATGAAACAGTCAGAACCCAAGGCTATCAAGCAAATCATCCACTTGCCCCTGATTTGCCACTACCTCGGTATTTCCTTCCGGATTGATTTGCGGACCATTCAACAGTCCATCTGACATGTCCCGCTTGACTTCATCAGGCGAGTAATCTATCAGCAGTTGCACCAGTTGCTGCTCGAGACTCTGAGCCAGTTCAGTTACTTTCTTGATGACCTGCCCAGTCAGATCCTGGAAATCTTGCGCCATCATGATATCCATCAGATGAGACTTGGTTTCCACACTGTTTTCACTGGCCATTTTCAGATAAGCCTGCATCTGCTGCGCAATGTCCTGATACTGCGCAGTTGATACAGACGCTGACTGCATCACCGTCAAAGCCGCACTCAGCGTTTTGGCTTCTGAATCCAGTGTTTCTTGCAAGGGGATGGCAGCATCAGTTGCATTCAACACCCGCTGCGCCGCCTTTTCAGACATTTTTGCAACATAGTCCAGCCGGTCACGTGCGTCAGGAATACCTTCTGCTGCCTTTTCCAACAATTTATCCAGGCCCAGACCACGCAAACTATCGTGCAACAGCCTGGTCATGTGCCCTACTCTATGCAGGAGGTCATCTTGTTCAGTACTTTGACTTATGTTCTGACTCATGTTTTCCCCCGTTGAAAACTGATGGTCTTGCTATTTCCCCAGTTTTTCAAAAATTTTGGTCAGTTTTTCGTCCAGGGTAGCAGCCGTGAATGGTTTCACGACGTAACCGTTGGCACCCGCCTGCGCAGCAGCAATGATGTTTTCTTTCTTCGCTTCTGCCGTTACCATCAGTACCGGCATTTTCGACAAAGCTGGATCGGCACGAATATGCTGCAACATGGTCAAACCATCCATATTTGGCATATTCCAGTCTGAGATGACAAAATCGAAATCACCATTCTTCAACTTTGCCAATCCCATTGCACCATCTTCTGCTTCATCGACATTGGAATATCCCAATTCTTTAAGCAAATTCCGCACTATGCGACGCATAGTAGAAAAGTCGTCAACTACTAAAAATTTGAGATTTTGATCGGCCATGAATTACTCCACTATTTCTTTAAGGACAGTTATTAGCATTATCGGACAAATTTACATAAAACGGTGCTGAAATTGCAGTAAAGCATTAAATTCTACCTTAATGCATCAAACCCTCAAAGCTCTGCTGCCATGAGTTGCCAGGTAATGCAGGATCTTGGTGGGCAATTCATTCAACGGGCCAACCTCATGGGTGGCACCAATTGCGATTGCTTCACGCGGCATACCAAATACTACACAACTTGCTTCGTCTTGGGCAAAATTGTACGCACCGGCATTTTTCATCTCCAGCATACCCACTGCGCCATCCTTGCCCATACCGGTCAAAATAACGCCAACCGCATTTTTACCGGCATAGACTGCAGCAGACTTGAATAACACATCCACAGAAGGCCTGTGCCGGTTCACCGGCGGCCCCTGGTCAAGCTGGGTGACGTAATTGGCACCACTGCGCCCCAGCAACAGGTGGGAATGCCCGGGCGCTATATAAGCATGCCCTGGCAATACCCGCTCGCCGCCGCTGGCTTCAGAAACTGAAATCTTGCACAAACCGTCAAGTCGCTTGGCAAATGAGCGGGTAAAGCCTTCCGGCATGTGCTGGGTAATCAGGATACCCGGACAATCTGACGGCATTTGCACCAGGAAGTTCTTGATCGCTTCGGTCCCACCTGTCGAGGCACCGATAATAATTAGTTTTTCACTACTTGTCAGCGGATTTCTAACCGGTGGCAATACCCCGCCAGTAGCCTGCGTACCACCTGCTGGCGGCAGGCTGCGTGGACGGATTCTGGCCTTGGATGCGATCCGGATTTTATCGGTGATCAGTTCGGTATATTCCAGCATGCCGCTCTGGATGGACAACTTGGGCTTGGTGACAAAATCCACCGCGCCCAATTCCAGTGCACGCATGGTGATCTCCGAACCCCGCTCTGTCAGGGATGAGACCATGATGACAGGCATGGGCCGCAAGCGCATGAGGCGCTCCAGAAAATCCAGGCCATCCATTTTGGGCATCTCCACATCCAGCGTCAGTACATCCGGATTGGTCTGCTTGATCATCTCGCGTGCCACCAGGGGATCAGGGGCCACACCGACGACTTCCATGTCGGGCTGGCTGCCAATAATCTCGCTCATGACGCTGCGTATCAGGGCCGAATCGTCAACAATCAATACTTTAATTTTCATTACAAAATACTCCGCAATCAGAGGTGCCTGGCAATCAGTGCCGGGCATCAATACAGTGACTAAAACAGGTCCACTTCACCACCAACCGAGGTAGTCTTGAGCCTGCTTGCATAATCCTGTTCACGCCTTCTGAGGGTATCGTTATGTTCTACTTTCAATTTCTTCACTAAAACTTTGCCTGTCCTTGGGAAGAAATAGACTTTACGCGGGTAAATATCATTAAGATCTTCAGCAATCACGCGCATTCTTTCTGCGCGCAGGTAATCCAGTACAAACTTGGCATTCCGCTCACCGACATTGATGGCGGTGAAACCACGCAGGACATTGCCACCACCAAATACCTTGGCTTCCATGTTTTCACGCTTGGCCCCGGCTTTCAGGAGTTCATTGATCAACACTTCCATCGCATAGGTGCCGTAGCGCATGGATGCAGATACCGGATTATCGGCATCACCACCACTATCCGGCAACATGAAATGGTTCATGCCACCGACCCCGGACACCCGGTCACGTATGCACGCAGAAACACAGGAACCCAGCACCGTGACAATCAGCATGTCCTTGTTCGTGAAATAAAATTCACCGGGCAGGATTTTGGCGGCATCGCAATCAAACGTCCTGTCGTAATAGACGTTCGTGGCAAAATGCTCTTCACTTAACTGGCTCATGGATTGCCCTTCTGCAGATGACGCGATGCTGTTCTGGTTCCTGAAGCAAGGGATTTGGCCAACTCATACACCGTCTTGCCTCTGAGCTTGAAATCATCTGACACGTATAGAAAATTCTCCGAATGGCCGGCAAACAACAGCCCATCTGACTTCATCAAGGGAACAAATTTCTTCAAAATCTTGCTTTGGGTAGGTTTGTCAAAATAGATCATGACATTCCGGCAAAAAATCGCATCAAATTCGCCGCTTAAAGACCAACTGTCTTCCAATAAATTCAATTGTTTGAAAGTAATCAGGTCGCGTAATTCAGGTCTGACACGCACCAGCCCCTCCTGCGCACCCTTGCCTTTTAAAAAAAACTTTCTGGTTCTTTCTGCCGACAGTTTTTCTATGCGGTCCAGGTTATACACCCCGCGTGAAGCCGTCTCCAGGACATTCGTATCAATGTCAGTGGCGATGATATGTGCCGGCGGTTTTAGTGTGCCAAATGCTTCGCACAAGGTCATCGCGATGGAATAAGGTTCTTCACCGGTGGAACTGGCAGAACACCAGATATTGACCGCTTCTTTTTTTCCGGCAACATGCGAGGCAAGTATGGGGAAATGATGCTCTTCCCTGAAAAATGAGGTCAGGTTGGTGGTGAGCGCATTGGTAAAGGCTTCCCACTCCGAATCGATCTCCTGATTTTCAAGGCTATCCAGATATTCTGAAAATGAATGGATTCCTGTTGCGCGCAAACGACGCGCCAGGCGGCTGTACACCATTTCCTGTTTGCTGTCAGCCAAAGAAATACCGGCTCTTTTGTATATCAGGTCTCTGACACGATCAAAATCACGTGCATTGAAAGAAAATTCTTTTGAACTGTCAGACCTGTTTTTGTCGATGGATTTCGTCATTCAATACCTTCCCTAACTCTCACCATCATCTTCAGAAGCGTATGCACCATTTCTGCACGAAATCTAATTAACACAATACACCATGAAGAATTAGTTCCGGGCTAAAAACTGGCTGCGACATTAAAAATTATGTGTCTTTTGTCTGCTTCAACCACACTGAAGCAGAGCAAGGCTTCCTTCGATCAAAAACCAACTACATGTCAAAACTCTTCCCAGTCATCTTCATTGCGTTTGCTGGCTTCGGCCGCCTGGCGGCCTGGCCCGGATGTCGGTCTGGCTGACTCTGCTGCTTTAGCAGTAGTAGCAGCGGTCCGTGGCAATGCCTTGACTTCCTGACGGGCAGCGGCTGCAACCTTGGCTGGCGGGGCCTTGCTGACGGTAGGTTTAACCGTATGATTTGTAGCGGCCTGCAATTTGAAGACGCTGACCGCCTCAGCCAGTGCCACGGCCTGTTCTTCCATGCTTTCTGCCGCTGCCGCTGCCTGCTCTACCAGGGCGGCATTCTGTTGTGTCATTTCATCCATCTGGGTAATCGCCAGATTCACCTGTTCTATGCCTGAACTTTGTTCCTGGCTGGCTGCAGTGATCTCGCTCATGATGTCGGCCACATGCTGGACGCTGGTGACGATTTCATCCATGGTCTTGCCGGCTTCATCCACCAGCCTGCTACCCTGGTCCACCTTGTCGACCGAATCACTGATCAGGGATTTGATTTCCTTGGCGGCGCTGGCACTGCGTTGTGCCAGATTGCGTACCTCAGCTGCCACCACGGCAAAACCACGGCCCTGCTCACCTGCCCTGGCGGCTTCCACCGCTGCATTCAGGGCCAGGATGTTGGTCTGGAAGGCAATCCCGTCGATGACGCCTATGATGTCGACAATCTTGCGTGAACTTTCCTTGATGGAACCCATGGTGCTGACCACCTGCCCCACCACGGCACCGCCTTTGACTGCAACACCTGATGCCGATACCACCAGTTGATTGGCCTGCCGTGCATTGTCGGCATTTTGCCGGACGGTGCTGGTCAGTTCTTCCATGGAACTGGCAGTTTCTTCCAGCGAACTGGCTTGCGATTCGGTGCGACTCGACAGGTCGGCATTGCCAGAGGCAATTTCTCGCGAAGCCACGGTAATGGTTTCAGTACCGACCCTGACCTGCCCTACCGTGGCAGCCAGATTGTCATTCATGTTTTTGAGGGCCTGCAACAGCGAAGCCACTTCATCATTGCCGGATACACTGACCTGACTGCGCAAGTCACCATCAGCAACAGTCTCTGCCAGGCCCAATGCTTCTTGCAAAGGCTGGGTAATACTGCGCGTAATGGCCCAGGCGAACAGGGCACCAATTGCCAGCGCAGATACCAGAATAATGTACAGCCACATCGTCAGCTTGGCACCGGCGGCAGCCGAGGTTTCAAATACCTGCTTGGTAGCGACATCCTGCAAATCGACCAGCCGGTTCATTTCAATAATGGATTTGGAATTCAGCGGATCGATCACGGTAGAAATAATTTTCACCGCACCTTCTGCATTAAAGGCCAAAGCCTGGCCGACCGCATCTTTAAAAGGTTTTTCTATTTCCTTGTCGAGTTTTGCGATGTCACCAACAATTTTTTTTTCTTCGTCATTCAAGCCCAGCGTGGACAGTTTTTCTTTGGCGTCGTCGTATTTTTTGCGCTGCGCCTTGACCTTGCCTTCTTCTTTCTGCATTTCGCCAACATCCGACTGAATGCCGATATTACGCATCGCAATACCGCCTTCCAGCAAGGCGCTTTTCATGTTGTTTGCCAATACCTGTTTTTGACTGGCGAGAGTCAAGCCGTCCACCATCACCTTGCGGTTATTCCCGCTGAGGGCATTGACGAATAAGATAACGGTAATCAAACCCGCTAAAATAATGGCAAAGCCTGTCCCCAGTCGAGTCCCGATCTTAAAATTTCTAAGGTTCATCGTGTCTCCTCTTCCTTCTTTATTGGCTTCTATATTGTTATTTATTTACCCGATGCCATCATAGAAAACGCCTACAAATTACATTACGCAGCGGCGGCATCCACCAAACCCATTTCCGGACTGGACATGAGCTTGTCGATATCCACCAATATCAGCATCCTGTCATCCAGGGTGCCCAGCCCGATCAGGAAATCGGTGCTGAAAGTAGTTCCCATTTCGGGCGCCGGCCTTACCTGTTCCGGTAACAAGGTCGTCACGTCAGACACGCTATCCACCACCATGCCGACAATCCGTCCTTCAATATTCAGGATAATCACGACCGTGAATTGATCATAGGTAGGCGTACCCAGGTTGAACTTGATGCGCATATCCACGACAGGAACAATAATGCCGCGCAAATTGATGACGCCTTTTAAAAACTCTGGTGCATTCGCGATGCGTGTAACGGCTTCATAACCGCGTATTTCCTGAACCTTGAGGATGTCAATGCCGTATTCCTCATTACCCAAGGTAAAAGCCAGAAATTCATGTCCGGCAATATCAGTTTTACTACCGCCGTTATGTGAACTACCGTCAGCACCCGCTTGTGAAAATTGCGTCATTTCTTTTTCCTCGTCTTAAATGTACAACTTATTGGTTATCGCGCAGTGCGCAAAACAGCGGCAACGTCAAGAATGAGTGCCACGCCGCCATCACCAAGAATAGTCGCACCGGAAATTCCCGGGACTTTCTTGTAGTTTGATTCGATGTTTTTCACTACCACCTGTTGTTGTCCAACCAGATCATCAACAAACAAGGCTGCTTTTTTTCCGTCCACTTCAACGATGACGACAATGCCATCAGATGGATCTGTATATTTGGGTTCTATATCAAAGAATTCATACAACGGTACCAGCGGCAGGTATTCATCGCGCACTTTGACCACACGCCCCTTGCCATTGACTTCCTTGATGTCGGCCTTGGCAGGCTGCAGGGATTCCATCACAAAACCCAGGGGCAGAATATAAATCTCGTTGCCGAATTTGATCGACATGCCATCCAGAATTGCCAGCGTCAACGGCAATGAAATCGTAATCGTCGTGCCATAACCTTTGGCAGAGCGGATATCAACCACCCCGCCCATGGCAGCAATATTGCGCTTGACGACATCCATGCCAACGCCACGTCCGGACACATCGGTAACTGTCTCTGCAGTGGAAAACCCTGGCGCAAAAATCAGTTGCCAGACTTCCGGATCGCTCATGGAGTCTGACACAGTCAATCCATTCTGCTTGGCCTTGGCGAGGATTTTATCTCTATGCAGACCGCCACCATCATCGCTGACTTCAATCACGATGTTGCCACCCTGATGTACCGCCGACAGCGACAATTTACCCGTCTCGTTTTTGCCCGACTGCGCCCGGGTAGCCGGCATTTCTATACCATGATCGATACTATTCCTGACCAGATGCGTAAGCGGATCAACAATCCGCTCTATCAGACCTTTGTCGAGTTCAGTTGAGGCACCATAGGTAACCAGTTCCACTTTTTTTCCCAGCTTGGTAGCCAGGTCGCGCACCATGCGCGGAAAACGTGAGAATACATAGTCCATAGGCATCATGCGTATCGACATGACGGCCTCTTGCAGGTCCCGGGTATTTCTGGTCAGATGCCCGACGCTGCTTAACAAGCGTTCGTTGGCAATCGGGTCCAGGTCCTGGGTGCGCTGTTCCAGCATGGCCTGGGTAATCACCAGTTCACCGATCAGGTTGATCAACTGATCGACCTTCTCTATGCCCACGCGTATGGTGGATGATTCTTGCGAATTGGCGACTTTCTCTGTTTCTCTTTTTGCTGCCGGCTTTTTATCGTTGGCGACGGCTGACTTGTCCTGCGCCACGGGTTCAGGACTGGTATTTTCAACCTGTGCCTCGGCTTTGTTTTCCTCCGGTGGAAACATGGCATCCAGCGGTTCAAAGAAACCATAACCAAGATCGTCATCCGAAGGCGCTGCCTTCGCGACGGGCGCACTATTCATGGCCTGTTCAGAAATTTTCAGACTGTCAGGATTCAGGATGAAAGAACAGATGGAAATAATGTCATCCTTGCCCTCATTCGTACGCAGGCTCAGGACCACCTTGTCACCCGTGTTTTCATCGCGCGAAATATCCCCCAGCAAACCCAGTTCAGACATCAGTGCCGCGGCATCTTCTGGCGTCACTTTGGGCAACTCTATGCGGAAAGAGGTTTTGTACACCGCGTTATGCGTGCCACTGTCGGCGCTCTTATTGACGAAGCTGGCCACCGGAGCAGAAACCGGCACCACATCCTGCGACAAGGATTGCAACAGCATTCTGACATCGGCAACCGCATCCTGATCTACTGGCGTTCCCAGCTTGTGGCCGTCAAGCTGCATTTTCAGGATATCTTTTGCGATCAGAAAGGCATCAACATGCTCCGCCGTTAACGCCATCTCACCCTTGCGAATTTTATCCAGCAAAGACTCAAGTATGTGCGTGACCTCGGTCATGTCGGTCAGACCAAAGGTAGAAGCACCGCCCTTGATGGAATGGGCAGCCCTGAATATGGCGTTCAGATCTTCAGGATCTGGGGAAGCAATATCGACGGCAAGTAACAATTTTTCCTTCTCGGCAAGAAGCTCTTCTGCCTCGTCGAAAAAAACTTGGAAAAACTGACTCATGTCAATCGTCATTATTTCACTCCGTGATTTACATTTGTTTGCCCGGGGAACAGGGACATTTTTTTAGCCAATCACTTTTTTAACTACTTCAGTCAGCTTTTGCGGATCAAACGGTTTTACCAGCCAGCCATTTGCACCGGCAGCACGACCCTTGGCTTTCATGTCATCACTGGATTCAGTAGTCAGCATCAGGATAGGTACACGCTGATAGGAAGGTAATCCGCGTAACGATTTGATCAGCGTCAAGCCATCCATTCTTGGCATGTTTTGATCTGTCAACACCAGGTCAACAACCTGGTTGCGGGCCTTTTCCAGACCATCCTGACCGTCCACGGCTTCAATCACCAGATATCCGGCTGCCTTCAAGCTAAACGCCACCATCTGCCTCAAAGAGCCAGAATCATCCACAGCTAAAATTGTCTTGGCCATATTTACTCCGTTATACGAATTGTAGGCAGCTTCAAAACACTGCCCCTTGATTTAAAATAACTCTATATCACCGCTATCCAAATGCTTTTGATGCACGGCTTTTCGCAGCAAATTCTTCAGGTCTACACTTTGCTTTTCCAGTCGCATCGTGGTTTCCCGCAACAAGGCAGGCAAATTATCGGCCCCACCATCGTGTTCGATATCATTACCAACCACACCGAGCGTACCCAGTACTTCCCGCAGACCTTCACAACGCTGCAAAGTTCTTGAAATCAACTGACTGGTCAAATCCTGAAACTGCAGGCTGGTCACAGCCGCATTGATATGCGTCGCGATATCGCCCTGTATTGTCTTGAGGCGATTGATACTTGCATCTGACACATTGCCGGAACCGATGATCAGGTTGATTTCTTCCTGCTCACTCGAAATCGCCGCGTGCAAAGCCATGAAGCTGACACCCAGCTTTTCTATCGCTTCACCCAAGAGTATGGCTGTCTGTGCAAGGTCCGTTTCTACTTCCAGCAAATGGGCATTGCCGTGATCAGACACGCCGGACAAAAGCTGCTTGACCTCAGAACCCAATATTTTCTTTTTGGACATCATAAGTATCCTATCTATACATTTTGACTTAATGATGCTGTGTCAGTACCGCCTATCAAGGCTTCACAGATATTTCAGCGCTTGAGTCGGATTGATTTGCAACTTCGATAGAACCGCCATCCTGAGAAGCAGACTGCTCGGCTTTCTTGTTCATGACAATGATACTTATGCGGCGATTAATAGGATTCAAAGGATCTTGTTTATCAAATAAAACCGACGAGGAAAGACCAACTACCCGCAACACCTTGGTCTCGTCCATGCCACCATAAATCAACTCTCTCCTGGAAGCATTCGCCCGGTCGGCCGACAGTTCCCAGTTGCTATATCCTTTTTCGCCACTGCCATAGGCAGCCGCATCGGTATGCCCAGACAGGCTGATACGGTTAGGCACATCATTCAGGGCCTTGCCGATTTCATGCAAAATCTCGCGGGTATAAGGCTGCAAATCGGCTTTTGCCAGCGCAAACATGGGCCGGTTTTGCTCGTCCACCATCTGTATGCGCAAGCCTTCGGTCGTAATATCCAGCAACAACTGCTTCTTGTATTGTTTCAGCGTGGGATTCGACTCAATGGCTGCCTCGATTTTGGTCTTCAAGCCTTTCAACCGGTCGGCTTCCACTTTGGCCAGAGCAGCTTCTGCAGCCTGCAGATTATAGGTTTTCTTTTGCGCGTCTACCTCGCCTTTGCGATTTTGCCCTTCACGCGCACTGAGATCCTTACCGCCACCCTTGATCACGCTGGAACTGTCGCCACTGCCATCGCCACCCGCCATCGCCACTTTCAAGGGCGTTTGGAAATACTCGGCAATGCCATTCAAACTACCCTTGGCAGTAGAGCCAAGCAACCACATCAGCAAGAAAAACGCCATCATCGCCGTCACAAAATCGGCATACGCAATTTTCCACGCACCGCCATGATGGCCACCGGCCACCTTTTTAATGCGCTTGACGATAATCGGTCGTAATTCTTCGCTTGCCATCATCAATCCAGTGATTGTTATTTAGATTTTGACTGCTTGATATGATCTTCCAGCTCGATGAAGGTCGGCCTTTCAGTGGAATACAAGACTTTTCTGCCAAACTCGACCGCCAGTGCCGGTGCGTAACCATTCAGGCTGGCCAGCAATGTCACCTTGATGCACTGAAAGGTTTTGGATGATTCATCCAGTTGCTGCTCCATCAGGCCAGCCAGCGGGCCAACAAAACCATATGCCAACAAAATACCGAGGAAGGTACCGACCAGCGCATGCGCAATCAGAATCCCCAGCTCGGACGGAGGAATACCAACCGATTCCATCGTATGCACCACCCCCATCACCGCAGCCACGATACCAAATGCCGGCAAACCATCGCCCAATTTGGCAATAAAATGCGCAGGCACTGCACCCTCGTGGTGATGCGTTTCCAATTCATTGTCCATCAAATTCTCGATCTGGAAGGCATCCATGTTCCCTGACACCATCAGGCGCAGGTAATCGCCGATGAATTCCATCATGTGATGGTCATGCACGATGGCTGGATACTTGCTGAAGAGCGGGCTTTCTTCCGGTTTTTCGATATCCCCTTCAATCGACATCAAGCCCTCTTTCCTGACCTTGGTCAGGACATCAAACAGCATGGTCATCAATTCCATGTACAGCGCCTTGGTGTACTTCGACCCTTTCAATACACCTGGCAATGCCTTCAACGTCGCTTTCAAAGTTTTCGCATTATTGCCAACCAGAGACGCACCAGCAGCAGCACCACCAATCATCAACAGTTCCAGCGGCTGGAACAATACGGCAATATGCCCGCCAGACATGACGAAGCCACCAAACACGGAGCCCAATACGACAATATAGCCGACTATAACTAACACGAGTGCTTACTCCTTACAGAGAAAATCCACAATATCGCTTCACACTAACTCAGTCCAGCCCCGAAAAACCAGAAACGAAAGTTAAATATTGCTTCAGGAATACATTTCAATATGAACATTATATGCGCCAGACATATAGAACGGGGTCATTCGCACTGCTTTTTATCTGCAAATCCGCTTCAATACCCGGTATTGGGAACTCATAACTCATCAATAAAGCCCCCTTCTTCATTTCAGCCTGTGCTTTTTCCCACAAAGCAGGCATGGCCGCTGGTGACAGGTAAGCAAAAATCAGATCGAAGCCGGCAAAATCCAGCGTCAGATAATTCCCTAAAAAAAACTCTGCGCTCCCGCTTGAGAAGCGTGCCCGTATCCAGCTGGCCAACCATGGAAATGGTGCAATTTCCACACCATAAAAATGCTGCTCTGGCCGGGCCCGCGACAAATTCAAAGATAAACCACCAAAGCCGCTACCGACATCAATGAAACGCAATCCGGGCATTGTTGGCATTTGCTCAAGAATACACGGCAACAAACTGGATTTGGAAGGAAAATATGGTACCTGGGTGCGGTAGGTTGACCAAAACAACAATACCATGAGCACAAAGATGAGCAGACTGTAGCCGGGGCTTAACTGATACACCAGTGAAGCCACCACTGCATAAGGGAAGATGAATTCGATCAGCCACCACCACCACTTCAGGCGCAGCATGATGCTGATCAGAACGGCAAACAGGGAATGTGCAACCAGGATAAGGTAAGGCGACAGACTTATCGCGAAAAACTCTTTATCCAGGTTATACAGAAGATAGGACAGCAAGAGCGCAATACACTGAACAAATAATGCGCGAATTGCCGGAGACAACAGGATATTGCCATCAGGAGAAATTTTGCCTTTGGGACTTTTCGATGACGCTAGTTCCAAGGCTCCTCCTATTTTTTATGCGACCAGCTCCATTGCGGATTCTGCGTCTTTTGCTTTTTTTGTTTTTCCTGCTCTCGATGGAACATGGCAGAGCCCACATGCATAATCATCATGCAAATCCAGGCTATGCGCAACAAAATGCCCACCGCATTTGCAACATTTTGCAAAACTGAGCATTTTTCCTTCAAAAAAGCGCACCAGCGTCCAAGCACGCGTCAAAGACAGCACAGGTTCTTCACCAACCGGCACGGCAATCTGCTCCAGATACAGTTTGTACGCCTTGATCACCGCATCAATACCATCCACCCCCGCATGCTCACGCAGGTATTTATGAATATTCATAAACAGGGAAGAATGAATATTCGGCTGCCAGGTAGTGAACCAGTCGGCAGAAAAAGGCAGCATGCCTTTGGGTGGGGACACACCCTTCAATTCCTTGTAAATCTTCAGCAGACGTTCGCGCGACAAAGATGTTTCGGATTCCAGCAACTGCAGCCGGGCACCCAGGTTAACCAGTTCAATTGCCAATTGAATTTCGTGGGCTTCGTTCACTACGCTTTTGCCTGCCATGATTCTCTCCATTTACCGGAATGATTACTATTGACGAATTAATGGATTAATGGATTTCTTCCACAGCCTGGCCAGCCATCAGGATCGCAGCATGCGAATGGGCCAAAGCGCGTTCCTTGTTGTAATTTGTCAACATGCACAAAATGGAGCTGTCTTCGAATCTGAAACGCGCCAGCATCATATTGGAACCAGCCAGTTTCAATATCTGTGCGTTATTCAAGCCTTCGATCAGGTCAGCAATTTCCTTGCCTATGCCCAAACGGAAAATGGCAGTTGCCTTATCAGCACGGATCATTTGTTGCGCCAGCATCAAGTAGCTTAAATTAGCGTCCCGAATTTCGGCCATCATATCGTTCTGAGTCATTGTCCTACCCTCCAGTTTGTAATCAGCGGCATCAATTGCGTTGCCAGTGAGATACATTGTGCAGGCAAGCCTATAGACGCTGTATAAGCGAGAGTATGTATTTAAATACAGAAAAAAACGAAAGCATGCCGTAGGAAAATATCCTACAGGCACATTTTGACATTCGCAAAATAAAAATTTTACGAAAAAGTAGATTTTATTTTTTTAGACCTCAGAACTAGCCGATCTAAAAATCGCCATTAAAAACAATGACTTAAGAAAGAAAAGCTTTTTTGGCTTATCCTCTTATATTCATTAACGGCAGCAAATTCAGAAACTTTAGGGAATATTTAAAATTATTTTTAAATTCTTTCCATAGGTCCTTAACGGCCCCCGAAAGCAAAAACTTTAGGGTTCTTGCGAAATTTTTTCGAAAAAAAATCACCCGTTTGCAACAGGTGATTCATTTTTCACAACTAATGTGATGAAACCGCTCTTATTTAATTATTATTAAAGCAATTAAATTTCTCATCAAAACAGTTGAAGCTCTTTAAAAGATGCTTCCTCTACACCGTCGTGTGCCAGATACATTTGTCACGTAGCTGTTTATCTAGCCCATTCAACAACATTTCATGCTCATTGAGTTCATCGTCTGCGGCGACCAAAATAGCAATCTCACCCACCGGCTGATCTGAAATGACAAATTCCTGCACTTTGGGTGCATCATCGTCCGCCATGTCAATTTCAAAACTGTTTTGCCCACGAGACATTGCCAGAAAAACATCTGCCAACAATTCAGCATCAAGCAAAGCGCCATGCAATTTACGATGTGAATTGGATATTTCATAACGGCCGCACAAGGCATCCAGTGAATTTCGCTTGCCAGGGTGCAATTCCTTCGCTAATACCAGGGTATCGGTAATTGCCGGACACAGTTCCGAAAATGCCGGCAAATTCATCCTGGCCAATTCTGCATTCAGGAAACCGACGTCAAAGGGGGCGTTGTGTATGATGATTTCGGCATCTTTGACATAGGTGCAGAAAGCCGCTGCGATTTCAGCAAACTTGGGCTTGTCGCTCAAAAACTCGGTCGTCAATCCATGCACTGCCAAAGCACCCTCTTCGGAATCGCGCTCAGGATTGATGTACATATGGAAATTATTGCCGGTTAATTTGCGATTTAGCAACTCTACCGCGCCAATCTCAATAATTCGGTCACCGTTTCGTGCATTCAGGCCGGTTGTTTCGGTATCCAAGACTATCTGTCTGCGCATTTTTACATCCTATCAATCGAAATAAGTTTTTTATTAGGGCTAGTGTAGTGCTGCATCAAATGCCCAGGACAAGCGTATGCACTGCCCTGCCTCACTGGTGCAAAACCTGCTTTGCATGCCGACCCCGGCTGCAAATACCAAATCCTTGCCCACCGATAGATAAGGCAGTTTTTCACGCTGCCAAAATGGAATGCGCAAAGACTGGAAATGACTTTTCATATCACGGGTGGGGCGGTTTTCTGCCAGTTTAAGGCGCTCGCCGCCACGCCGCAAATGCAATGACAGTGTCTGTTGCTGCAACCACGCGGTCGCAATACCTTCATCACCAGCTTCAAAATACAGGGTACCGCCAAATTCAGGGAAATGCATGGCAGCCTGACCACGCCATTCAATGTTCAGCGTCAGGTCTTGTACTGCATCCCTGTCGTGCGCATGTTCCAGATATACCCCGCCTTGATAGCGATGGATGGCCCGGTTGTCATGATGCACGGTGATTTTTGCATCTTCGCGGCCAGTAAATAACTGGCTTTGCATTTCTTTAAGCCGGGACGTGGTCGGCATGCGTATGCCAGCCTGGGCAAACCAGTAGCGGAACAGGTTGTCGCGACGGGCCTCGCTTAAAGCTTGCATGGCAGGCAGACTCAAGCCACCTTCAATTGCACATGCAGCCAAATCTTGCGCGGCCACCTCGATCAATACTTCCTGGGCAGACTGGAAATGAATGGCCGATCTGGCCAGGCGTTCAGAATACCCGGCGGACAGATTTTCCAGAACCGGCATCACCTGATGGCGAATTGCATTGCGCAGGTAACGCGGATCCGTGTTTGACTCATCCTCGATATGGGACAAGCTACGGGCAGACGCATAGACATCCAGCGCCGCCCTTTTTTCAGTCAGCAAGGGGCGCGCCAGCAATAGCTTGTCGGTACCAAACAGACTCTGCGCGCGATGGCATTCATCCATGCCTGACATGCCAGCAACGCCGCTACCTCGCAGCAATTGCAATAACAGGGTTTCTGCCTGGTCATCTTGATGATGGGCCGTCAGGATCAGGCCAATCTGCAGATGTTGCGCCAGTTGCCCCAGAGCGCGATAACGCCCTGTCCTGGCCGATGCTTCCACGCCTTCGCCACTTGTCGTCAAAACCGTAATTTTTTCTGCCAGCAAGCGCACGCCATAGCCGTCACAAATCAACTGGCAATGCTGCAGCCATGCATCCGCATTCGGACTTAAACCATGATGTATATGGAAGGCAAAGAGAGGATACCCAAAGTGACGGCAATACCTGACTGCCAGATCGAGCAATACGGTGGAATCCAATCCACCGCTGAAAGCAACTGCAAGACCATTTGTTAAGCCGTCCTGGCAGTTGCCTGTGATGATACTGCCAAGCTTCTCGAAAAATCGCTGTTCAAGAGCCAAGCTGCTGTGTTCCGCCTTCATTCAGCCGGTTTCGTTTCCTTAAACTTGCCATAGCTCATGAGTTTTTCATGGCGGGCAGCCAGCAAATCCTTGGTTTTTACACCCTGGAACTGACGCAAGGTATCAGCCAGTGCACGTTTCACCAGGGCACACATCTGCTTGGGATCGCGATGCGCTCCACCCAATGGTTCATTGACGATCTTGTCGATCAGGCCCATGGCCTTCAGTCTGTGCGCCGTCAGGCCCAGTGCCTCTGCTGCATCAGATGCGCGGTCAGATGTCTTCCACAGGATGGAAGCGCAACCTTCTGGCGAAATCACAGAATAAGTGGCGTATTGCAGCATCAGCACGGCGTCGCCTACCGCCAGTGCCAGGGCACCGCCCGAACCACCCTCACCAATAATGGTGGTGATCAGTGGTACTTTCAGTTCAGCCATGACATACAGGTTATGGCCAATTGCCTCGGACTGACCGCGCTCTTCAGCGTCGATACCAGGCCAAGCACCGGTAGTATCCACAAAAGTGAATACCGGAATATCAAATTTTTCAGCCAGCTTCATCAAGCGCATGGCCTTGCGATACCCTTCGGGTCGTGGCATGCCAAAGTTGCGCAAGGCGCGTTCTTTGGTGTCCCGGCCTTTTTGATGGCCCATGACCATGCATGCCTGGCCATTGAACCTTGCCAAGCCGCCGACGATGGACAAATCATCAGAAAAACTGCGGTCTCCATGCAATTCATGGAAATCCGTGAACATCTGGTTAATATAATCGAGGGTATAAGGACGCTGAGGATGACGGGAAATCTGCGAAACCTGCCATGGTGTCAACTTGGCATAAATATCCTTGGTCAACATCTGGCTTTTTTTGGACAGGCGATCAATCTCTTCCGAAATATCAACAGCCGAGTCGTCCTGAACAAAACGCAATTCTTCTATTTTTGTTTCTAGTTCAGCAATAGATTGCTCAAAATTCAAAAATGTTGTCTTAGTCATCGTGCCTCCTTAACATCACACGAGTTTATAAAATTATCCAGATGCGCCTCTGATCTGTCTGCGATTCATAGATACGCATACAGCAGTGCAGCAGTCTGGATGATAGATAGCGCTATTGCCTGTACGCCCTGTGGCGCACACAAATCACTGATATAAAAATATCTTTTTATCAATGCAATTTTGACCAATTGGTGACATATTCTTCCGACGGATCAGATTAGATATCAAAAACAGCTTCGCTGTCCAGTATTGCGGTGGAATTACAGTTGAAGAACCGGGGCCGCCATGCGGTGCATCAGGTATCTTCAGCCTCAATCCTGTGTCAGCAGGCATTCAATTTCACTCTTTTACCAGCGTCCGGTTCTGCACTGCAGGTCAGCAAGCCAGTGAAAATTAAAATAAAGTAATTGCAACACGCTGTTTAAACCTCAAACTAAGTCTCAAACGCCCAAGTCCAGCACTTATTTGATAAGATGGCGCATTTGCCAAAACTCAGTATACCATTGCTGCTTACATGGTTCTGCCAAACTCCTATAAATCCAAGACCGAACACCATGCGCCACATTTTGAAAAGTGTCCTTACTTTATCCAGTCTGACATTGCTGCTGATGTCTGCCACCGTTTACGCAGATGATGCCGCAGACGTTGGGAAGTTATTACGCGCAGGACAAATCAATGAAGCCATGCAAAAAGTGGATGCCTCGCTGGCGCAACGCCCCAAGGATGCACAGATGCGCTTCTTGAAAGGTTTGATACTGACAGAGCAAAACAAAACGGCAGAAGCCATTACTGTGTTTACAAAGCTGACGGATGATTATCCCGAGCTGCCAGAACCGTATAATAATTTAGCTGTTTTATATGCATCGTCGGGCCAGTACGACAAGGCACGCGCTGCACTGGAAATGGCCATACGCACCAACCCTACCTATGGCACGGCGCATGAAAACCTGGGTGACGTGTATGCCAAACTGGCCAGCCAGGCCTACGACAAGGCGCTGCAACTGGACTCTGGCAACAGCACGGCAAAACTGAAACTGACGCTGGTACGTAACCTGGTCGGCAATACAACTGGTGGCACCAATCCGAAAATTGTCGCTGCCCCGGCAACTACCGTGTCCCAGACTGCAGCTACAAAACCAATCACGGTAGCTGCAGCCAAACCTGAAGCAGAAACACCAAAAGCCGAAAAACCTGCTGCCAAACCGGCACCGGCACCCGTGGCTGACCGGGATGAAGAAGATGTGCTGAAAGCAGTCGAAAACTGGGCCAAAGCCTGGAGCAACAAGGACACCAGCACTTACCTCAGCCATTACGCCAAAGACTTCCAGACGCCCAAAGGTGAAAGCCATAAGGCCTGGGCAGAAGAACGCCGCCTGCGGATTGAAGGCAAAGGCCGCATCAATGTCAAAATTGAAGCTGCCAAGATCAATGTGGATGGCAATACAGCAACAGCGAAATTCCGCCAGATTTATTCCTCTGATCAGTTGACTGCCAATAGCCGCAAGACCTTGAACATGGTCAAGCAGGATGGCAAATGGCAGATCAAACAGGAGCGTGCGGGTAGCTAATGTTTTTCGCTGTCACCTCTGATGCTCCGACCACAGGCAGGCTCGGAAAGCTTCTTATTTTGGCAATTTTTGCAATGGCAATAGTAGCGAACCTGGTTTCGCCGGCTATCGCCATGGCAAAATCACGCCCCACCAAAGTGGCCCCCGCCGAGATCAATCCCAATGCACCGGATCCGGATGCACTGCTGATTGAAGTCTACAAAAATCTTGCCGCCAACAATCTGCAAAAAGCACAAAGCAAGATTGACGCGCTGGTCGAAGCGTATCCGCATTTTCAGCTGGCGCACCTGATACAGGGCGATCTCTTGCTCATGCATACCCGGCCAGTAGCCAGCTTTGGTGCCGGTGCGGCGACCCAGCCCGACAAACTGAAAGACCTCAGGGATGAGGCGGCAGCAAGGATACGTTCCTACCGCGAACGTCCCGACCCCAACTTCATTCCGCGCGTGATATTGCAGCTGCGGGATGACCAGAAGCAAGCCATCGTCGTGGATGCCCGCAAATCCCGCCTGTATGTCTATGAAAATAATGCAGGCCAGCCCAAGCTGCTGAATGATTTTTATATCAGCCAGGGCAAATTCGGCATCAACAAACTCAAGGAAGGCGATCAAAAGACGCCGATCGGTGTGTACTACATCACCAGCCGGCTGGCCGGTTCGAAATTGCCCAGCTTTTATGGTCCGGGCGCCCTGCCCTTGAATTACCCGAATGAATGGGACAAGCTGAATGGCCGCAATGGTTCCGGTATTTGGCTGCATGGCATGCCGCCGGAAAGCTTCAGCCGCCCGCCACTGGCGTCAGACGGCTGCGTGGTACTGACCAATCCGGACTTTTTAAAAATTGCCGCCATGGTGGACATAGGCAAGACACCGGTGATCATTAGTGAGCATGTCGAATTCGTCAATCGCACCAAGTGGATGGCGGACAAGAATTTTGCAGTAAAACTACTGGAAGACTGGCGTCTGGACATGGAAAGCCTGAATGCCAATCGCATCCTGAGCAATTATTCACGCAATTTCAAGACGATGCAGGGCGACAATCTGAATACCTGGTTTCCAAAGCAGCAGCAAAGCTGGGATAACTGGCATAATCCCAGCATAAGCCTGAAAGATGTAACGCACTTTCGCTACCCGGGCAAAGACGAGCTTATCGTCAGCACCTTTACCCAGGAAACCAGCAATGGAAAAAGCCGTAGCGCCATACGCAAACGTCAGTATTGGCTGAAAGAAGCGGCAAGATGGCGCATAATTTACGAAACACCGATCTGACAGAAGACTGGAACACAGATTTGGCTTAACAATACCTGATTCCTGGACTTAAACAACCTTGATTTTGCTCTCATCCGGACTAAATATGAAAATGCCAGCAATGCGATTCGCCAGTGTCATCCTTAGTGTCATACTGAGTGGCTGCCTGATGATGGCAGCAGCGACCGCCTCCGCCCAGGATCATCCCAAGGTGTCGTTGAAAACCACCATGGGTGAAATCGTGATCGAGCTTTACCCCGAAGCTGCACCGAAAACGGTAGAGAACTTCATCAAGTATGTTAAAAATGGCCATTACAAAGGCACGATCTTTCACCGTGTGATCAATAATTTCATGATACAGGCCGGTGGCTACGACAAGGATTTAAAAGAAAAACCAACCAGCAAGACCGTACCCAACGAAGCCCGCCAGGCGCTTGATCATGGTCTGAAAAATGACCTGGGCACCATCGCCATGGCCCGCACCGACGATCCCAACTCTGCGACCTCACAGTTTTTCATCAATACCCGGGTCAATGATTCCCTGGATCACCAGATACTGCCAGAAGGCAATCCGGTTGAATTCCAGCTGCGTGGCCAGAATATGAAAGAATCGCGTGCCAATGCCTTGAAAATGACGGCTGGCTACACACCATTTGGCAAGGTCATACAGGGCATGGATGTGGTCGAAAAAATTCAAGCGGTAGAAACTGGTGAGGCAAAGATGATGCAGGATGTGCCAAACAAGCCAGTTATCATTCAAGCCGCGACCTTGTTAAAATAGACAAATCTTCAAGCTTTTTACAATACATCTTCAACCTTTTTGAAATGAAAGACTACCATGGCTGTTATTCTGACCACTAACTTCGGCGCTATCAAGATTGACCTGAACGAAGAAAAAGCACCAAAAACTGTCGCCAACTTCCTGGCCTATGTGGAATCTGGTCACTATAGCGGCACCATTTTCCATCGCGTCATTGGCGGCTTCATGATACAAGGCGGCGGTTTCGAACCTGGCATGAACCAAAAATCCACCAATGCACCTGTCGAAAATGAAGCCAAAAATGGCTTGAAAAACGAGCGTTATACCCTGGCTATGGCACGTACTGGTGACCCGCACTCTGCTTCTGCGCAGTTCTTCATCAATACCGCGAACAACCGCTTCCTCGACTTTCCTGGTCAGGATGGCTGGGGCTACTGCGTCTTTGGCAAAGTGGTTGAAGGTACTGAGATCGTTGATAAAATCGAAGGCACAAAAACGACACGTGCTGGCATGTTCCAGGACGTACCGGTTGAAAATGTCATCATCGAAAAAGCAGAAATCGTTTAAGACTGACTATTCCTCTCTATTTCTGCATCCATGATCGCTGACACCACCGCGCATCAGCAAAAAGCGCAACCAATCCTGGTTGCGCTTTTTGCTTCCGACACGCATTTGAATCCGGCATTGCCGAAGACCACGGAAATTTTCCTGGATTTCCTGCAACAGCACGCACGCCACGCACCCGCCCTGTACCTGCTGGGCGACCTGTTTGAATACTGGGTGGGCGATGATAATATTGCTGATCCCTATAACCAGATGATCGTGCAAGCCCTGCATGCGCTGCACGAGCATGGGGTAGAGCTTTACTGGATAGGTGGAAATCGTGATTTCCTGATAGGTGAAGGTTTCGCGGCCGCTACCGGTGCCGTGCTGTTAGCCGATCCGCACGTACTGGAAGTCGCCGGCCAAAGAATTGCCATTACCCATGGTGACGCACAATGCACGGATGACCACGCATATATGGAATTCCGGCAAAAGGTCAGGCAAAGCGACTGGCAACAGGCTTTTCTTGCCATGCCACTGACACAGCGAAAAAGCATCATCGAAGGCTTGCGCACAGAAAGCAAGATGGAACAGAAACAAAAGTCCGTGGAAATCATGGATGTCAACAACACGGCCATTGCAGACCTGTTTTCGCAAACCCAGGCCACCACCCTGATACATGGGCATACCCACAGACCCGCCATCCACATCCATGATGGCCATGCACGACATGTGCTGGCAGACTGGGAATGCGATACCACACCGCCCCGTGGCGGCTGGCTGGCGCTATACAGCGATGCCAGCATCCAGGCTTATCATCACGATGGCAAGCCGGTCACGACGACTGCCATCAGTGATTGATTTCATCCCCACGCAAATGACCGGCACTGATCGTCAATACCCGGCCACAGCGTGCCGCAATCGACAGATCATGCGTGACCAGTACCAGGGTTGAACCACGTTCACGATTCAATTTGAACATCAGATTAATGATGGCATCACCGGTAACTGCGTCCAGGCTGCCGGTTGGTTCATCAGCAAACAGCAATGGCGGTTCCGTCACAAAAGCCCTGGCCAGCGCCACCCTTTGCTGCTCACCACCGGACAGGAACTTGGGATAATGCCGCAGGCGCGATGCCAGCCCCACTTGCTCCAGCATTTCTTCGGCCTTGGCACGGGCCTGTTTTTCACCCCGTAACTCCAGCGGCAGCATGACGTTTTCCAAAGCAGTCAGATGCATCAACAACTGAAACGACTGGAAAACAAAGCCCAGTTTTTCCTTGCGAAACTGCGCCCGACCATCTTCACTCAAAGCAAAAATATCCACGCCATCGAGGACGACACTGCCCTCTGTCGGTGTATCCAGGCCAGCCAGTATGCCCAGCAGAGTAGATTTACCAGAACCGGAAGCACCAACAATTGCAAGCGTTTGTCCGGCTTGCGCGGTAAAATCAATACCATTCAGGATGCTTAGTTCACCCGTTGCATCAGCCACGCGCTTAACTAAATGCTTCACTTCGATTGCCGCTTTATTTGATTCCATAAGGTTTTCTTTGTATGCTTCTTTTACGGTTCTTACTACGTCATGCGACAAGACATGTACAACAAGTCATTGTGCTCCTGGCTTTTGCAGTTTCAGCCTTGCCTGCTTATTCTGCATCAAAAACTGTAGTTGTGCTCGGTGACAGCCTGTCCGCAGAATATGGACTGACTCGCGGCAAAGGCTGGGTTGCCCTGCTGGAGCAAAGACTACAACAAAAAAACATCCAGGCCACTGTCATCAATGCCAGTATCAGCGGCGACACCACCAGCGGTGGCAAAGCCAGGCTGGGACAACTGCTGGACAAACATCATCCCGACATTCTCATCATTGAGCTGGGGGGCAACGATGCCCTGCGTGGTCTATCACTTAGTGCCTCTGAAGCGAATTTCAAGGCCATGATAGATATGGCCAGGGCCAGCCGTGCGAAAGTCCTGCTGGTAGGCATGCGTATCCCCCCCAATTACGGGCCGGATTATTCCGAGCGATTCTTTTCACTGTATGCCAAACTGGCGAAAAGCATGAACCTGGCGCTGGTCCCCTTCCTGCTCGAAGGCGTCGCTGAAAAAAACGAGTTATTCCAGGCAGACAGGATTCACCCGATTGCCGAAGCACACCCGCAAATCCTGAACAATGTCTGGCCACACTTGCTACCTTTACTGGGTAAATAAAGCATGAAATACCCTGAAATAGTGGAATTTGCAGATGTCTTGCAGCGCCGTGCGGAATTCGACACCATCATCGACGTACGCAGCGAAGCAGAATTTGCAGAAGATCATATTGCAGGTGCCATCAATTGCCCGGTGCTGGATAACCAGCAGCGCATCGTCGTCGGTACCATGTACAAGCAAACCGGCTCATTTGAAGCCAAGCGCCTGGGCGCGGCACTGGTGGCCAGGAATATTGCGCAGCATATAGAGACCCGTTTTCTCGACCGGCCACGCGACTGGAAACCACTGATTTATTGCTGGCGCGGTGGCAATCGCAGCGGTGCCATGGCACATATCTTTGCCCGTATAGGTTGGCCGGTAGCGCAACTGAATGGTGGCTACAAAGCCTACAGGCAACATGTTAACCACAGCCTGATGAACGAGATTGCACGTTTCCAGTGGCGCGTCTTGTGTGGGCCCACCGGCAGTGGCAAAAGCCATCTGTTACGCAGCCTGGCAGCAGCCGGTGCCCAGGTGCTGGACCTGGAAGACATGGCAGCCCATCGCGGCTCTGTCCTTGGCAGCATCCCGGATTGTCCGCAACCTGCACAAAAACAGTTTGAGAGCCGGATTTTCTGGCAACTGCAACAGTTCCATCCTCAGCAGCTGATTTTTGTGGAGGCAGAAAGCAAAAAAATCGGCGACATCAGAGTGCCGGAATTGTTGATGGATACCATACGCAAAGCACCCTGCATCGCGGTGCAAATGACGATAGAAAAACGGGTGGATTTGCTGATGCAGGAGTATGCGCACTTCATCCTGTCACCCGCCAGCCTGAACCAGCAACTGGATTTTTTGACCAGCCTGTATGGGAAGGAAAAAATTGCAGCCTGGCGTCAATTAGCCACTACGGGTGAGCTTGCCTTGCTGGTCAAAAATCTGCTGGAACAGCATTATGATCCTGCCTATGCAAAATCAGTCAGGCGGAACTTTGCCGGTGCCGCCACGGCAACCGTGATACAGCAGCACGACATCACCGAATCGGATTTCACAGATTCCGCACGACAGATACTAGACAATATCGCATGAGTCTCTCGCCACAGCATCAACCGTCAACATCATCGACGATGCGCTGGCCTTCCTGATCGAGTTCATCAAACTGATTGTGGCTGATCGCCCACCAGAATACCGCGCCTATCGCGAAGACCAGTACCAGACTGAGCGGAATCAGTAAATATAAAATATCCATACATCAAACCTGTTCCTGCAATATATGTTGGGGTTGCGGTACACGATATAGTCGCAAGGCGTTCACTACCACGATCAGGGAACTCAGGGACATGCCCAGAGCAGCGTGCCAGGGTTCCAGCAAACCACTGACTGCAGCCGGAATCGCAATCAAATTATAAAACACGGCCCATGCCAGGTTTTCGCGAATCAATGCAAAAGCCTTTGCCGCCAGCGTCAAACCAAAATCCAGGTCCAGCAAACGGTTCGACATCAGCAGCATGTCACTACGTGATTGCGAAATGGCAGCCCCCTGTCCCATGGCGACAGAGACATTTGCCAGCCCCAGGACCGGGCCATCATTCATGCCGTCCCCCACCATGACGACGATATGGCCAACCGCCTGCAATTGTCGCACGGCTTCATACTTCCCGGCCGGGCTCAGGTCGGCACGGGCATCCTGGATATCGCATTCGACAGCGACCCGGGCGACGACTTCCGCTCTGTCACCAGACAATAACAGGATTTTCTTACCCTTGTTTTTTAATTGACGAATGGCTGCGACAGCGTCATCACGCAAGATATCATCCAGGGCAAACAGCAGTAGCGCGCCCTGCTCTGTAGCCAGCACTGCCAGCGTTTGCTGTTTCAGTGCATCAGGAATATCCAGATGCGCACCGGCAAGTGCAAAACCGGGATTGCCCAGGCGATAGCGTACACCGTTGACGACCGCCTCCAGTCCGGCTCCCGGTACTTCATGCAGATTGAGTAAATCGGGCACATCTGCAGATGTCTCGCCTGCCATGTGCGGCGCCAGGTAATCGGCTATCGCCCGCGAAACCGGATGGGTGGAGCGAGATGCCAGTGCGCAGGCAATCTGCCTGGCGCGTTCATATTCGTCTTCGCTGCCATCCTGTTGTTGCAGTGCCAGCACCTGGCTAACCTGCAATTTGCCCAAAGTCAGCGTTCCGGTTTTATCAAATACGATATGCGTGGCTGACGCCATTGCCTGTATCGCGCGTGATTTGGTCAGCAGCACGCCATTCTTCGCCAGTATACCTATCGCTGCAGACATGACACCCGGGGTCGCCAGTGACAAGGCACAAGGACAGGTGACGACAATAATGCTGATGGCAATCCAGATCGCCCGCGCACTGTCGATATGCCACCAGACCAGCCCGCTGACTACCGACAGCAACAAAATGATCAACAGAAAACGACTGGCATGTTTGTCAGCGAGTAAAACCAGGGGTGGCTTTTCCGATGCGGCGGCTTCCATCATGGCAATCAGTTGGGACAGTTGTGTTGCGCCGCCCACTTCTTGCGTCTGCATGACCAGCGCGCCACTGATATTGATGGCACCGGCAATCAGTTTGCTACCTATGGTTTTTGAGACCGGCAATGATTCCCCTGTCATCAGCGCTTCATCGCAAGCGCTATCGCCGGCAATCACCATGCCGTCGGCGGGAATATGTTCACCGGCAGCCACCAGCAAGCTGTCACCGACACGCAAGGCGCTGATGTCTACCTGCTCGGTCTGTGGCTGTTGTGGGTAATCGATGAAACGCTGTGCCATGCCTGGCGTCAGTTGCGTCAGTATGCGCAGCGCTGCACTGGTTTTTTTCTGTACTTTGGATTCGATCAGGCGCGCACCAAGCAACAGGAACACAAACATGATGGCTGAATCAAAATACACGGCACCACCGGCAAATGTCGCCCATACACTGGCCAGGAAAGTACACAATATTCCCAGCGACACCGGCACATCCATGCCTATATGCCGGTTTTTAAGATCACGCCAGGCAGAACGAAAGAAGGGCATGACAGAAAAACCGATCACCGGCAGGGTGATGATCATGCTGGCTATTTTCAACAGGCGATCCAGATCGGGAGTCAAATCACCGTCTATTTGCGGCACTGGTACCAAATAAGCTGGAAAGGCATACATCATCACTTGCATCATGGCAAACCCGGCGACAAACAGCCGCCACAATGCAAGCCTGTGTTCTTTTTTCTCAAAGGCATCTGGTGACTGGCTTGCTGGCAAGGCACCATAGCCCAGGTCCATGATGGCCGACAAAATGCGCTTCAGGGAAATGATGTCCGCATTCCAGGCGACTTCAGCCCTGTGACTGGCAGAATTAATTTTGAAGGAAGACACGCCGGGCAACTGACGCACACGAAATTCGATCAATTGCACACAGGCGGCACAACGCATGCCCGACAAATGCAGTTTTTCGTTCTCAAGTGCAAGCTTCACTTCGCTGGCACTTGTGGTGGTCGCGGCATTTACCAGAGTACTCATGGGGGCTATCCAGCGCCGCTCAGGCTGGCCTTATTTTCCAGGTAGGCGTCGACCAGGTGGTTTTGTTCTATGGTCTGCAGTATCGCCAGACAACCATGGCAGCACACCAGTTGCGGGCTGCCATTGAACTTGACAGCCAAGGCATTGCGCTCGCGCATTGTTTCACTGCAATGAAAACAGCTCAGCCTGCTCCCTGCCCGCCAGGACAAAAGACCGGTTTCCAGTCGCGATAAAAAAGCAAGTGCCATGATTCCCCAGGAGATGGGACAGAATAGCTGAGATTTTATAAGAAAAGAAAATCCTCAGCTTGATCTATTTCAAGAAAGACGCTCGCAAAAACAAGGGCGAAAAAAAACGGCAGCGTTGCACTGCCGTTCCTTTTACATCATGGATGCTACATAGCGAGGAGTCTGAGAAACCTCTGATCCGTCAACTACACGGATAAGCCCTGCACAAATTGTATGTCATTCCACTTCATTAATAACCGGCACACAAGACATTACCGGAGCTCAAATTCAATCCGCCTAGGATACAAAAAAGATTTTTGTATATCGACCTCCTTCTTTTGAACCAGTTACGCCCCTACTATAGGCCAAGCCGGAAACAAGAGAAAGAAAAAAATAACTATGCAAGCAGCGCTGAAGATTAAAGAAATCAACCAAACGAAATACCTGATTTTGCGACCACATCAGCGTATATGAGGAACATTTCCCTTCAGCATCGTCGTCGCTGCACTGGAACCAATAGACGCGCCAAATTTTTTCAGCACACGTTCAGGCAAACCTTCTTTTTGCGTGTAATCGACGATATTCTCCACCTTGATCACGTCCCGTGCGACTGAATCCACAGAACCGAAATCATCGGCCAAACCCATTTGTACTGCCTTGGTACCGATCCAGAACAACCCGGAAAACATCTCTGGCGTTTCTTTCAGGCGCTGGCCACGACCGGCACGCACGGCATCAATAAACTGTTGATGGATTTCATTCAGCATGCCTTGGGAAAAAGCTTTCTGCTTTTCCGTCTGCGGTGAAAACGGATCCATGAAACCCTTGTTTTCACCTGCCGTCATCAGGCGGCGCTCCACACCCAGTTTATCCATGATGCCGGTAAAACCGAAGCCATCCATCAAGACGCCAATAGAACCGACAATGCTGGCCTTGTTTACATAGATTTTATCTGCGGCCACGGCAATGTAATAACCACCGGATGCACAAATTTCATCGACCACGACATACAGTTTCTTCTCGGGATATTCTTTACGCAGCCGGCCGATTTCATCATTGATCATGCCAGCCTGCACCGGGCTACCGCCAGGGCTGTTGATGCGCACTACCACCGCCACCGAACCAGGATCAGCAAATGCGCGATTCAATGCCGGAATAACGGTCTGGGCACTGCCACTACCTTCTGATTCTATAGTGCCGTCAATTTCTATCAGCGCAGTGTGATGACCGAGGTTTTCCATTTCGCCGGTCGCATAATCACTGAAATAGTAAAAACCGAACATCACGACAAACAGCAACACGAATTTGAAGAAGATGCCCCAGCGCCGGCGCAACCTTTGTTCACGCAAGGCATCGGTTGCCAGCTTTTCGAGTAATTCCCGCTCCCAGTTCGGGCTTTTTTTGTCAGCCTCGGCAGCGCCGGATGGATTCAATAATTGATCGTTCATAAGTATTTCCAGTTTCAGGCAATCACAGGCCGAATATAGTCATCCGGATGCCAATAAATTTGTCCGTCGACTTCACTGACATGAATTTTTCGCAGACGCCCGCCGCGACAGGGGCCGCCGGTACAATAGCCGGTATCGGGCTGGTAAATTGCACCGTGGGTGGCGCACATGATGTAAAGACCGCTGGACTCCAGGAACTCGCCGGGATTCCAGTCCAGTTCAACCGGTACATGGGCGCAACGGTTCAGGTAGCCATGTACCGCGCCACCATAGCGAATGACGAAACCGACTGCGTCATCACTGCCAGCAGTCAGGGGAAAGCGCACGCCCTTGCCGCCTTCGATCAAATCACCAGATACACAAATAGATATCGCTGTCATCTGACTTTTACCTCACTCATGCATTGTCGCGTAACCAGTCACGCAACTGCGTCACGTTTTTCGCCGAGAACAGCGGATTCAACTCCAGCAAGGCAGCCGGGTCATGTGCACCGTACTCCACTGCAATCGCTGCTGCGCCGGCATTGCTGGCCATCTGCAGATCATGTGTGGTATCACCTATCATGACCGTGCGGCGCATATCCTGCCCCAGCTCACGCGTCAATTCTTGCAGCATGGCAGGATGGGGCTTGGAAAACGTCTCGTCGGAACAACGGGTAGCGTCAAACACCGATGTCAGCTTGGCCGTATGCAGGGCGCGACTTAAGCCTACCCGGCTGGCACCGGTCGCCACCGCCAGGAAATACCCATCCTGCGAGAGTTCGGCCAGCATTTCCCTGACACCCTCAAACAGGGGAAGCTCATGGTCCCTGGCCAGGAAATGGTAACGAAAACGCTCTACCGCACGGGGATAGAATTTGGGGTCAATATCCGGCATGGCAACCTGTATGGCTTGTGGCAAAGCCAGGCCAATCACAAAAGATGCCACATCTTCCTTGGGGACAGGCAATCCTAAATCACGCGCTGCTGCCTGTATGCATTTGACGATGACGGCAGTGCTATCCATCAAGGTGCCATCCCAGTCAAATACAATTAAATCGAATTGCTTTTTTGCCATATTTTCAATAAAACGAATTCATTCCAGAATTCGTAACATGTTACTCATCAATAACGGCATAATACCATTACTAAACCATTAATATTTTTCAAGCCGGGGCCAGTGTTTTCAGGAAATTAAGGCATTCAGCAGGCAAAGGTGCGTTCACCGTTTGGGTCTTTCCTGATTCAGGATGGACAAAACTGATCTGATGCGCATGCAGGAACATCCTTTTCAAGGCTCCCCGCCCTTCACCAGTCTTGAGCAAGGCACGGTTCAAGGCGAAATCCCCGTATTTATCATCCCCCGCAATGGCAAAGCCACTGGCGGACAGGTGCACACGGATCTGATGCGTGCGCCCGGTCTTCAGTTCGGCTTCCAGCAAGGCAAAGTCACGGTATTTCTTTTGCAGCGAAAACACCGTGTGTGAAGGCATGCCATCGGCCTGCACCCGTACCCGACGCTCGCCATCGGCAGTGGTATACTTGTGCAGTGCCAATTTGACATGCTGACGCGCATTCTTCCAGTCACCGCTTACCAGTGTCAGATATCGCTTGTCAGTCACACCATCCCGCATTTGTTCATGCAAATTCGTCAACGCTGTGCGTTTTTTTGCCAGCAAGAGTATGCCCGAGGTTTCCCTGTCCAGCCGGTGTACCAGTTCCAGGAACTTGGCATCTGGCCTGGAAGCCCGCAACTGTTCGATCACGCCGTAGCTGACGCCTGAGCCACCATGCACGGCAACACCGGCTGGCTTGTCGATAATGAGCAAAAAGTTATCTTCAAACAGGATGGGAAATTCTTGCTTGGGTGCGGTCTGCTCTGTTGCTTCTGCCATGCGTATCGGTGGAATACGGACAACATCGCCCTCCAGCAGTCGGTAAAGCTGGTCGATACGGCCTTTGTTGACACGCACTTCGCCCGATCGCAATACGCGATAAACATGACTTTTTGGCACGCCTTTACAGATGCGCAGTAAGAAATTGTCTATACGCTGCCCTGCCTCTTCTTCAGAGATCGTGAGCAACTGTACTTTGGGTTGGGATACCGAAGGCTGCTGAGGGGAAGGCTTTTCCATCTGAATTTGATGTGCTCCCCTATTAATTGTCGCTAAGTCCTTCATTTTGAATATATAATTGTTTTCGCTTCAGCATTTATGCTTTTAGCAGTGTAAGAGGAATAAACGACTATTTTACACAGGGGCATGTCCATCGGCCTCGCCTGTTTGCAAATTTGATGGAAAAGATGTGTATGCAGCGTCGTTTACCTGTCAGGGTAACAGCCAATTGTTGTTATCGGGCATGGACCACGAGGTTGGATCAGAGAGTTTGAATTGTAAGGATAAGTCTGGCAAGAGATGCTGGTTTAATTATGAAACAGCATGCTTGCCGGTTGACAGTGATGGTAAACGGGGCGATTCCGTCAGACACAACAAAATAAGATGGTCTGACATCAAAGTTGCTCATCGCCTGGCGTTGTCACTGGTTGCTGTACACAGCGACCAAGTCATACAACGCGGGGGACATGTGCACTCGTGCTTTCTTTACCCTGACTGTCCGCGCCCAGCGCAAAACAGATGCCCGGTTTTATTCAGCATGGCAATGATCTTGCCGTAGCTGGTTCCGCCCTGCTTTGTCTCAGGCATTTCCCGCCCCCTCAAACACTCCGTTCCCGCGTACATCCCGTATCAGTACAGTTGTCATCTCTGAAAGATGACAGCACAAGATGACCACCAGGTCACGGAGTAAAACATGAAACGTATGCTGTTCAATGCGACGCAGCAAGAAGAGTTGCGCGTTGCCATTGTCAATGGGCAAAAGCTCATCGACATTGATATCGAGACTGCCGGTCGCGAACTGCGCAAGTCCAATATCTACAAAGGCGTGATCACTCGTATCGAGCCTTCCCTTGAAGCCTGTTTCGTCAATTATGGCGAAGAACGTCACGGCTTCCTCCCCTTCAAAGAAGTTGCCCGCACCTATTTTAAAGAAGGCGTGGACGTACGCAATGCTTCCATTAAAGAAGCGCTGCGCGAAGGCCAGGAAATCATGGTCCAGGTCGAAAAAGAAGAACGCGGCAACAAGGGTGCAGCCCTGACCTCGTTCATCTCCCTCGCTGGCCGCTATCTGGTGTTGATGCCGAACAACCCGCGCGGTGGTGGTGTTTCCCGTCGCGTCGAAGGTGAAGACCGCCAGGAATTGCGCGAAACCATGGACAAACTGGACTTGCCTGGTGGCATGTCTGTGATTGCCCGCACTGCTGGCATAGGCCGCAATGTTGACGAATTGCAATGGGATTTGAATTACCTGATGCAACTCTGGCGCGCGATTGAAGGTGCCGGTAAATCCTCCCCTGGTGCTTTCCTGATTTATCAGGAGTCTTCCCTGGTGATCCGCGCCATCCGCGATTATTTCCAGCCGGACATTGGTGAAATCCTCATCGATACGGATGAAATTTACGAACAGGCTCAGCAATTCATGAGCCACGTGATGCCCGACATGGTGCATCGCGTTAAACGTTACAGCGATGATGTACCGCTGTTCTCGCGTTTCCAGATCGAACACCAGATCGAAACTGCCTATTCCCGTACAGTACCACTGCCATCCGGCGGCGCTATCGTTATCGATCATACTGAAGCACTGGTGTCGGTGGACGTTAACTCGGCCCGCTCCACCCGTGGTGGCGATATCGAGACGACAGCATTCAATACCAATCTGGAAGCAGCTGAAGAAGTAGCGCGCCAGTTGCGTTTGCGTGACTTGGGTGGTTTGATCGTGATCGATTTTATCGACATGGAAAACGCCAAGAACCAGCGTGAAGTTGAAACCCGCCTGAAAGATGCCCTGCGCTATGACCGCGCACGCGTACAAATGGGCAAGATTTCCCGCTTTGGCCTGATGGAATTGTCACGCCAGCGTCTGCGCCCTTCCCTGTCTGAAGGCAGCCATGTGACTTGCCCGCGCTGTAACGGCACTGGCCATATCCGCGATACTGAATCTTCTGCCCTGCAAGTCCTGCGTATCATCCAGGAAGAGGCCATGAAGGAAAACTCGGCAGCTATCCATGTCCAGGTTCCTGTCGACGTTGCCGCTTTCCTGCTGAATGAAAAACGTGGCGAGATCCTGAAGATAGAAACACGTCACCGCGTGACTGTCATCCTGATCCCGAACAAGCATCTGGAAACCCCGCATTACAAGCTGGATCGCCTGAAAAATGACGACCCACGCCTGGAAGACCACCACGCCAGCTATGCCATGGCTGAGCAGGCTGATACCGACATCGGCTACAGCAAGCGTCAAAAAGAAGACATCAAGCCACGCCAGGAAGCCATGGTCAAGAGCATCACTCCTGACACTGCGCCTACCGTCGAACGCAAGGAAGTCGTTGCGCCTGTGCTTGCCGCACCGGTCAGCGCGCCTGCCGCGCCGGGCTTCTTCAGCAAAATGTTTGGCTTCCTGTTTGGCAAGTCCGAAGCACCTGCTGCAGTAGAAGCGCCAGAACAGGTTGAAGACAAAGCCAATGGCCGCGATCGCAATGCACGCAATCCGCGCAATACCCAGCGTAATCGCAATAGCCGTCGCAACCGCGACCGTGAAGAGCGCGAAGACCGCCCGGCACGCGCTGAAAAGCCTGAGCAAGAAGCCGCCAAACCTGCAGCAGCCGCTGAAAACGCACGTCCACCTAAAGCTGCCAAAGCACCACGTGAAGAGCGTGAACCGCAAGAAAGCCGCCGTGAACGCCAGCAACGCCAGCGCGATGAACGCAAGGAAAACCAGCCACAGGAAGCCAAGGCAGAAGACGCTATCCAGAAACATACTGACCCGGTTCCTGTCGAAGTCATGCCTGCCAATGCACAACTGGAAGCCCTGGAACCAGGTGCTGAAAATGACAATAGCGAGCAAGGTGAAGAACGCCGTCGTCGCCGTCGTCGCGGTGGCCGCAACCGCAATCGCCGCGACCGTGACGGTAATGAGCTAGTCAATGAACAAGGTGAATTGCCAATTGATGCAGCAGGCGAAACAGCAGAAGCTGCGCAACTGGACCATACTCAGCCTGCTCAGCCGACTCAGCCTGTTCATCTGACACAGCCAGCCATAGTAGCTGAACCTGCAGTGCTGGCAGAACCAGTGGCAGCACCGGTTGCCGCCCCGGTAATTGCACATGTATTCGCCCCTGTGGTCACAGACATTGCGCCAGCTGTAGCGCCAGCGGCAGTTTCAGCACCGGCTGCAGTAGCAGTGCTTGAGACAGCCGCACCGGCGATATTTACCGCTGCGCCAGTTCAGGTAACAGATAACACTGTTGCTACAGCACCGGTTATCAGCACGCCTGAACCTGTAGTTGTCGCTGAAACAGTGGTTGCCAGCATGCCGTCTTTTAGTTCGGGTATGGGTTCGGACATCAGCTCAGGTGTCAGCAATGACACACTGGATGCCATTCCAACTGTCCCAGCTGTCGCTCCAGTCACAATTTTGGAGCCTGCACCGTTTGTGGAAGTTGCATCGCTTGTGGACGTTGCACCGGTTGTGGACATTGCGCCAGTCGCTGAAGTTGCAACTATTGCAGCGGCTCCAGCAGCACCAATCGCTGCAATAGCTGCAGTTGTTGCCGATGAGGCACCAGCACCGGCAAGTTACTCTGGCAAGGCAAGCGTTCCCGCCGCAGCCATGCCTCTGGAGAACCTGCATTCCATGTTGAAAGAAGCAGGATTGGAACTGGCAAGTACAGACCCGGTCAAACTGCAGGCAGCGCAGGAAAGTGCAGAGAAATTTGTGCCAGCTGCACGCGTTCCACGCGAACGCAAGCCCCTGCCCGTCAGCAATGATGAGCCCTTGGTCATGGTGGAAACACGTCATTAGACTATCGCAACAGGCATTAAAAGAAAAACCGGCAATTCATTTGAATTGCCGGTTTTTTTTGCCCTCCAGATCAACGCTCTCCAGATTAGTCGCAAAACAGTAGCAAAACGCAAGACTTTGCCAGTCGTGCTATTGTTCAGGGATAAGCTTGTTTATGCCAATACGCCTTAGAACCTGTTTACTATCTTACTGCGCGGGCGTGATCGGGGCTCATGCGCTGCTCAAAATGCTCATGGTCTCAGAGTACATTCCGCTTTCTGCGCGGCGTTTTAGTTACCCTTACCCCGCTGACGCTCGCAACAGATCGTAATCAGGTTCTTAGTAACACTTCACACCAGATAACACCATGACGGAAAAATTTATTCCGCTGACAGACTTCAGGCAATTTACATCCAGTCTGGCGATACCCGATCAGTTGCAGGCACCAGATGGCCAATTGCTGGACACACTTGCCAGGCCGTTGCATGATTTGCGTATTTCAGTCACTGACCGCTGCAATTTTCGTTGCGTGTACTGCATGCCCAAGGCGGTGTTTGATAAAGATTACCAATATCTGCCGCATCAGTCCTTGCTGAGTTTTGAAGAAATTTATCGTATCGCCAGCATTTTTGTCGCCCATGGCGTGAATAAAATCCGTCTGACAGGTGGCGAACCCCTGTTGCGCAAAAATATAGAAAAACTCATCGCACTGCTGGCCGGCTTGCGTACACCAGATGGCCAGCAACTTGACCTGACCCTGACCACCAATGGCTCTTTGCTGGCGCGCAAGGCCCAGAGTCTGAAAGATGCCGGCCTGACCAGGGTCAGCGTGTCGCTGGACGCGCTGGATGACGGTGTTTTCAGGCATATGAATGATGTGGATTTTTCTGTATCCGAAGTACTGGAAGGTATCGCCGTAGCAGAAAAAGTGGGGCTGGGTCCGGTCAAAGTCAATATGGTGGTCAAAGCCGGTGTCAATGATCAGGAAATCGTGCCCATGGCGCGTTATTTCCAGCGCAGCGGGCAAATCCTGCGCTTCATCGAATATATGGATGTAGGTGCATCGAATGGCTGGCAGATGGATGAAGTGATTCCCTCTGCCGAAATCATCCGGCGCATCCAGGATGCTGGTATGCCACTCACCCCGATACAGGCCAACTACAAGAGCGAGACGGCAAAACGCTGGCGCCATGCAGATGGTGGCGCTGAACTGGGTTTGATATCCAGCGTTACCCAGACATTTTGCGGTGATTGCACGCGCGCCCGGCTGTCGACGGAAGGCAAGCTTTACACCTGCCTGTTTGCTAGCCAGGGCCATGACCTGCGAGCCTTGCTGCGCGCCCCTGATCAACATTCCGACCTGGCAATTGCGAATGTCATCGCTGGCATCTGGCACAAGCGCAGCGACCGCTATTCGGAACTGCGCAGCCAGCAAACCGATACCGGCAGCGTGACTCGCAAAAAAATCGAGATGTCGTATATTGGTGGCTAAAATTGGTGGCTAAAACAGGGTGCTGAAATCAGTAGTCAAAATAGCCAACTAAAAGTAGCTGCCGATGGTGGATAATGTCGGCATAAGGACTTTGCCAACTCTGTTTTGCCATGCCCTCTATGACACCCATCGATAAAAACCTGATTACCGGACTGATACTTGCGGGCGGCCGTGGCACGCGCATGGGCACGGTGGATAAAGGTCTCCAGCATTTTCGTGGACAAACACTGATGCAGCATGTCTTGCAGACACTGTCAGTACAGACTGGCAAGATCATCATCAATACCAACCAGAATCTCGGCATTTATCAAGGTTTTGGCGTACCGGTCGTATCTGACCTGATCACCGGCTTTGCCGGGCCGCTAGCAGGTTTGCAGGCAGGCCTGCAGGCTTGTGCCACGCCCTATCTCGTTTGCGTACCTTGCGACTCCCCCATGCTGCCACTTGACCTGGTTAGCCGCCTCGCCGTGGCCCTGCTTAATGATGGCAATGATGACACTGATGCCGCCGTAGCTGTCACGATGGAAAATCTGGATGGCGTTTTAAAAAAACAATCTCATCCGGTTTTTTCCCTGATGAAAACCAGCGTGTCAGCTCAATTGAATACTTACCTGCAAAATGGCGGGCGCCGCTTCAATGACTGGCACGACAGCCTGAATACGAGTGAAGTATTGTTTGAAGACAATGATGCCTTCCGCAATATCAATACACTCAAAGAATTACAGGACCTGGATCACTGACATGCGCTTTATCAAAACTATCAAGGCCACCGAGGCCGTCAATGCTGTCAAGGCTGTCAACATCGGCCTGCAAGATATCCTTGCTGCCATGCCGGAATACGACCCACATGCAATCACCGTAGAGCAGGCTCAGGCCATCATCGGACTATGCATACAGCCGCTGCACTTTACTGAACAATTGCCACTGCGTCAGGCACTGGGGCGGGTATTGGCAGAGGACATCATCTCTACCATGAATGTACCGGCCCATGACAATTCCGCCATGGATGGTTTTGCCTTTCGTGGCGCAGATTTACCTGCCGGGCAAGACAGGCAATTGCGTATCGTCGGCACTGCCCTTGCCGGACGCGCCTACCAGGGCCAAATTAATCAGGGTGAATGCATACGCATTACCACTGGCGCTGTCATGCCCGTTGACTGTGATACGGTGGTTCCGCAAGAGCTGATCACAGCCAGTAGCGATAGCCACGTCACCATCCCTGGCGGCAAACTGCGGGCTGGTGACAATCGTCGCCTCAAAGGAGAAGACCTGGTCATGGGCAAAACCGTGATCAGCAAAGGCCGGATACTGAAACCAGCTGATCTAGGCTTGCTGGCGTCGCTGGCGATCGCCGAAGTGGCAGTACAAAGACGGCTGCGGGTTGCCTTTTTTTCTACCGGGGATGAATTACGCTCGCTGGGAGAAGCACTGGATGAAGGCTGCGTCTATGACAGCAATCGCTATACCTTGTTTGGAATGCTGACCAGACTGGGTTGCGAAGTAATCGACATGGGCGTAGTGAAAGATAATCCAGATGCGCTGGAAGCAGGCCTGCGCCAGGCTTGTGAAAGCGCAGATGCCATCATCACCTCTGGTGGCGTATCTGCGGGTGCTGCTGACTATACCAGGGAAGTCATGGCAAAACTAGGGCAGGTGGCTTTCTGGAGCGTCGCCATGCGGCCCGGCCGCCCGCTGGCATTTGGCCAGATTGCCTCGAATGGCAAAAGTGCCTACCTGTTTGGCTTGCCAGGTAATCCGGTGGCCGTCATGGTCAGTTTCTACTTCTTCGCCCGCCAGGCACTGTACCGTTTGATGGGGGCCGACGTCCCTGCCCTGCCGCTGATACCAATAGCTGCAGCAGAAACCATACGCAAACGCCCCGGCCGCACGGAATTCCAGCGCGGCATACTGGCCAGCACGGAAAATGGCGAACTGCGTGTCAGCGTGACTGGCTCGCAAGGTTCGGGTATATTGCGCTCCATGTCAGAAGCCAATTGCATGATTGTTTTGCAACATGACCAAACCACCGTGCTGCCCGGTGAAAAAGTCCATGTTCTATTGTTTGACGGACTGCTATAGGTAACTTGGGCAAGTTGATCCCTAAAGCACAGCTTCAAGGTCGGAAGATGTAAATCGCAAGTATAAAAAAGTAACAGACGCTTACATTCTGGTGACATTGCTCGCCAGCAAAGTACAATTATTGATTTAAACATTACTGGAGAACAGTTTGAAAGCTTTATCATGGATATTGGGTGCCTGTGCATCCCTCGCATTGCTTGCGGGCTGTGGCGGTGGTGGCTCTTCCAGCACGACAACGACACCCACATCAACTACCGTTAGCGTCAGCGCAGTCGCCACAGACCAGTTGGTGTACCGCAAAATCACCAATTTCACGATTACCGGACAAAACCTGGATAAGGGCATCAATGCCACCATCACTGGTTGTCTGAAAGTGACAGAACTGGCTGGCAGCACCGCCACTCAAAAGGTCTTGTCATGCAAGATCATCGCAGCAGGCGCGTTCAATGTGTCCCTCACTGCGGCTGATGGCTCTTCCCTGTATACCGGTTCGCTGACGGTACCGCTGGCACTGCAACCACAAGTCACCATGGTGACCAGCCAGGGTACGATGGTGATTGAACTGAATCCGGCCAAAGCCCCTATTACTGTCGATAACTTCCTCCAGTATGTGGAAAACGGTTTTTACGTGAACAAGATTTTCCACCGTGTCATCAGCAATTTCGTGATTCAGGGTGGCGGCTTTACCACGGATCTGCAACAGCCAACCACCCTGACTGCCATCAAACTGGAAACACCGAATGGCCTCAGCAATTTGCGCGGCACGATCGCCATGGCACGCACCAACGTGGCTGATTCTGCAACATCGCAATTCTTTATCAACGTAGTGGACAACACCAGTCTTGACGGCCTGGTTGCAGGTAATGGTTATGCTGTATTTGGCAAAGTTGTTACTGGTCTGGATGTCATGGACAAGATCAAAGCAGTTCCAACTACCACAGCAGGCGGCATGAGTGATGTACCAGTCACACCGGTATTAATTAATTCGATGCTACAAACACAATAACATGCTATGCTGCATAGTGCAGCTCTCATCAATGTTGTGTTAAAACAGGAGCCGTTTGTGCTCCTGTTTTACTTTTACAGTCGGGGTAAAAATGAAAAAACAATGGCAATCAATATTGTTGGCAACAACACTGGTATTTTTGACGCAATCCGGGGCGTATGCCAAGGATGATGCAAAAAAAGCGTCTGCGTCTGCGTCCACATCAGCCTCATCCAGCGCTTCGGCATCCGCCAAAGTGGAGCTGATGGACCTGAATAGCGCCAGCAAGAAAGAGCTGTCCAGCCTACCCAAAATTGGCGACGTGCGTTCCGACGCCATCATCAAGGGGCGCCCATATAAAGGCAAGGATGAGCTGCTATCGAAAAAAATAATCCCTGAAGACGTGTATAACGGCATCAAGGATCTGGTCATTGCCAAACAAAAAACCACAGGAAAGAAATAATGACATTTCCCCTCCCAGCACCTGTCAACATACTGGTAAGCTAGTAGTCATAGGTGCTGGGCTCTGGCCCGGCTTGTTTTGATTGTGTAGTACTTTGCAGTGACAGTGAGGTTTTATGTCAAGCAGGTTTTCACGCATCAGTCTGCTCGCCTGTTTTCTGGCACATGTAGCTTATGTGCATGCAGCAGAAGAAGACAAATCTTATTCCGTCAGCGGCTTTGGCACCCTTGGTGTTGTGCACAGCAATACCAGAGATGTGGATATCGTCCGCGATCTGACCCAGCCTTATGGTGTTGGTTATAGCCGGCAGACGGACTTCGGTGTTGATTCCAATTTGGGCCTGCAAATCAATTACCGGCCCAGTGAAAATTTTGATACAGCGCTTCAAGTCGTCGCCCGCCGTTCTGCGGAGGTCCATCAACCACAACTGACCTGGGCATATGCGCGTTACTTGCCCAATGATACTGTCCAGTTACGTGCAGGACGGCTGGGTTTTGATGTCTACCTGCTGGCAGACTCGCGCAATGTCGCCTATTCCTATCAATGGGTGCGCCCACCTGTCGATTTTTTTGGCAACGTAGTCATTACCTATTTCGATGGTGCTGACGTGGTCGTGTCCCGACCGCTGGGTGAAGGAATAGTGCGTGCCAAGTTTTTTGCCGGTGTCGCCCGGGAAAGGACAACTACCGATAGCCAGTATAATTACCTGTCCCTGAACGGCTCACCCTTGACTGGCGCGCATATTGAATACCAGTCACAAAACTGGATTTACCGCGTCGGCTATTCGGAACTGAAATTCAAGCACGAATTCCCGCCTTTACAGGGTCTGCTGGATGGCTTTCGCTCACCCGCATTAAACGCCGTGTTTCCCTATGCCGCTGGCCTGGGCAATGCCTTGTCGATGGAAAATAAAAGATTTAAATATCTGTCTGCCGGCGCGGCCTATGACAACGGCCCCTTGCAGGTACAACTGATGGTAAACCGCCTGAGCTCCGAGTCTTTGTTGTTTCCGGCGAGCCGCTCTGCCTACCTGACAATGGGCTATAGAATTGATAACTGGACGCCGTATGCAACCTACTCAATCAACAAAACCGAGGATCAAAAAATACCGGCCAGCCTGCCTACCGGCATCAGCCCTGGCATTGACATGTTGGTTGCGGGTTTTAATCAGTCCATCAGCAGCCAGTTCAATCACCAGACGACATTATCCATTGGTGTACGTTACGACCTGACGGAAAAATCCAACCTGAAACTGCAAGTTGATCAGATTCATGCGGATCAATTTCTGTTGGTACGCAACGCCCAGCCGGGATGGAATGGCAAAGCCAGACTGTTCAGCCTCGCCTTCAATTTCATCTTTTAGAGGCGAGCGATGAAGATACTCCACTACCTGACTGTCTGCCTAGTGCTGGCGACCTGGCATGGGAAATCCTTTGCCGATCTGGTCGTGATTGCCAATCCACAAAGCGGGATAGAGAAATTGAGCAAGGATGAAGTCATCAATCTGTACATGGGCAGAAATCGTAAACTGGCATCTGGCATCAATGCCATGCCGGTAGATTTAACGACACCGAATGCAGAAAAAGCCAGGTTCTATTCCCTGCTGGTCAACAAGAATTTACCTGAAATTAATTCTTACTGGGCCAGGCTGATGTTTTCCGGACAAGGCACGCCACCACACCAGGCAGATACAGCAGATGAAGTCATGGATATAGTCAGCGGCAACAAGGGAGCCATAGGCTACATAGAAAGAAAAAAACTCGATAAACGGGTGAAGTTGATTTATGACCCCAACGTAAATAATTGATACCTGCATGTTAAGACTGCTACGCACCAGCATCGTCTATCGTAGCGCATTCATTGTGCTGGGCATTGCACTGCTCGTGGGCAGTTTCTTTGCCTTGTTCAGCTATCAGTTTTCGGCGCAATCAGAACAGGAACAAGCCAACCAGCGTATGCATGCGTCGCTCAGTACGGTAGAAAGCACGGCCAGCATTGCCTGTTTTTTACTGGACCAAAACCTTGCTTCAGAACTGGCGCGTGGTTTACTTAAAAACGGCGATATCAGTCGTGTACTGATTTTTTCCGGCGATAAAATCCTGGCAGAGGCATCCAAACAACTGGTACAAAACCAGGCCACCCCGGTTGTCACGATGCAGCCGGAAGCCAAGGCACCCGGCCAACTGGAACAGGAAATATTCTCCCCCTTCAATGCCAAGGAAAAAGTATGCAATATCCGCCTTGATCCGAATATGGAGTTCATTCGCGAGCAAAGCGCATCGAAGGCACGTTTCATCGTCTACCTGTTGCTGATGCAAGCCCTGGTCATGGCATCTGCTGTGGTGTACGTGGTGCTGACCATGATCACCCGCCCCATCAAAAACATTTCTGACAGACTGCACACACTGTCGCCCGAAGCCGGCGACAAACTGGGGCTGCCAGACGGCAATGAAAAAGACGAAATCGGGCAACTGGTACGTGACGTCAATACCCTGGTGGCCAACCTGCTGACGACGCTGGATGAAGAAAGGTCATTGCGCATACGGCATGCCATAGGGGAAAAAAAGTTCCAGACGATTTTTGAAAATGCAGAAACCGGCATTTTCCAGTTGAATTTTTCTGCTGAATTATTGTCGTATAACCCGGCCTTCCTGCGCATGTTCAACCTCACTGATGCGCATCAGCGCGGCAATATTTCGAATGTGCTGACCTTGATGCTGGAGGGGCAGGAATTACGTCTGCACCTGATGATTGATGCCGCCATCAATGAAAGCAAAGTCATGTCAGATGATTTCTATATACAGGTTGGTGGCAGCTCACAAAAAAAATGGATCAATCTGGTCATCAGCCCTGCCGAGGACGGTGTGTTACAAGGCTTGGCGAACGATATTACCGAACGCAAGCTGAAAGAAGAAAACGCCAATCAGTTGGCCGTCACCGACCACCTGACAGGTTTGAATAATCGACTGGGGTTTGAAAAAGAAATCGCCCGCCTGTCCAATGAACATGAAAATGGCTATGCCCAAGGCTTCTTTTTGCTCATGATCGATCTGGATAAATTCAAGCAGGTGAATGACACCTATGGCCATACCATAGGTGATCAGGTACTGTGCCATTTCGCCCACATCGCCACCAGCACTGTCAGAAAATCTGACTTTATCGCCCGGCTTGGAGGCGATGAATTCGTCATCCTGCTGCAGAATTTAACGCATCAGAGCAAGGCCGAAGAAATCGCGAAAAAAATCATTAGCCAGGCCAGCCAGGACATCGTGATTACCGATGGCGTTTCGGTAAAAATAGGTGCCAGCATAGGCATCAGCTATACCGACCCGCAGGCCTTTGATCCGAATGAGTTACTGCGCCGTGCCGATACCGCCATGTATGACGTCAAGCGCAGTGGCCGCAATGCCTATCGTGTGGTGAACCTGGAGGGGGTCGATACCACGCAGCTTAGTTAGAACCTGTTTACGATCTTAAGCGCGTGCGCAATCGGAGTCCACGCGGGCCTCATGCGCTGCTCAAAATGCTCATGGTCTTAAGTACATTCCGCTTTTTGCGCTGCGCTTTTGTTACCCTGACCCCGCTGACGCTTGCTACAGACCGTAAACAGGTTCTTAGAACTCATTTCATCATTAGGGATGCGTTCTTATATCCAGCATACGCATCGCAGCTGCCTGGTACAAGGGATTTGCATGCAAGCCATATTCACGGGAACAGGTATAGGTAAATTTGATGGCGTGGTCATCGTTATTCAAAATCGCCTGCCTGAACAAACTATCCCACGACTGCGCCTGGAAATTGGCTTGCTTAAGGCTATGCAAACATTCCTGCTCCGAACGCAACGCCGGCGCACCTACCGAGGCATAGGCCACGCACAGGGCCAGCCATGTATCACTGTATAAAGCCTGCCGGCGCAAGGGATGCAGGTAGGGAATCAACTGCCTGATCGCATGCACACCTGTCACCATATGTAAAATCGTGAAATCGCCGGTTTGCCAGTAAGCAGCAATCGCCCAGCCGGCCAAATCATCCAGCAGTTGTGCAGTCACAGGCGTGGCAGGCAAGCTCTTGACAAAGCGGCTGTCCTTGGTGACGGCTGCCATCCTCTCGGCAATCATGCGTCTTTCAAATTTCTTGCCGCCCATATGATCGGCAATCTGTTTGAAACCATCGGCGACTGAAGCCGCAGGCAGGTGATCATGCATAGCGATATCAATAGCAAAATTGGCGACTACCAGTGCCGCCAGCCCGGCAGCAATTTCTGCATCATGGCCGGACTGCAAGCCATATGACAGACGTATCAGCGCATGAAACGCTGTAGTCGCCGGTGCCACCGGAATAGCTGCCAACACTTCGCGTACTACCTCACTACTGCCCCGCTCTGCAATCCGGTGCAGGAAACAGGTTTGCAAGCCACTGAACACGGGTCGGTTACCCAGGCAGGATGCAAAATCAGCATAGTCAATCTGTTGCAGCGGGGTTTCTGCGGGTAGTGAATAATGGTCGCGCCAATAGTCAAAAAATTCTTCCAGACGTTCTGCACTGGCACCCATGGCAGCCAATGCCGTCAGGGCCATGGGGCAATGATTGGCGGTTCCCCGCCCCACCAGGGCAAACTGCCTGTTTTCATCAAGAAGATGGCGCAGCACCGGATAAGTCGCTAAAGTTTTCATACATAGTCACCATGAAATGATTGTGTAAAAACAGTATGCAAGTTAAAGTGAACTTTAAGTCAAGCAGTTTCTTCAGGAGGAAAAATGGCTGACAAGGCACATACCAGTTTGATCAGCATAGGTGAATTGGCGATACGCTCGGGCATGGCCGCCAGTGCTTTGCGTTTTTACGAATCGCGCGGCCTGATCAGCAGTGTACGCAGCGGCAATCAGCGCCGTCAGTTTGCCAGAGAAGTATTGCGTCGCGTCGCCTTCATCAAGGCGGCGCAAACAGCCGGACTGACACTGGAAGAAATAGAGAACACACTCGCCAGCCTTCCAGATCAAAGAACACCGACCAAGCAGGATTGGGAAAAACTGTCACGCTCATGGCAAGGCTTGATACAAAATCGCATAAATGCCTTGACCGCCCTGCGTGATCAATTGACATCCTGCATAGGCTGCGGCTGCCTGTCACTGAAATCCTGCGCCTTGTACAACCCGGAAGACATCGCCAAAACCAGGGGTAATGGCGCACGTTACCTGTTAGGGGACAAACCGGGCAAGTTGCAGGATCAGGATTAAGTTCCAGTCTTTACAGCTCGGCATCTGCATCTGCAGCATCAATGCTGGTACCCAGCAAGCTTTGCGCGGCATCGGTTGGCAAGGCCTCTACACTCTTCAGTTTGCGTGTCATCTGGCGGGTTCTGACTTCGGCCTGATCGATATTCTTGGCGGCTTTTTCGAGTGCCATCTTGGTCGCCGTCAACACATCGGCAAACTTGCCGAATTCCGTTTTTACTGCCCCCAACACTTGCCAGACTTCGGACGAGCGCTGTTCCAGCACCAGGCTGCGGAAACCCATTTGCAGGCTGTTCAGCAATGCCGACAGGGTTGAAGGCCCGGAAATCGATACGCGAAAGGTGCGCTGCAAATCATCTGCCAGCCCCGGGCGGCGCATGACTTCTGCATACAAGCCTTCGGTAGGCAAGAACAGGATGGCAAAGTCTGTCGTCAAAGGCGGCGACAGATATTTTTCAGCAATGGTCTTGGCTTCACTGCGTATGGCACGTTCCAGTTCCTTGCCCGACTGCGCGACGCCTTCTGCATCTGCACGCTCGGCAGCATCCAGCAAGCGTTCATACTGTTCTTTGGGGAACTTGGCATCAATCGGCAACCATACCGGTGCCTTGTTATCTTCCTTGCCGGGCAGCTTGATGGCAAATTCCACCCTCTCACCTGTTCCTGGCACGGTCTCTACATTTTTTGCATACTGATCCGGTGTCAGCATCTGCTCCAGCACCATTTCCAGTTGCACTTCACCCCAGGTACCACGGGTTTTGACATTCGTCAGCACCCGCTTGAGGTCGCCGACACCAATCGCCAGTTGCTGCATTTCACCCAGGCCCTGATGTACCTTGTCCAGGCGATCAGACACCAGTTTGAATGATTCACCCAGCCGCTGTTCCAGTGTGGCATGCAGTTTTTCATCCACGGTCTTGCGCATCTCTTCCAGTTTGCCGGCATTGTCTGCCTGCAGTTGCTGTATCTTTTGTTCCAGCGTGGTACGGATCTCATTCAGGCGTTGCGCATTGGATTCAGTCAGGTTCAACAAAGTCTGGTTCAGGCTGTCACCAAAACGTTTCAGGCTTTGCGCCTGCTCTTCGCGGCCAACCTGCCCCTGCAAGGTAAAGGCATGCCGTATCTGTTCCAATTGCAATGCATTGGTCTCATTGAGCTTCACCAGTTGCTGGGAAAAAGCGTCGATCTGGTTGTTCTGCAAGGTGGCGACACTGGTCAGTTGCGCGGCCAAACCCTGCTGCAACTGCGTGAAGTTGCTACCCAGTTCCTGACGACTGGTCTGTGCAGTCAGTTGCATCTGCTCGCGCAAGGACCGCTCGCTGCGTTCTTGCGTCAATTGCGCCTGCTGCTGCGTTTGCTGCAACTGGTCGAGGATGGTTTTCAGGCCAGCGGCATCGTTGCCAGCTTTGCTGCGCATCAACACCAGGATAAGCAGCACCATCAACACCAGCAGCGCGAGGAGGATAACAGTTTCAAACATACTCATAAAAGATTTCGTACGAGGAAAAGATAGTAAAGGTGAAATGCCTAACCCGGATGATTTCGCATCCAGTCTGCGGTCTGGTAAAACGACTGCATCAGATGCAGTTTCAAGTCTTCTGTCACTCCCTGATCTTCCATGGCCCAGGCCATGCAGCGCAACCACTGATCACGCTCACTGCTGGCAATTGCATACGGCAAATGACGGGCGCGCAGGCGCGGGTGCCCAAACTGCTCGATATACAGATTAGGGCCGCCCATCCATCCCGACAAGAACCAATACAGCTTGTCGCGTGAACCATCCATGGACAGGGGATGCAAAGCCCGTATGCCAGCAAATTCGGCTTCCAGTTCCATCAGGTCATAAAAGCAATCAACCAGTGCCCGCAGTTTATCTGCCCCACCGATCAATTCATATAAATTGACCTGTGCTTCTTCATTATTGTCAGTATCGGTACTCATCAGACTTCCTGCCGCTCATGCCTGCAAGGCGGGTCTTTGCTGCTGCATCCACAATTGTACAGATGGCCTTTGCCATTGCTGATGCGCAAAATTGGCCAGTTTTGCTGGCACGTCATCACCATGCATGGCCAGCCTGTTGATCATCAACGCCAGATCAAGATCGGCAATACACCATGTGCCAAACAGATTGTCTGTCCCCTCTTTCAACAGCGATTCTCCGACCAGAAATAACTGCTGTGCCGCTGCTTTGGCGGCATCTGACAAGGGTGCCAGACGCTGGCCATAAAAGATGACCTGGGTATTGCGTTCAACCCGTATCGGCATCAGAGCACTGCGCAACCAGGCCTGTAGCTGTCTCGCTCTTGCGCGGTCCTTGATATCCTTGGGATACACCGCAATGCCGGGAAAAACATCATCCAGATATTCGGTGATGGCAGATGACTCCGACAAGGCAAAGTCATTGTGTACCAGGGTAGGCACACGCTGTGTCAGCGATTTCGCCGCATAGTCACTGGTATGCTGTGCATTTGTGTCCAGGTCTACGGTACGCACAGCAAATTCCAGTCCTTTTTCATGCAGGGTAACAAAAACCGACATGGCATAGGGGCTGGTAAATTGTGCATCCACGTACAGCTGTAAGCTTTGTTTTTCCATTGCAAATCCTAAAGTCTATTTTACTAACGCCATCAGGCAAGCAATGCACGCCCGGTACAGCAAGGGGAAAAGGCATCAAGTGCCTCATCCTTCAGTGAAGGACCTGGCTTGTACCAATCAGGCCTCACGCAGGCTAAGCAAAGGTGGCTGATTCAACACATTGCGCAAACCCAGCCAGCCGCCTATCGTGGCGCAAGCTGCACCTATCAGCAAACCTGCCAGCCAGACAACGGGCGAGAAAGTCCATTCAAAATTGAAGCTGAAACGTGCCAGTGCCCATCCTATGGCAGAAGCACCAGACGCTGCCAATACACCGGACAAGCCACCTATCAGCAGAAACTCTATCCACTGCGCCTGCGACAACTGCTTGCGGGTGGCCCCCAGCGCGCGCAGCAAGGCGGCTTCACGCGTGCGCACATCCTGCGAGCCAGCCAGTGCTGCGTACAACACCAGTACGCCCGATGCCAGTGTGAACAGGAACAAGAATTCGACCGCCATAATCACCTGGTCCAGCACATCCTGCAATTGTTTGATCATGCCCCCCACATCCACCACAGTCAGGTTGGGAAAATCCAGCATGAGGCGGTTGACAAAAGTCTTGTTGGCGTCTGGCAAACGGAAAGCCGTGATCCAGGTCTGCGGCATATCTGCCATTGCCTTGGGATTGATGATGACGAAGAAATTCACCCGCATGGAACCCCAGTCCAGCTTACGCAGACTGGTAACCGCAGCGCTGACTTTTTGTCCGGCAACGTCAAACACCAGCTTGTCACCCAATTTCAACTTCAGGGTTTTGGCGATACCCTCTTCAACCGAGGCTTCTGCCTGGGCTGTACTAGCATCATTCTTGTCGTCAAACCAGGTACCAGCAGTAATCTTGTTCAGGGCGGGCAATTCATTCATGGTGGAGAGATTGAATTCGCGTTCCACCATGCGTTTGGCCTGATCTTCGACATAACTGTTGCCGTCGATAGCACGCTGGTTCACCTGTATCAGGCGGCCACGTATCATCGGATACATGAGCGGCTTACCAAAGTTTTGCAGCCTGGTGTTGATCTCATTTCTCTGATCAGGCTGAATATTAATGACGAACTGGTTGGGCGCGTCAGCCGGCGTGGCTTTTTTCCATGCGGTGATCAGATCAGCCCGCACCACGGTCAGCAATAACAGGGCCATCAAACCCAGTGCCAGCGACACCACCTGTATGATGCTGGCGCCAGGCCGTCTTTGCAGGGCCGTAATGGCAAAGCGCCAGGCAGAATGATTGAACAGCGGACGCAAGCGCTTCAGCGAAGACATACCCAGCCAGGCGACCAGGGCAAAGACCAGCAAGCCGATCAAAAACCCGGCGGCTGTCATCAGCCCCAGCTTGACATCTGCTGTCTGCCACAACAATAAACCGATGAACATGCTTAAACCCAGCACATAGCTGATCAGGGTCATGGCCTTGGGCGCATCCTGCTCGCGCCGTATGACACGGTTATGCGGCACATTGCGCAATTGCAGTATGGGTGGCAAGGCAAAGCCTATCAACAACAGCAAGCCGGTGGCTATACCTTGCAAAGCAGGCAGGAAGTTAGCCGCTGGCAAATCCTTGGCCACCAGTTTACCCAGCCATTCCAGCAATACATAGTGACCGGCAAAGCCCAGCGCCACACCCGCAGCACTACCCAACAGGCCCAGCATGAAAAACTCTATCAGGTACATACTGGTAACCTGGTTTTGTGTCAGCCCCAGGCAACGCAGCATGGCACAAGCATCCAGATGCCGCAGCATGAAACGCCGCGCCGCCATGGCAATCGCCACCGCAGCCAGCATGGCTGACAACAGGCTCACCAGCGACAGGAACTGATCTGCCCTGTCCAGCGTGGCGCGCATTTCTGGTCGCCCTGATTCCAGCGACTCCAGGCGCACGCCTTTCAGTTTCCCGGTTTCTATGCGACTTTGCAATTCTTTCTGGTAACTGGCAATGGCCTTGGGCTCGCCCGCGATCAACAAGCGATACGTGACGCGTGAACCATTCTGTATCAGGTTACTGGCTGGGATATCTTTCAGCGATATCATGGCGCGCGGAGCAAAATTCATGAAGCCGGCACCGCGATCAGGTTCCGATGCAATGGTCTGGGTAACGGTCAACTGCAATTCACCCAGTTTGATTTTTTCACCTAGCTTGAGATTCAATGCCGACAATAGCGCCGGATCCACCCACACCGTGCCAGATGGCGGGACATCGCTGGTCGCGATTTCTGCCTCGCCCTTGTTCAGTTTCAAGTTACCACGCAAAGGGTAATCGTTGCTGACCGCTTTTAAGGACACCAGTTTGGATATCGCGTCATCGCCCTTGCCTGCCAGCGCCATGCTGGGAAAAGCCAGGGTTTCTGCAATTTTGAAGCCACGTTTTTCGGCCTCCACGCGCCATTCGGGATTGATGGGTTGATCTGCCCCCACCAGCAAATCCGCACCCAGCAATTGATGCGCATCACGGTTCAGCCCGCTGCGCATGCGGTCGGTAAAGAAACCGACCGATGCCAGAGAACCGACAGCAACCATCAGCGCTATCAACAAAAAGCGCAATTCACCGGCACGCCAGTCGCGCATCGTCATACTGAGAGAAAGTCGGAACATATTTACCTTATTGTATTACCTAGTATTACCTTGCCTCACCCTCAAAACCGCAGTCTTGGGCAGTCTTGCGCAGTCCTATAAGCCCCCGACAGGCTGATTCAATTTCCAGATAGCCTTATCATCAGGCCACGAGCAAGGGTTTAAGTTCAAAAGTGGTGATGCGGGATCAAAACACAAGGCTCTGCCGACGATACTGTCAATGATGTTAACAATCAGGCATCAAGCAACCAACGCCTGTGCAAAATCAGTCAGCAAGTCCTGGGTATCTTCGATACCAACAGAAACCCGGATCAGTGAATCGGCGATTCCCATGCCAGCACGACGCTCGGCGCCCATTTCAAAGAAAATGGTATGGGCAACCGGAATCACCAAAGTGCGGGTATCCCCCAGGTGGGTGGCATTGATGGCCAGCTTCAGGCGGTTCAGGTAATCAAAACAATCAATCTCTGGCTTCAGTTCAAAACTGAACAAGGCACCATAGGCGCGAAATAATTCTTTCGCCAATTGATGTTGGGGATGAGAAGGCAAGCCGGGGTAATGTACCGCGGCAACCCGCGGGTCAGCCTCCAGCATGCTGGCCAGGGCCAGGGCATTCGCACATTCTCTTTCCATGCGCAAAGCGATGGTTTCTGCGCCCACGGCAATCTGATGCGCCGCATCTGGCGACAGCGAAGCGCCAAAGTCGCGCAAAGCCTTGGTCCTGACCTGCGACATACCCTGCATCTGCGTCGCCTGCTTGCGGAAATTGGCAGCGATATTCGGATAGGCAGACCAGTCAAACAAACCAGTATCAGTCAGCGCACCGCCCAACACATTGCCATGTCCGGCAATCGATTTTGTCAGGGAATTGACAACCAGACCCGCACCCACGGTTTTAGGCTGGAACAGGTAAGGCGAGGTCATGGTGTTATCGACCACAAACAAAATACCTTTTTCACGACACAGATCACCAATCCGCTTCAGGTCAGCAATCTGGGTACGCGGATTGGCAATGGTTTCGACAAACACCATGCGGGTTGCCGGTGTCAGCGCGGCCGCGATGCGATCAACACTGGTGGCATCCACCATGGCCACATCGATACCCTGTGCACCGATGGTTTGCCACAGGCTATTGGTATTGCCAAATAAAAAAGAAGAAGAAACCAGGTGATCACCCTGGCGCAACAAGGCCTGAAACACTGCACCTATCGCCGCCATGCCGGTGGCAAACACGATACTGGCGTAACCGTCTTCCATCCTGGTAATTTTCTCTTCCAGTGCAGATACCGTAGGGTTGCCCTGGCGGCCATAACGATAGCCGGATTGCTTGTTCTGGAATACGGCGGCAAGATCACGCGCATCCTTGTAACCGTACATGACAGAACTATGGATGGGTTTATGGATAGAGCCGTGCTCTATTTCTTTTTGACGATCACTGTGCAGGATAGTCGTAGTAAAACCGTAGGTCGGTAATTCGCTCATGATGCTGGACTGAAAGTAGGAAAGTAAATCGAGTCCCCAGAGTGTAACCCATAAGCCCGGCTTGCACTCCCCAGCCCTTCAATCCACCATCGAAATTTGTCCTGTCAGGCCAAAAATGCCTCTATCAGTTCTGCCAGTTTTTCTGGTTGATCATGATGCAGCATATGTCCGGCATCCACAATCATTTCTTTTTGCAACTGTGGAATATGTGCAAGGCGGCGGTCGATTTCTATGCGCGCCTCTTCTTTCGGCCCCATCCAGTGCCAGACATTGGTGTCATCCGCCTCTATCCACAATACCGGTGCAGTAATCTTTTGCCAGCATGCCATCACTTCCTCTACCCGGTACAGTAAGGGGCTGGTTTGTTTGTGTGCCGGGTCACCCAGTATTTCCCAGCACCCGGTACTGCTTTCCTTTGCCCAGTGACCAGACAGGAAGGCCGCTCTCTCATCCGACAGGCGGGGATTGGTTTTCTGCAGACGGGCAGCCACCTCTGCCTGGGATGCATAGGTGCGCAACTGTGGTTGATCCTGCAACTCATCCAGCCATTTCCGGTAACGGCCAGGCGCTTGCTTGGGATGCGTGACCGGCATGCCAAAGCCTTCCAGATTAATCAATTTGCTGACTCTTTCCGGCCTGACGCCAGCATACAGGCCAGCCACGTTGCCACCCATGCTGTGTCCCAGCAAATTGACCGGCTCTGTCGGTGAAAAATGCCGTAACAAGGCATCCAGGTCCCCCATGTAATCAGGGAACCAGTAAGTATCGGCCTTCGGTGATTCTGTCAGGCCAAAACCACGCCAGTCAGGGGCAATCACATGCCATTCCTGCTTCAGGCATTCGACTACAAACTGGAAGGAGGCAGATACATCCATCCAGCCATGCAACATCACGATTTTAGGTGTTGATTCTGATTCCGGCCCCCAATGGCGCACATGGTATTGCAAACCACGAATTTCAACGTAGGAGGAGCGTGACTCGGAAGTGAAAGGCTTCATAGGAATTTAAATTTTTCATCAAGAAAGACGGACAAGAGCAGCCGACAAGCCGCAATATCAAGTAGCATTGTATTCATGCCATGCTTGAGCATGCGAATACAGCAACAATAGAACGACCGTTCGATTATTATAACGGAGACAGGATGAAGCAGTTGGACAAACGCAAAAACAGTAATGAAATTGATCAATATGCAAAGCTGTACCATGAATTCAGGTGGCAAGTTCCAGACTATTTCAATATCGCTGAAGCTTGCTGTCATCGCTGGGCCGGACAGCACGGGCTGACCGCCATCCTGTCAGAAGACAGCGAGGGAAATCAGCGCAGCCTCAGCTATACAGAACTGTATCAACAGGCCAGCCAGCTTTCCCATCTGTTGCGTCAGGAAGGTGTGCAGCGCGGCGATGTGGTTGCCTGCATCTTGCCGCAAAGACCAGAAACCGCCATCACCATCATGGCCTGCCTGCAGATCGGTGCCATCGTCATGCCCTTATCCTTCCTGTTCGGGCCCGAAGCGCTGGAATTTCGCCTCAAGCACAGCCAGGCCATAGGCATCATTCTGGATAGCAGTGGCATCAAGGCTTTTGAAGAAATCCGCATGCAATGCCCTGACCTGAAAACCGTCATCAGCATCGATTGCCCAGGCAACCCGGATTTACCTCCCAGCATAGACTGGCACACGCATATGCCGGCCATGCCCAAACGATGTGACATCGTGCGGACCCGCGCCAGTGATCCGGCCATCCTGATTTATACCAGTGGCACCACCGGTGCACCCAAAGGGGCACTGATTCCCCACTCGGCCATCATCGGCAACCTGAGCGGTTTTGTCGCTTCGCAAAACTGGTTCCCGCAAGAAAATGATGTGTTCTGGTCACCGGCAGACTGGGCCTGGACAGGTGGGCTCATGGATGCCCTGTTGCCCACCCTGTATTTTGGCAAACCCATCCTGGGTTATCAGGGACGTTTTTCCGCCGACACTGCCTACTATCTGCTGGAAAAATACCAGGTCACGAATACCTTCCTGTTCCCCACGGCCCTGAAAATGATGATGAAGGCAGATCCGGCACCAAGGAAAAAATACCGGCTTGCACTGCGCGCCATCATGAGTGCCGGTGAAGCTGTCGGCGATGCCGTGTTCAACTGGTGTGAGCAGGCCCTGGAAGTGACACCGAATGAAATGTTTGGCCAGACTGAGATGAACTACATCGTCGGTAATAGTCATCAACTATGGCCAGCCCGCCCTGGCAGCATGGGGCGGCCCTACCCCGGTCACCGGGTTGCCGTAATTGATGATGATGGCAAGGAAACCGCCACCGGCGTAGCAGGTGAAGTGGCCATGCATCGCTATGATTTATACGGCCATCCTGATCCGGTATTCTTCCTGGGGTATTGGAAAAATGATGGGGCCACGCGGAATAAATTTACCGGTGACTGGTGTCGCACCGGTGACCTTGCCCTGCGTGACGCCGATGGCTACCTGTGGTATCAGGGTCGCGCCGATGACATGTTCAAGGCTGCCGGTTACCGCATAGGTCCGTCTGAAATAGAAAACTGCCTGGTCAAGCATGCCGCTGTTGCCAATGTGGCGGTCGTCCCCAAACCCGACCAGGAAAGAGGCAATATCGTCAAGGCTTACATCGTCTTAAGCACCGGCTATGCCGGCAGTGATGCATTGATTGCAGAATTGCAAAACCATGTGCGCGGCAAACTGGCACCGTATGAATACCCGAAAGAGATTGAATTTATCGATGCCCTGCCCATGACCACCACAGGCAAGGTCCAGCGCCGCATACTGCGTTTGCGTGAAGAAGAAAGGGCCAGGCAGGCCCGCTGAGTTCTGCTGGTGATGTCTGATCAGTGCTGCGCCACAATCGTGGTACTGACCAGGCTGGCTACCTGGTCTGCCACTTCGCCTATCAGTTTGCCGTACAGCGTTGAGCTAAAGGCTGCGCCGCCAAACACGTGCTCGCGGCCTATCGTCACGTCACCGGCCACGGTCCTGGAAAAATCCTGTCGTGCCAGCAGCTTGCCTGACTGCGCATCGTAAATACGGATATCCACCTCAATCGCCCGTGTCTTTTTTTGCATCAGCCCAAACAGAATGGTATCGTTTTTTGTACCGGCATTGCGAATTTCACCAGCCACCACATAGCGGCTGGCATAGGTAGCACCCATTTGGTTCAAAAGCTTGCCACTTGGTACATCCTGCTGCCAGTCAAAGGATAAAAGATGGGGCGCAGTGCGTATTTGCCATGGCGTATTCTGTGCCAGCCGGCGCGCTACCTCTTTGGGGAAGCCCTGCGCCATATCATCCACATCCTGCACCTGTATCGGTTTGTTGACGGCAAAACCGGTCAGCACCACCGTTGTAGCGGGCGGCAAACCGGGATCGGCCATTTGTGCATGGGAGTGCGCAGTGAAGAATGCGCCGCTTAAAGCAAGCACGATACGGTTTGCCATTGAGAAGGAGGTTGCCATTTGCGCACTCAATATAGGGATATTACTATTGGTTACGACAGGATCAGCAACAACTTTAAGCATCCATTACAATCAGCAACTTATCAACCATGAATGACAAATGACATCTATGAGTTCAGCCTTGAGAATCAGCCTGGTCAAATCCAGTGATGCCGAAGCGGTGTTGGCCTTTGAGCAGGAAAATCGCGCCCACTTTGAACAATGGATAGCCGGTCGGGGCGACGCTTTCTATCATCTGGATGAAGTCAGCTCCAGCCTGCAACAAGCCTTGTATGCCGCCAGCACCAAGCGGGAATTTCATTTCCTGGCCTGGCTGGACAATGAAGTTGTGGGGCGCGTCACCTTGCGCGGCATAGAGACCGAGCACTACCACAAGGCCATATTGGGCTATCGCTTCAGCCAGCGCCATGGTGGCAAGGGCTTTGCCACTGAAGCCGTGCAGGCAGTTGTCGACACTGCCTTCACCGATTTAAAACTCAAGCGCATCGAAGCCGTGGTCATAGAGGACAACCTGTCGTCACAGGCCATCATGCGCAAGTGCGGCTTTCATGAATATGGCCATTCACATTCATCGGTGTTCCGCAATGGCGTATGGATGGACATGCTGCACTATGAACGCCTGAATCCGGCATAAGCCGCGTTTTTACGGCTCAGAACCCTGTTTTTGCAATTCATCGCAAAACAGCTGTCAGCGGGAATGAATCGGGTAATACTTCCTTATCAGTTGCTGCAACGTCGTGTTGACGACAGCTACTTACCCGATTATCCCTGTTTTGGAGAGCAACCATGCGCCGCATTTTCTTGCAATCACTGTTACTGCCTGTCATCCTGCTTGGCACGTCTGCTTTTACATCTGCTTTTGCTGATGAACAAAACCGCACGCTTCCCGCTTTTAAATCCATCAAGAGCCGCAGTGCCTTCAACCTGCAGGTAGAAGTCGGCAAGACCCAATCGATACAGATCAAGGGAAACGAGAAATTTCTTGCCAATGTGGTCACCGAAGTCTTTGGTGATGAACTGGTGATTTCCTACAAGGAAAAAAATTCCATCAAGGTATCAGACAATGCCCAGGTCATCATTTCCGTTCCCGAACTGGTCCGCTTTAAAATGGAAGGTGCGGGTAAAACCACACTGAACAATATTTCCGGCTCTCACTTCACTTTGCTGTATGAAGGCGCCGGCATGCTGACCGCCACTGGCAAGGTGAAATCCTTTACCCTGAAGGCCCAGGGCGTGGGTCTGGTAGAAGCCAAGGACCTGATCGCAGAGCAGGTTGATGCCAGCGTGGAAGGTGTGGGTGCCGTGACCGTCAACGCACGCGACAACCTGAATGCCTCGGTACAGGGCATAGGTACCCTGACTTATTATGGCCACCCGCGCAATGTCAGCAAATCGGTCGAAGGCATAGGCAGCGTACGGGCCGGAGATTAAAATCCATTATGAGCGGGACGCCATATCCTGCAAGGCGCGCAACTCATCGTCATCAAAGCCGGCAGCTTTTCTGGCTTCCAGATTGAATGGCCCGCGCAGGACGGGGGCCGCGTAGCGCACCGCCATTTCAGCATACGTAGTGATGACATCCAGCCCCTGCTGTGTACACAAAGTCTTGTACCAGTAATTGCCGATGGCGACATGACCAATTTCATCGCGCAGGATGATGGCCAGGATGTCTGCTGCTGCCTGATCACCCGCCTGGGCCAGCTTGGCCATGACAGCCGGGGTCGCGTCCAGACCCCGTGCTTCCAGCGTACGCGGCACCAGTGCCAGTCGCGCCAGTAAATCCGTGCTGGTTTTTCTCGCCATTTCCCACATGCTGTCATGCGCCGGAAAATCACCGTAGCAAAAGCCCTGCACACGCAAATGCGCTTCCAGCAATTGGAAATGATAAGCCTCTTCTTTGGCGACTTTCAGCCAGTCGAGATAGAACTGCCTGGGCATGGAAGGAAAGCGCCAGATGATGTCGGCAGCCAGATTGACGGCATTCAATTCTATATGCGCCAGCGCATGAATCAGGATGGCCCTGCCCTCAACCGTAGTCATGGCCCTGCGCCCCACCTTGCCGGGTGACACCAGTTCTGGCTTGTCCGGGCGACCGGGTACGCCTGGCGGCTCGTCCAGCACGGCATCCAGCGCAATCGCAGGCTCGGGCGATATGGCATGAATGGCTGCACATTTGAGCAGGGGGTCAGGTTCCAGTAATGCAGCAAGTGCAGTAATTCTTAGTTCATTAGTAAGTTTATTTATCATATAAAGCTGAAGTCAGGCAGGCAGGTACAGGGCAGTTTACAATACGGGATTGATCAATGTGCTATTTTACGGAATAACCATGCCTATTTACCAACTTGGCGAAATTGCGCCCGATATCGATGCCTCTGCCTATATTGCCGACAGCGCCAATATCATAGGGAAAGTAAAAATCGAAACCAATGCCAGCATCTGGTTTGACGTCACCATACGCGGTGACAATGAATTGATTACCGTGGGTGAAAACAGCAACATCCAGGAAGCCTGCATCTTGCATACCGACCCCGGCTATCCACTGACGATAGGCAACTACGTCACCGTCGGCCACCAGGCCATGCTGCATGGCTGCACCATTGGTGAAGGCTCGCTGGTAGGCATACAGGCGGTTATCCTGAACGGTGCCAAAATTGGCAAGAACAGCCTGGTGGGTGCCGGTGCCCTGGTCACGGAAGGCAAGGAATTCCCCGATAATTCGCTGATCATAGGCTCACCTGCCAAGGCCGTCAGAACCCTGACGGAAGCAGATATTGCCGGCCTGCGCCGCAATGCAGACACCTATGTCCAGCGCGGACAAGCATTTAAAACACAACTGAAACGCATCGCCTGACCCGGCCACAACCATAAAGCAAGAAGCAATGACTGACACCTTACAAAAATTCATGTTCGAACACGCCGGCGTACGTGGCGAAATGGTAGAACTGAACGACACCTGGCAACAAACTCTGGCACGCCATACCTATCCGCGCGCGGTACAAACCATACTGGGCGAGTTGATGGCAGCATCTGCCCTGCTAACGGCCAATCTGAAATTCAACGGTACCATGATCATGCAGATTCACGGTGATGGCCCGGTCAAATTGCTGGTCGTCGAATGCGATGCCGAATTGAAAATGCGCGCCACAGCCAAACTCAGTGAGCATGCAGACATTGCCGACCACGCCACGCTGAGTGATCTGATCCACGCGCATGGCCAGGGCCGTTTCGTCATCACCCTGGATCCGAATGACAAAATGCCAGGCCAGCAAGCCTATCAAGGCATCGTACCGCTTGATGGCGACAGCATTGCCACCGTCATCGAAAACTATATGCAGCGTTCAGAGCAGCTCGATACCAAACTATGGCTGGCAGCCGATGCGCAAGTATCGCGCGGCATGCTGTTGCAAAAGCTCCCCAAAACCGGCGGTGCCGAAGCCCAGGTTGAAGATGAAACCGAAGCATGGAACCACGCCGTCATGCTGGGCGACACCCTGAAACAGGAAGAATTGCTGAGTACCGATATCGCCACACTCATGCACCGCCTGTTCTGGGAAGAAACCCTGCGGGTTTTCGATCCACTGTACCCACAGTTCCAGTGCAACTGCACCCGTGAAAAAGTCGGCAATATGCTGAAAATGCTGGGGGAAGACGAAGTGCGTACCGCCATCACGGAACTGGGCAAACTGGACATCAATTGCGATTTTTGTGGCAAACACTATGGCTTCGACCCCGTCGATTGCGCCCAACTGTTTGTCGCCCCTACGGTCGCCGAAGGTACGCAAGCGCCTGCCGAAATCAAGCACTGACAGCAATACAGCACTGAAATCCAGTGCTTCACATCAACCTGACGCCTGTCCTGGTCGTCAGGTTTTTTATTTTTCAGATAGCGCTTGACCCTGACCTTATGTAAGGCTTTATAGTCTTCACCATACAGGAGATCAAGCATGCAATTGAAAATCGGCGAACTGGCCAGCCGTACCGGCCTGACCATACGCACACTGCATCATTACGACAAGATAGGCTTGCTGAAACCTTCGGCGCGGTCAGAAGCCGGGTATCGTCTGTACGACAGCGCCGATATCAAAAGACTGCACCGGATTCAGGCCCTGCGCCGCCTGGATTTGTCGCTGGCAGAGGTGGCCGACGTCATCAATGGAGAAAATGCCGACCTGCAAAGCGTGATTGAACAACAGATATCCAGCCTGCAACAGCAAATCGCCCAAAGCGTGGAATTGCACGACCGTTTGCAAGAGCTGGCCATATTATTGAAATCCAAACAGGAACCCAATCTCGAATACTGGTTATCGACGCTGGAAATGATGAGCCTGATAGGTAAATATTTCAGTAGCGATGAAATCACCCACATGCGTGAGCTGGAACAGGAGCAGCACGGCAAGCTGGATGTCACCATGCGCCCCCTGATTGGAGCTGCCCGTGCATTGCTGGACAACAAGGTTCCCCCCTCCGATGCGCGCGCCATGGCCATGTCCAGGCAATGGATAGCCACCATGGGCAGGCTCATGCCGGATGCACGTTTGCTCAACAAATTCTCCCAGATGCACAGGAATGAACCTTCGCTGCAATCACTGAGCGGCGTGGATGACGAGATGATGGATTACATCACCCTGTCATCAATCGAGGTGCGATATGAAATTTATCGCAAATACCTGAGCGAAGAAGAATTGCAATATTTCCGCGCTTCCTTCTTCAAGAATGCCAATGCCTGGACGCAGGTGTTTTCCGATTTGCGGCAAAAAATGGCGCAGGGACTGCCGCCAGAACATCCAGACAGCCAGGCCATCCTGGTTCGATGGCGCGCCCTGTTCACGGAAGCCTGGGGCCATCATTTGCCGACCATCATCAAAGTCCGGGCCATCCATGAAAAAGAACCAGAACTGGGCATGGGTGGCGGGCTCACTACGGCCTTGCTGCGCTATGCAAGAGAAGGCCTGGTTGTCCTGGACCAAAACAATCATCAACCCAAAAATACAACTACGCGGAAAAAATAATCATGGAAGCGAAACAAGCTGCGAAACAAGCTGCAACGCCGGCTACAACTCCAGCCACAACACAGCAAGACGAACGCAAAGCCATCTTCAGGGACAGCAATTTTCGCTGGCTGATCGGCGGTGGTGCGATGTCCATGCTGGGTGACCAGTTCACCCTCATTGCCCTGCCCTGGCTGGTGCTAAAGATGAGTAACGACACACTGATACTTGGCATCGTGCTGGCCCTGATCAGCGTCCCGCGCGCACTCTTCATCCTGATAGGTGGTGCACTGGTGGACCGTTATTCTCCCAAGACTGTCATGCTGCAGACCAAATACATCAATACTGCTTTGCTTGGCATATTGAGCCTGCTCCTGTTTATCGGGCGGCTGGAATTGTGGATGGTGTATGGGCTGGCACTGGGTCTGGGTATTTCCACTGCTTTCAGTATTCCATCTGGCACATCCATGTTACCCAGAGTGGTGCCGGCTGCACAGTTGCAATCCGCGAACGGTGTCATGCTGGGATTGCGTCAGCTCACCATGTTTATCGGCCCGGTATTGGCGGGCTTGCTGATTGCATTGTTTGGTACAGCTAGTCAAAGCATGGTCAGCGACGCGCATGGCCTGGCCGCGGCTTTCCTGTTTGACTGTTTTACCTATGCATTCTCGGCCTGGACACTGAGCAAGGTCACCATGAAAGCATCGCCGTCTGCCAGCCAGCATCCACAACAGGCAGGCAACGGGACCAAGCAGTTATTCCAATCCGTCCTGACAGGCTTGCGTTACTGCTGGAATGAACAGCAGTTGCGCAGTTGCTTCATTTACTGGGCGGCGATTGCCTTCTTCATCATGGGGCCGATACAGATCGCCTTACCCGTCATGGCCAGCCAGCTCAGCAATAGCGCCAGCACGCTGGGCTTGCTGGCCGGTGCCCACGGTGCCGGTACGCTGCTGGGCATGGCACTGTCGGGCATCAGGCCGGGGCTGCGCTTCGGCAATCTGGGGCGCACCATCCTGCTGATCGATTTCATCGTCGGCTTGCTGTTCATCCCCATGGGCCTCATTCATGCCAGTTGGCAAGGTGCCTGCATCTTGCTGGCCGTGGGTACCCTGGGTGGCTTCCTGCATGTGGCAGTATTTACCTGGATACAAAAGCAGGTGCCGCCACAAATGATAGGCCGCGCCATGAGCATGTTCATGTTTATCTTCATGGGCATAGGCCCGGTATCGGCAGCCTTCACCGGCTGGCTGATGCGCAGCGTTACCATCCCTCAACTATTCATGAGCAGCGGTATCTTGCTGGTAGTGATCGTCTTGCTGGCGCTGGTGATCAGCCCGATGGCTGAAGTCAGTGACCGCCCGACATCGGCCTGATTACAGGCAAGAAAAACTGTCTATGAATTGTCTATGTATACCGGTCCACATAGCATTTGAAGGAGGAAAAGTGGACCTGTTTGGGCAGCAAATAAAGATTAGAATCTGAATTGGCGAGTCCGGTCTGCGGCACTCGCAGGGAGTCGATACCATCGCGTCATTCGTTCCAGAATAGCCACAAAAGCGTATTGCAAAAATTAAACCAATAATGCATTATTAGCAATGTTGAAACCTTGAATTAGTCAATAAAAGACCTCACCAGACAGTGACAAGGAGCTTCATTGCAAACCCACTCCAGCCACCAAGGCCAAGCCCAAGCCATCCCTCAGGAGTCTGACGCCATGAACAGGTTCCTGCCCAGCGGCATTTTCGACACAGGAATGGCCGCCCCGGTTGACCGCTGGACAGCCTGGCAAGACAGTATCTCGGTGATGTTTGACGTTGGCCGCCCTCCCGGTGCCGAATCACAGCCTTTCTTTGCTTCAGTCAATGCCTACCACCTTGGTGCCATGGTATTTGGTGACACCCGCTATTCACCGCAAGCCTTCCAGCGCTCACGCAAAAAAATTGCCCAGGATGGGCTCGATCACTTTCTGATTCAGCTATACCTGGAAGGCGGCTATACGGGTGAAACCAATGGCAACCACGAAATCTTCATGCGAGCAGGAGATATCTGCATCCTTGATCTGGGCCAGTCGCTGAGCACCCGCACGACCAATTCGCGCACGCATACGCTGGTGGTGCCGCGCGGTGCCATGGAAGCCGTGTTGCCCAACGCCAGCGCATTGCACGGTGCCGTGTTAAAGCGAGAGAAAGTATTGGGCAAGCTGCTCGCTGATCACTTCACCTCGCTCTGCCAACATTTGCCTGAGGTCAGACAATCACAGGCGATGTCCGTTGCCGATGCCGTGACCGGTATGATCGGTGCCTGTTTCCGGCCCACCGCTGACGCGCTCAATGTTGCGCACGCTCAGATCGACACCAGCCTACGCAACCTGATCAAACATCACATCGACGAACACCTGAATGAGCAATCACTCAACCCCGACACATTGGCGCTTGCCTTTCACTTGTCACGAACCACACTGTATCGCTTGTTTGAACCCTTTGGCGGCATCTGTAACTATATCCAGAATCGCCGCCTGCAGCGTGCTTATACGACGCTGAAGCAGACATCCGGCAAGCCGCGCTGGATATACGAAATTGCCTTTGCCTGCGGCTTCAGGGATGAGGCACATTTCAGCCGCAGCTTTCGGCGTGCCTTCGGTATCTCCCCAAGCGATGTACGTGCTCAACAAAATGACTGCTACTCTGGCCGAACAGCTGCCCCCTGGAGTATACGCAAGGAAGAAGGTGACTATGCAGACTGGATTACCTGCCTGGTTACCCGCGACTGAGTACAGAAAGCATCAATACGACCTGTCACCCCTCCAAATCAGACATGGTTTCGATACGCCATTCCTGATGAAGTGGATTCACCCTCCCGCCCCTTGGTTCAAGAGTCAGGTTTTTGACTCTTTCATGGCTTGTACATACAAGGTCGTTGCGGACCTGCACCAGGAAACTGCCCTGGAATACCCAGCGCTGGGTATCACTATGGCGATTCGGGGTGTTGATGCAAAGTCTCTGGTGCTGTCCTTGCTCAACATCCAGTGCAAACCCTGTCGCGCTGTGCAACAGCATTCCTCTTTCAAAATCAGCCGTCCAGCGCTGTTTTTTGCTACCCGCGTCGGGAATTGCGGTGACCAGCGATCCCGGCGTGGCACCCATGCAAGTAAATACATGCCCAGAGTCAGGATTCTGGATGGCGAATACTTCCCGTGTCAGCTTACACGAAAAATGCTGATAAATTGGCGGATTGTTTTGCCCTTGAAACGCCTGAAAAGACAGGCCATATCCACGTGTATCGAGGGTGAAGGCTTCGCCGCTGGCTTTCTTCATCACCAGGATGTCTTCTCCAATATTAAAATGTAGATGGAGGCGCACGGCCTGTCCCCTGTCTTGAGACATTTCAAATACAGGACCAGATCCAGTGCCTCGTGAATAAGGGCTGTGTTGCCCTGTCAGATACCAGGTATGTCCTTGAATCTGAGCCGCAAGGCAAACACCGAGGCGAGGATTATGATTGTCGACAGCAACAATCTCCAGAGGAATCCTGAATTGCGCAGGCACATCAAAAAAAGCAACCCCCTCGCGGGCTGGATTGCCCTGCAACCGATACGCACGCGCTGAAAATAAGTTCTTTGAAAAAACCCTGATATCGACGTAAATACGTGGTCCTGCTTCCAATGCCATTACATTATCCATCTCTTTTACCCCTATTTCAATCAAGTAACCGACGATAGTCTTCGTGCATCAGCTTGCGCTCAATAAGGGTGAAGCTGCGTCCTACAGGGACGTCAGGGAACAGGGTATTGAAGGTTTCAGTGGGCATGACTTGTCTGAATTTTTGAAGTAATTCGGAGAACTTGCCATTTAGCTCCGCCGCATAGGTATCGTGGTAATTTGTATGGTTAGTCAAAATAATGTCGTTGTCCAGGGTCAGCTTTTCTTTGCTGAACGCCCTGTCGAACCTGATTATCTCGGTAACCGCTGACGGAGATGCTATTTGCAAGTCTTGCGGTAATCTATCGAGGATGACCTGCACATGGTGCTGACGTATCGCGCCTTCCGAATGGTCTGCGAGACCAATGCGCGTCTGATGATTCATGACATCGCGCGCCAGTTGCTCTGAGCGCTTCAGGCGATCCATCGCTTCATTCGACTCACCCAGCAAGGCCTTGATCACCAGCGCAGTTGCCAGAATGGTGGCAGCGTACTCTGTCGCACCGCCATAAAATCCGTAAGCCCAGTAACTGGCCGAGAAGCTCGGTGGCCAGTTGACAGGTGTGTAATTGAAAGCCCCAAGTCGGGAAGCCCATAAAATCCGGTTGCAGGCTTGATGACAGACGCCATGCACGCCGTAGATAAGGCCAGCCCAGGATTGAGGGCTAAGGCCGCGCAATGGTGCGGAAAGGCCCGCCCAGTAGGTATCCCAATCCGCCACCTTCCAGTCATATCCCGGGAGAAGATTAAATTGCGCCATTCCCAGTGCGACCGACAAGTTGGCAGGAAGATCCTGCCCCTGACGTTGTGAGCCGATGATCCAGGGCGACCATAATTCTGCACGGTATGCAACGCCCCTGTGGCCGCGTTCTTCTTCCCTGAGCGCAAATGAACCAAAGCAAGGCATCGCATACGTATTACCATTTTTTTCGGCAATAGCAAACGTATGTTGCGCAATGCCAGGACCAATAAAATCGTAGTAACCCGCTTTGATGGTACAGTCAAAGAAATTTCCCTGAGGAGTACTTTCTGGCTTGTTCGACATGGTAAAGCTCCCTCTGTTCGAGTTAAATGCCGGTCTGGTTTCGTACTTGCAATCCCGCGTTCCGAAACATCCCTATACCTTTGTGCGATTGCCCTGTTGATGTGTCACCGGAAGGACCTTGCACAATCCTTGATGGTTTGCCTGCCATCCCCTGGCTTCCTTGCCAGTGTGATGGGCAAATTAAATTCAGACGCGCCGATTCGAGGATATATCAGGAATACCCTGCTCGATTTGACCCCATGTCCCCATTTCTTGGACCTGCGTCCCATTATGCTTTGCGTGTTTTTGCGCCAGTACAGCAGGCCGGTTTCATGCCTTTTCAGGACACACTTCATCCGTACAGGTGCGACAACGAATACGCAGGGGTAAGGCGGTAGTCCGGGATTGCCTTGTGCTCCCTGGGCGCAAAAGACAAGAGTGGTACGCCTGGTATCTAAAGCGGAAAGTCAGTAAATAGCTGCTTGTTCAGAGTCTTAGTTTCAAATTATCTGAATGCAAGAAAAGTACGTGTCAAGACACAAGCTGCATAGCGCTGATGTGTAAGCGTGAGGGAGAAGAAGAGCGAACTGCTTTGGCAGAAAGAGGGAATAAATCAGAGTTGGCGAGCCTGGTCTGCGGCACTTGCGGGAAATGACTGTGGCTGCTTCGTTCCCGACCTGACCAGATTGGCCATGCCGCAATGCGCAGGGGCCCGCCAGCGCACATTATAACTGAACGACAGCAAACTTGCAGCAATTCAGTAGAAACTGGCTTCAGGTCAGACGGACAGTTCCTGTTTCAAACTGATATTTCCGTATTTCATTCCTCCCACGCGCTATTTCGTCACATGCCTGCACAAGCCTGTTTATACTTAATAACATGATATCGACCCCGCACATCTGTCAGGGGCCTGGCACTTCAAAAGTCACTATAAACAAGAACCTATAGAAGAAGGATAAGGCTATGGAACTTTGCATACAGCACCTGTCAAAAAAATACGCCAATGGCGTACAAGCCCTGAACGATATCAACTTGACTATACCTGCCGGTATGTTTGGCTTGCTGGGGCCCAATGGTGCTGGCAAATCCACGCTGATGCGTACCCTGGCGACCTTGCAGGATGCCGATTCTGGCACTGCCACGCTGGACAAGCTCGATATTCGTGAAAACAAAGACCAGATCCGGCGGGTGCTCGGTTATTTGCCGCAGGATTTTGGCCTTTATCCCAAGGTCAGCGCTTATGACTTGCTCGATCATTTTGCCTTGCTCAAGGGCCTGGACAATCGCAAGCAGCGCAAGGAAGTGGTGGAAGCCCTGCTGCACCAGACCAATCTGTACAAGGACAGGAACAAGCATCTGGGTACTTATTCGGGCGGCATGCGCCAGCGATTTGGCATTGCACAGGCATTGCTGGGTGACCCCAGGCTGATCATTGTCGATGAACCCACAGCCGGGCTGGACCCGGAAGAGCGCGTGCGCTTTCACAATCTGCTATCCGATATCGGCAGCGAAAAAATCGTCATTCTGTCCACTCACATCGTTGAAGATGTATCCGATTTATGCAATCACATGGCAGTCATCAACCAGGGTACTGTCGTACTGACCGGACAACCCCTGCCATTGATAGAACAGATACAGGGAAAAATCTGGAACCGGTTTATAGAAAAAGCTGAACTGGCAAACTACAAGCAACAATACCAGGTCATTTCCAGCCGCCTGACGTCGGGCCGCACGCTGATACATGTGTATGCCGATTCACAGCCAGACCCTGGCTATGCCCCGGTTTCTGCCGATCTGGAAGATGTGTATTTTGCCGCGATGGCGGGGCTGTTCTCTGCCCAGCCAGCAGCAAGCATGCCATCCGCAGACCTGACAGCTGCGCCAACAGTCTGAGGAGCATCCATGTTCACGATACTCTTGTTTGAGCTGCGCCAAAAATATCGCAGCCTGTCCAGCTATGTGTATTTCCTGATCTTCTTCATCCTGGCGATTTGGTGGATGGCAGCCGCTGGTGGCGTCTTCGCTTCAGCCTCGGTCGATTTTGGTGGCAAAGTATTTATCAATTCACCGGTCGCGATTTTTCAGAGCATTACCCTTCTTGGCTACTTTGGCACGAGCACGGTAGCCGCCATCATGGGTCAGGCAACACATAAGGATGTAGAACACCACACCTGGCATTTCTTTTACAGTGCGCCAATTTCCAAGTTCCAATACCTGACTGGGCGTTTTCTGGGGGCTTTGCTGAGTCTGTTGATCATCTTCTCTGGCCTGGGCCTGGGTGCCTGGCTGGGATGTTATTTGCCTGGCATAGAAGCAGTACGACTAGGGGCCATGCATCCTACGGCGTATTTCCTACCATACGTGTATTCGGTCTTGCCCAACTTCATGATCTTTGGAGCGATTTTCTTTACCCTTGCCACACTCGGCAAACGCATGATGCCAGTGTATGTATCCAGCGTAGTGCTGATCATAGGCTATCTGATTGCGCGTTCTTTCATGCGCGATATCGACAACAAAACCCTGGCTGCCCTGCTCGATCCTTTCGGCTCGGCTGCCGTCAGCAGCATGACGGAATACTGGAGCATTGCCGATAAAAATAGCCGCCAAGTCAGTCTTGAAGGCCTGTACCTTATTAATCGCCTGTTGTGGGGTGGCGTAGGCTTGATCTGTCTGGCTTTCTGCTATTGGCGCTTTGACTTCAAGGCTATTTCTACAACAGGAAAACAAAAGAAAGAGAAGGCAAATAGCGAGGCCGTGCAGGCAACGCAGACAACTAGTCCAGCGATTGTCGCTATACCAAAAGTCATACCGGTCTTTTCGTCCTCAAGGACCTGGAAGTTGCTGCTGGCAGAAAGTTGGTTGAATTTACGCGAATCTGCGAAAAATGTGTATTTCATCGTGGTACTGCTGTCCGGCGTTCTATTCATGTTTGCCGTGTCCAATTCGGTGACCAGGATGTTTGGTACTTCGACCTATCCCGTAACGTATGCGGTACTGGAATTTCTGGGTGGTACTTTCAGTTTTTTCATGCTCACCATCACCACCTTTTATGCAGGTGAACTGGTCTGGCGCGAACGAGATGCGCGCATCGCTCAATTACTGGATGCATTGCCGATACCGGGTTGGCTACCATTTACCGCCAAACTGTTTGCGCTCATCCTCATGCAGGGCATCATGCTGCTTGTACTAATGCTGTGCGGGATGCTGATCCAAACCATCAAAGGCTACACCAATTATGAAATTGGCCTGTATCTACATCAACTTTTCCTGGTGCAATGGCCAGAATATGCGCTGATTGCTGTACTGGCAATGTCACTGCAAGCCATCATCAATCACAAGTACCTGGCTTATTTTTTGATGATTCTGTACTACATTGCGCTTATCGCCCTGCCTGCACTGGGTATAGAGCATCCCATGTTGCGCTACGCGACGATCCCGTCCACCGTGTATTCGGACATGAACGGCTATGGCCATTCACTACCGTTGTCACGCTGGTACCTGTTGTACTGGAGCGGTGCTGGCCTGATCCTGATTGCCTGGTCCCTGCTGATGTGGGTACGTGGTACGACCACTACCTTCAGTCATCGTCTGCGTATGGCCAGCTTATCCGTCAATACCGCCAATACCAGCCTGATGCTGGGCGGCACTGTGCTGTTCCTGTTCGCTGGCGCAGTGATCTTTTACTTTAGCAACATCCTCACGCCTTACAAAAACCAGTATGAAAAACAGGCTGAAAATGCCAGCTATGAAAAGAACTACAAGCAATATGCCACACAGCCACAGCCACGCATCGCCGATGTCAGATTGAACGTCGATATCTATCCCGCAACCCGCACGGCGCAGATCAAGGGTGACTATCAGTTGATCAATCGCAGCAATACTGCCATCCAGGAAATTTTCATCATGGAGTCGGATGATGCACACATCATCCAGATGAAGCTGGATGCCGCGCATGCGCCGCGCATACAAGATAAAAAGATGGGCTTTTACAGCTATCAGTTGCGCCAGGCCTTGCAACCGGGAGAAAAGCTGAAACTGCATTTCGAACTTGAATTCGCGCCCAAGAACTTCCTGGGCATGAGTTCTGGCCACACCGTCATGTACAACGGCAGCTTTTTCAATAGCACACTGATGCCACATATAGGTTACCAACCCGGCCTGGAACTCAGCGACGACAAAGCCAGGCGCAAGCATGGCCTGCCAGAAAAAGAAAGGATGGCAGAAAGGGATGACCCGAAAGCATTGAGCAATAGCTATATCGCCAATGATGCCGACTGGATCAATTTTGATGCCGTCGTATCCACCAGTGCCGACCAGATGGCGATTGCACCCGGCAGTCTGAAACGGGAGTGGCAAGAAAATGGACGACGCTATTATCACTATGCGCCAGAACAGGCCATCCTGAATTTTTACGCCTTCCTGTCTGGTCGCTATGAAGTCAAACGGGCGCAATGGAAAGACATCCCCATCGAAATCGACTATCACAAAGGGCATGCCTACAATCTTGATCGCATGATAAAGAGCGTGCAGAATTCGCTCGATTACTATACGACCAATTTTGGCCCTTACCAGCACAAGCTGGTCAGGATAGTCGAGTTCCCGCGCTATGCCACGTTTGCGCAGGCATTCCCGAACACCATTCCGTATTCGGAAAGCATAGGCTTCATCGCCCATGTGGATGATAAAAATCCGCTGGAAGTGGATTACCCTTTCTATGTGACTGCCCACGAAGTGGCCCATCAATGGTGGGCACATCAGGTCATTTCCGGCAATAGCAAAGGTGGGACTGTGCTGGTGGAAACCCTGGCGCAATACTCTGCACTCATGGTGATGAAACATACCTATGGTGACGCCGCCATGCGCCGCTTCCTGAAATTTGAACTGGATCGCTATCTGCAAGGACGCAGCCAGGAAAGGAAGAAAGAATTGCCACTGGCTTTCAATGAAAACCAGAATTACGTCCACTATGCCAAAGGCAGCCTGGCCATGTATCTATTACAGGATCAGATCGGCGAAGACAAGGTCAACCAGGCATTACGTACTGTCATTGCCCAGTATGCCAACAAGGGCGCACCTTACCCCAGCAGTGCAGTACTGGTGGATGCCCTGCGCAAGGCTGCACCGGCTGACAAACAGAGTCTCATCACCGATTTGTTTGAGTCCATCATCCTGTTTGAAAACCGTGCCATGACAGCCACTGCCAAGCCCCTGCCAGATGGACAATACGAAGTGGCCTTGCATGTCACCAGCAATAAATTGAAGGCCGATGAGTTGGGGCTTGAAAAAGAAGTTCCTCTGCAAGACTGGATGGACATAGGCGTCGACGACAAGGATGGCAAACCCTTGCTGCGTGAACGCAAACTGATCAATCAAAAAAGCATGGATTTTAAAATGATCGTCAAAGGCATACCAGTCAAGGCGGGTATAGACCCTGACAATAAATACATAGACAGAAAGCCCAGCGACAACATGGTCAAGATTGACTTGGTTTCGAAATAAAGGCTAAGCACATCAGGCAAAAAAAAGGCGAACAAAGTTCGCCTTTTTTACTTTACGACAGGAAGGAAATAATTCACCCGATCAAAATTTCGCATTCAGGCTGACACGCAATGCACGTGGTGAACCTGGTGTAATATTGTTGTTGCTGTTGGCGAAGGCATAGTATTTTTTATCCAGCAGATTTTCTATGTTGGCCTGCACATTGACGGATTTACTCAAGGTGTAATACAGAGCCGCATCGACGCGGCTAAAGCCGGGTACGGTAACGGTGTTGTCTGTCGCGGCGAAAACTTCACTTCGATATACGATACCCAGGCCCGCACCCCAGACAGGATCAAAATTATAGCGGTTCCACAAGGAAGCGCTATATTTCGGTACCTGTGCCAATGTGACCCCGGCCAATACTGTACTTGACTGCGTTTTGGTCAGTTTCGCATCCTGATAGGCATAGCCGCCCATGATGCTCCAGTCTGCATTAATGCGGCCATTGAAGCCCAGTTCCAGACCCTTGCTGCGCTGACCATCAACCAGGATCAGTTTGCTGGCATCTGCCGGGTCAGTAATCGCTACATTGCTGCGATCCAATTGATATAGGGCGGCGCTGGCAGACAAATCTGAACCTATATCCCATTTCACTCCCACTTCCAGATTCTTGAATTTCTCTGGGTCGAGCGACTTGTTGCTTAAGGTCAGTGACGACAGTTGATCACCTGCACGTGGCACAAAAGCCAGGCTATAACTGGCATAGACAGATACTTCCTTCATCGGTTTAAATACCAACCCTACCCGTGGGGATACTGGTGTATCCGTGGTTTTCAGATTTTCAGCGGTACGTCTGTTGGTAAAATCCACGTCAAAACTGTCACGGCGTATACCTGCAAGCAATTGCCATTGCGGTGAAAATTCTATCTGGTCTTGCAGATAGATCGATTTGGTCGTCACCGTGCCAGTGTTATTTGCATCGCTGGCCGCCTGTTTGAAAGTCACCGGCGTATTGGCCACGGGATTTGTCAATGCGACGTTGATCGATGTTGTCGTCGGACTGATAGACAGGAAGTAAGCTGTATTGCGGAAATTATCTGTATCCTGCTTACCAAACTCAATACCACCTACCAGCTTGTGACGTATGCTGCCTGTATCCAGATTGAATATCAAATCGGTTTGGTTGAAGAAGTTTTTGCGCTGGGTTGCATTGTTATAACCGGACAAGGCCACAGAGGTTCCGGCTGTGTTGACCGCGCCAGGTACGATGTTTTGGTAAAACTTGTCATACTCGGCATAGCGGGTGCGATTGCGCACACTCCATCCCTGACCAAAATCATGGTCTATGGAAGCAGACAAGGCATCCACCTTGGCCCAGGTGGTATTGATGTCCGTATTGCCAAAGAAGGTAGATGGATCGGTATTTAAAGGCAGCCCCTGGAAAGATGGGATACCGCGATCGGCTGTTCTTTCGTCTTTAAAATGTTCATAGGCAACGGCAACCATGGTGTCGCTGCCCGCACGCCAGGACAAAGTCGGGTTGACGCCAGAACGCTTAAGCGTAAAACCCTGACGATAGCTGCCTGAATCTTCTACCACCGCATTCACGCGCATGGCCACCGTATCTGTCAGCGCCTGTCCCAGGTCCACGGTCACACGACGCTGGCTCCACGAACCCAGCGTCAAACTGGCTTCACGCACAGGACGCCATTCAGCCTGCTTGGTGACACGATTGATCACACCGCCAGAACCGCCACGGCCAAAAATCATGGCATTGGAGCCTTTCAGCGCTTCCACACTGTCGATGTTGTAAAAATCACGGTAATACTGAACATCATCACGTATGCCATCTACATAAAAATCGCCGGTAGAGCTATTGCCGCGAAACACCGCCGTATCACGATTCCCCTCCCCTTGCGCCGCAACGATACCGGGCACATAACGGATCACATCACTCAGGCTTTGCATGCTCTGATCACGAATCAAATCCTTGCTGACGACAGTGACGGCCTGCGGGGTATCACGCAACAAGGTATCGGTCTTGGTCGCGGTACTGGTACTTTTGATGTTGTAGGTTTTTTCTGCAGTGCTGGTAACCTTCACTTCTGGCAAAGCGGATTCGGTAACCGTGTTTTGGGCAAAGACTGGCAAAACCACGCTGCTTAACAATGCAGCGATAGGTGTAAGGCGGGCTATCATGAAGATCCTTGAATATCAGTTAAACAATCCTGGCTGGCTGATAGACAAGGCTACGTGGCTGGCGAAACGGGAACGTTGGCATTATAAATGAGAATAACTATTATTTGCATTGACAACCATCAATCATTATCATTTATCAGCCACTTACCGGCCATTTCTTCAGGAAATTTATTTTCAATTTGTCTTCTCAAAGAAGAACTTTCAGACCAGAATACTGCCCAATGCCAAGAACCATTTGTTTAGGCCATGAAAGAGTAGCCTTAAGCATAGATACAATAAATCCATCAGCTCTTCCGCATTTTGTTATCCATTCCTCAATCAAAACTGGACGCTACGCCATGCATAAACATCTTGTCCGCAACCTGTTCGCAGTTGCCCTGACCTTACCTGCCTTCGCTTTTGCTGCCCACCCAAATGAAACTGAAGCTGATCGCTGGAATTTGAATGATATGTACCAGACCAAGGCCGACTGGGACAAGGATGCCATGAGCCTGGAAGTGCAGTTAAAACAATTGCAGACTTGCAGCGGGCATCTGGGTGACAGCGTGGCACGTTTCAAGACTTGCCTGGATTTGAATTCAGATATGCTGAAACGCCTTGCCCGTCTGTCCAGCTATGCAATTCAATACCGTGACCAGGACACCGGCAACAACGCCGGCATGGACCTGGGGCAGCGCTCGGACATCCTGGGCAGCAAGGTAGAAGAAGCCAGTGCCTTTATCCGGCCGGAAATTCTGGCCCTTGGGGATAAAAAGATCCAGGCTTTCCAGGCCAGGGACAAGGGCCTGCGTATCTATGCCCATCAACTGGATGATATCTTGCGTTCAGGCAAGCATACCCTGGATAAAAAAGGCGAAGAGATCATCGCCACCTTTGGTATGGCAACCAATACTGCCAGCGCCGTCTACACCACCCTCTCCAATGCAGAAATGCCCTGGCCCAAGCTTAAATTGTCCACCGGCGAAGAGGTGCGCATAGACCAGGCAGCCTATACAAAATACCGCGCAGCCCCCAATCGCGCTGACCGTCAACTGGTATTCGATGCATTCTGGGGCAAATGGAAAGAATTTGAACGCAGCTATGGTGTCACTTTTTATGAACAGTTAAAACGCGATTCCGTCTATGCCAAGATCCGCAATTATCCAGATTCGCTGACACAGGCGCTGGACAACAACAAATTGCCAAGAGAAGTCTATGACACGCTGGTAGAACAAACCCGCGCCAACCTGCCTACCCTGCACCGTTATTTCAAATTGCGCGCAAAACTGCTGGGCGTGAAGGATCTGCGCTATTTCGACATTTATCCTCCATTGGTATCGGGTGACTTCAAATACCCTATTGCTGAAGGCGTCAAACTGATGCTGGAATCTGTCAAGCCTTTGGGTGACGACTATGCCAGGGCCATGGCAAAAGCCACCACCGAACGCTGGATGGATGTCTATCCACGTCCACGCAAGCGCTCTGGTGCCTACATGAATGGGGCGGCCTATGATGTTCACCCTTACCTGCTGCTCAATTACAATGATGATTATGAATCAGTATCGACGCTGGGCCATGAATGGGGACATGCCATGCATTCCTACCTGGCCAACAAACACCAGCCCTTCATCAGCGCCGACTACCCTACTTTCACGGCAGAAATCGCGTCCACCACGAACGAAGTCTTTTTGCTTGACCACATGCTGAAAATCGCCAAGAGCGATGACGAGCGTTTGCTGTATCTGGGATCAGCACTGGAAAACCTGCGTGGCACTTTCTTCCGTCAAGCCATGTTTGCCGACTTTGAACGTGAAGTGCATGCCAAGGTAGACAAAGGCGAATCGCTGACTGGCGAAGCACTGAGCAAAATCTATGGCGATATCCTGAAAAACTATCACGGCGACAAAGAAGGCGTGATGAAAATTGACGATACCTATGCCATTGAATGGGCGTATATCCCGCATTTCTACAATCGCTTCTATGTGTTCCAGTATGCAACGTCAATTGCTGCCGGTTCCATGTTTGCAGATGAAATCCTGAAAGGCCGTGCCGGTGCCCGTGACAACTATCTCAATATATTGAAAGCAGGCGGTTCTGCCTATCCGTATGAACTGGTCAAGAAAGCCGGTGTCGACCTGGCTTCTCCGGCCCCTTACCAGGCCGTGTTTGCGCGCATGAATAAAATCATGGATCAGATCGAGGCCATCAAAGCGAAACATTAAACGCTTTTCATTATTCAGCACATCCATCGTCATGATGGATGCTGCCATCAACCATGGCTGCTCCCTGCCAGGGAGTAGCATCATGTTTCAGTAAAAATGGAATACATCATGCAAAAGAAATTCCTGTTGATTGCCTTGTCCTTACCTGGCCTGGCTTTGGCAGCAGAGGGAATGTGGACGCTGGACAATCTGCCCATGCACAAACTGCAGGCTGAATATGGCTTCAAACCAGGGCCGGAATGGATCAAAAACACCATGCTGAGCTCGGTCAAACTACCCGGCTGCTCTGGCTCTTTCGTCTCCAAAGACGGACTGGTGATGACCAATCACCACTGCGCATCCAACTGCATAGAACAATTATCGAGTGCCAAGAAAAACTATGTCAGCAACGGTTTCCTGGCAAGAAAACACGACGAAGAACAGGTTTGTCCCGCCATGGAATTAAACCGGCTGGAAGAAATCACCGATGTCACCGAGGATGTCCGCAAGGCGACTGCGGGCCTTGAAGGTGCAGCCTTCAAACAGGCACAAAACGCCATCGATGCCAAACTGAGCGCTGCCTGTGTGGGTGACGACAAGGAAAAAACCCGTTGTGACGTGGTCGATCTTTACCATGGTGGCCGTTACCACCTGTACAAATACCATCGCTATGCCGACACCCGTCTGGTATGGGCACCTGAAAAAGCTATCGCCTTCTTTGGCGGCGACCCGGACAATTTCAATTTCCCGCGCTATGACCTGGATATCACCATGCTGCGCGTGTATGAAAATGGCAAACCGGCAGAAATCAAGCATCATTTTCCGTTCAGTAAATATGGCCCGCAAGAAGGTGAAATGAGTTTTGTCACTGGTCACCCTGGTGCTACCCAGCGTCAACTGACGATGGCACAACTGATCAGCCTGCGCGATATCGGCCTGGTCGACAATCTGCAACATACGGCTGAATTGCGTGGCGTCATCACCCAATATCGCAAAACCAGCCCGGAAGCAGCACGTACTGCCGACCAGGCACTGTTTGGCATAGAGAATCGCTACAAGGCTGGCATAGGCAGGTTGAAAACCTTGCTTGATCCGGAATTCATGGCAGGCCAACAGGCAGAAGAAACTGCGTTGCGTCGGTTTGTCGATTCCAGTCCGGAACTGAAAGAAAAAATCGGCGGTGCCTGGGATGCCATCGCCAAGGCACAGGACAGCTATCGCCAGCTCTTCAGGGTCACCAACATGACTGAAGGTGCGGAAGCCTTCAACAGCAATTACTTCAATCTGGCACGCATGCTGGTACGCGCTGCGGATGAAAGAAACAAGCCGGATGCCGAACGCCTGCCGGAATTCATCGATACCCGCCTGCCTGCCATGCAGAAAAACCTTTTTTCCGGGGCACCCATCTATCCCGAATTTGAAAAACTCAAACTCACGCATTCCCTGACAAAAATGCGTGAAGACCTGGGTGTGGATCAGGCATTCGTCAAACAAGTGCTGGGTAAATTATCGCCAGAACAATTGACGGACAAACTGATCGACCACACCCGGATGGCCGACCTTGAATACCGTAAAAGCTTGTGGAATGGCGGCAAGGAAGCGATAGCCCTGTCGGATGACCCTTTCATCAAACTGGCACTGGCTGTTGAGGCAGAATCACGCGCTTACCGCAAGCGCATGGAACAGGAAGTGCAGGCCATCGTACAAAAAAATTCCGAATTGATCGCCCAGGCGCGCTTTGCTCTATCCGGCACCAGTGTCTACCCAGATGCCACAGCCACCTTGCGCCTGTCTTATGGCGAAGTCAAAGGCTGGGATCAGGGTGAACACCAAATCCGCCCCTTCACCAATTTTGCCGGTGCATTCGAACGTGACACGGGTGCCTATCCATTCGCCCTGCCCGCCTCCTGGCATGCGGCAAAGGGCAAGCTGAACTTGCAGCAATCCTATAACTTTGTGACCACGAATGACATCATCGGTGGTAATTCAGGTAGCCCCCTGATCAACCGTAATGGTGAAATCATCGGCCTGGTCTTCGATGGCAATATCCATTCCCTGGGCGGTGCCTTCGGTTACGATGGCCGCAGCAACCGTACCGTTGCCGTACACAGCGAAGGCATACTGGAAGCCATGGACAAAATCTATAATGCCAAGGAATTGCTGAAAGAACTGACCGGTAAATAAACAATGACAGATACAGGGCTTGCCTAAAAGATAGGTCAACACGCCCTGGCCAAAACCTCGTTACGGCATGCTGTAACGAGGTTTTTTCATACCTGGCCCACCGTTCCCATACTTCAATACTATTTGATCCTCGTCAACAGCAGCATGTTGCCCAGGAAGTACAGTAGTAAAAAGAATAGCAAGGAGACTCGCCATGTCGGTCAGGACCATTTACCCCGCTTCACTCAGCATCATCCAGGACGAGCACGAACACCTGTCGTCAGTCATACAGGGTATGCGTTACTTTGTAAGAAAGATAGAAGGTGGGGGAATTGCACCTGATCTGAAGGTGTTCCGCGCCATGCTGTACTACATCATGGAATATCCGGAAAAAGTGCATCACCCCAAGGAAGAACAGTACCTGTTTGCCAAGATCAAGGAAAGAACCCATCAACTGGATAACGAACTGGACGCCCTCAGTGAACAGCATGCGAAGGGTGAATTGCTGGTACACCGCTTATTCCATGCCCTGCTCGACTATGAATTTGGCGGCAAGCCAGCCTTTGCGCACTTTCGTGACCTGGTCGAACAATATGCACAGTTTTATTTTGCCCATATGCGCGCTGAAGAAGAAAAAATCATTCCCGTTGCCAGGCAGGTACTGAATGAGCACGACTGGAAAGAAATCGATGCTGCCTTCCTGGAAAACCGTGCCCATCTGGATGATGCCGGTGCACGCTATAAATATGAGGAATTATTTTCACTGATTGTCAACATCACTCCCGCACCTATAGGCGTGGCAGATCCACTCTGACATCGCGGCTGTCGCGGCCATCACGATATTCAGCCGCGCCGCGAAGACAGGACGATGCCACCGACGATGCACAGAAAAGCCACGGCATGAAACAGATGGGGTGACTCACCCAAAAAAGCGGCAGACATCACGGCAGCAAACAAGGGTGTCAGGTTATTGAAGAAGGCGGCCACATTCGGCCCCACCCGCTGCACACCCAGGCCCCAGCAGCGAAAGGCAATCACAGCTGGACCAATCGCCACAAAAGCCAGTGCAGCAAACAGCATGGGATTCCAGTGTATGGCGGGCTGCATCAGCGTCCACTCGGCAGCAGAAAAAGCCGCCGACCACAGTACGCCAAAACTGACCTGTGCCAGCAAAAAATCGGCCCAGTGATTACGCAATTCAGCATCATCCCCACGCGTTAGCAGCCAGCTGTACAGCGACCAGGTAATGGTGGCAATGATCATGAACAGATCGCCAGGCACCAGCCGCAAAGTCAGCAACTGCGCCAGTTCACCCCGGCTTAATACCAGCAGTACACCGGCGATGGACATGGCGGCACCCGCCAGTTGCCAGCGCGTGACCCTGGCCTGGAAAAACAGGCTGCCGACTATCAGCATCCATACCGGCATACTGGCGGCGACCAGTGTCACATTGATGGGTGAAGAACTCTGCAAGGCCATGTATTGCAAGGCATTGTACAAACCCACACCCAGCAAACCCAATACTGCATAACGTCGCCAGTTACGCCACAAAGTGCTGCCACGACGATAGATGCGGAAAGCCATGGGCAACAGGATTAAAAAGGCCAGCAGCCAGCGTATGAAGTTGAGTGTAATCGGCGGCAGCATTTCATGAATCATGCGCCCTACAATGGCGTTGCCCGACCACAGCAAGGGTGGGATGACAAGCAAGAGTATGGTAGAAGGCGTCAGCTTATGATTCATGAATACGCAGTAAATCCATCCATTTTGCAGACAGTGAAAAACTGCCCGTGATCAGAAAGTAGCGTCAGCGACCAACCTCAACCTACTGCAAGCAAACAAGGCTTGCCTGTGGCCAGGTGATTGAAAATCATCGCTGCAGGCTCTCCCACACTTTTTGCAGACGTTTGACCGACACCGGCATGGGGGTACGCAATTCCTGTGCAAACAGCGATACCCTGAGCTCTTCCAGCAACCAGCGGAACTCCAGCAATTTGGGGTCAGCATCCACACCGGTCTTGCGCGGAAGACGCTGCCAGGCCTGCGCCACGCTATTCCATTCAGCCAGCAGTTTCTGGTCACGCACGGGGTCGGCACGCAGCTTGTCCATGCGTACCGTGATCGCCTTCAGATACCGGGGGAAATGCGACAACTGGGTAAAATCATTTTCAGCGATAAAATGCTTGGTCACCAGCATCTGTAATTGCGACTGCATGTCGGCAGCAGCTTGTGCATGTGCCTTGATACCTTGCAGTTTCTTTGGCAAGCCATGGTATTCGGCCAGTATCTGTGCGGCTGTACGGGCAATTTCATTGGCCAGCAAATTTAGCCTTGCCTTACCTTCATCACGACGCTTATTGAATTCACCTGAATTGGCAGGTAAAGGGCTTTGCAGGAAAGCACTTTCTATGGCGACCTGGATAATCTGGTCTCGCAATTCTTCCTGCGAACCCAGCGCCATAAACTGCATGCCCATCTGCTGCAAGCCAGGAATATTTTTTTCCAGGAACTTGATCTGTTCTTTCAATTGCAAGGCAAACAGGCGTCGCAAACCGATGCGATGTACACGCGCGGCTTCATCCGGGTCATCAAACACTTCAATATGACAATGCGTGAGCTTATCCACCAGCGCCGGGTAACCGATCAGGGTTTGTTTGCCCTGCTGGACTTCCAGCAGTTCGGGCAGACTGTCAAAGGTCCAGGCCACCAGGTTTTCCTGCTTGAATGCTGGTACTGCGGCATGAGACTGGATGCTGGCAATCGCAGGTTTTCCGGTCGCATGGATTGACTTGTCTTCAGGCCCAGCAGCCGGTTTGGTCGCAACCGGATTTGCATCCAGCAAGGCCAGCTTCTCGGCGCTGGCAATACGCTGGAAGCTCTCGCGTGCCTGCCCACCAAATTCTGCCCGCAGGCTGGCCAGGTTGCGGCCCATTTCCAGTTGACGGCCATGCTCATCGATGACTTTGAAGTTCATCGTCAGATGCACGGGTACAGTCTCAAATTTAAAATCCGTGCTCTTGCACAGCAAGCCCTTTTGTTCGCGTATATCCGCCATCACCGCATCAAGGAAATTGCCTTTGCCAAAATCATTGCGCTCACAAAAACCTGCTGCATATTCGGGGATGGGCACACAATGGCGACGTATCTTTTGTGGCAAAGACTTGATCAGCAAATGCACTTTTTCTTTCAGCATGCCGGGCACCAGCCATTCACAACGGTCTGCCGACACCTGATTCAGCGAAAACAAAGGCACGGTCAGCGTCACGCCATCGCGTGGGCTACCTGGCTCAAAGTGATAACTAAGCTGCAAAGCCACACCCGACACCTGCATGGTTTTGGGGAACAGGTCCGTGGTCACACCTGCCGCCTCATGGCGCATCAGCTCGTCCTTGTTCAGGTACAAGAGCTTGGGATTGGCCTTGGTCGCTTCCTTGTGCCATTGTTCAAACAGCACGGCATTCCACACGTCAGCTGGCAAGAGCTGATCATAAAATGCCACGATCAGTTCTTCATCCACCAGCACATCCAGGCGACGTGATTTGTGTTCGAGGTTTTCTATCTCGCGCACCAGCTTTTGGTTATACGCAAAGAAAGGGGCGCGGGTATCCAACTCGCCTTCGACCAGGGCGTCGCGTATGAACATCTCACGTGCTTCTGCCGGATGGGTCAAGCCATATTGAGTGCGGCGCTGGCTATACACCACCAGACCATACAGGGTGGCACGTTCAAAGGCAGATACCTGGCCGGCGCGTTTTTCCCAGCGCGGTTCGCCATAAGATTTCTTGAGCAGATGCTCGCCAATTTTCTCCAGCCATTCCGGATTGATCTGGGCTATGCAGCGCCCGTACAGACGTGTGGTATCCACCAGCTCAGCCGCCATGATCCAGCGCCCGGCTTTTTTGGCAAGAGTCGAGCCCGGCCAGATGTAAAACCTGATGCCACGCGCACCGAGGTAATGTGCTTCTTCGTCTGACTTGTAACCAATATTACCCAGCAAACCCGTCAACAGGGACAAGTGCAATTGCTCATACGTCGCCGGAGCTTCATTCAAACGCCAGCCCTGCTCTTTAACGATGGTCAGCAATTGCGAATGCACTTCGCGCCATTCACGCAAGCGCATCTGGCTCAGGAAATTGGCACGGCAATTGTCTTGCAACTGGCGATTGGTTTTCTTGTGCTCGATGGCATCTTCAAACCATTTCCAGATTTTCAGGTAAGACTGGAATTCGGATTTTTCATCGGCAAATTTCTTGTGCGCCATGTCCGCTGCTGCCTGGGCTTCCATGGGGCGGTCACGTGGGTCTTGCACCGACAAGGCAGCAGCAATGATCAGCACTTCCTGCAAGGCCTGGTTATCACGCGCAGCCAGAATCATGCGGCCCACACGGGGGTCCAGCGGCAGTTTGGCGAGTTGCCTGCCAACCGGTGTCAACTGATTGACATCATCCATCGCCCCAAGTTCTTGCAAGAGCTGGTAACCGTCAGCAATCGCCCGGCCTGGCGGCGGCTCGATGAAAGGAAAAGTCTCGACATCAGTCAGACGCAGGGATTTCATGCGCAAGATGACGGCAGCCAACGACGAACGCAAAATCTCGGGTTCGGTAAATTTGGGCCGTTGCAGATAATCCTGCTCATCGAACAGGCGTATGCAAACACCAGCCGCAACCCGACCACAACGGCCAGCGCGCTGATTGGCCGCAGACTGGGCAACCGCCTCTATCTGCAATTGCTCGACTTTATTTCGGTAACTATAGCGCTTCACACGGGCCAGGCCGGCATCGACCACATAGCGTATGCCAGGCACCGTCAGCGAGGTTTCCGCCACATTCGTGGCTAATACGATGCGGCGCGCATTTGAAGTCTTGAACACCCTTTCCTGCTCTTGCGCAGACAGGCGGGCGAACAGGGGCAAAATTTCCACATGTGGCGGATGATGCTTGCGCAATGCTTCGGCGGCATCACGAATTTCACGCTCGCCGGGCAAAAACACCAATACGTCACCAGAACCTACGCGACACAATTCATCCACGGCATCGGTAATCGCCGTCATCAAATCACGTTCTTTATCTTTTTCCGTGTCTTGTATCGGGCGATAGCGCACTTCTACCGGGTACAAACGGCCTGACACTTCAATCACAGGTGCAGGCTTGGGCTCGGCACCTCGTTCAGCCCCTCTAGTATCAGCAAAATGATTGGCAAAGCGCTGCGCATCTATTGTGGCTGAAGTGATGATGATCTTCAGGTCACGACGCTTGGGCAGTAATTGCTTCAGGTAACCGAGCAAGAAATCAATATTCAGGCTGCGTTCATGCGCCTCATCAATGATGATGGTGTCATATTGTTTTAACAGCGGATCGGTCTGAGTTTCTGCCAGCAAGATACCGTCCGTCATCAGCTTGACTGATGCGCCCTTGCTCAGGGTATCGGTAAACCGGACTTTAAAACCGACATGCTCACCCAGCGGTGAATTCAATTCTTGCGCAATACGCTTGGCAGTGGAAGATGCAGCAATCCGGCGCGGCTGAGTGTGGCCTATCAAGCCTTTTTGTCCGCGCCCCAACTCCAGGCAGATTTTTGGCAATTGCGTGGTCTTGCCCGAGCCAGTTTCACCGCAGACAATAATGACCTGATGTTTTTGCAAAGCTTCGGCAATTTCTGCCCGCTTGCCGGATACCGGCAACTCTTCAGGAAAACTGATGGGCGGCAAGACATTGCGAAAAGGTAAAGCTGGTTCTTCCCTGGCTGGCGCAGCTGCTTGTTGCCGCTTATTGCCGTTACTATTGCCGTTACTATTTCCGCTACTATTTGCCCGACCAGTTGCCCGACCGTTTTCCCCGCCGCTTCCTGTGCTACTGGCGCGCCCGGACTGCGGCCTGGCAGACTGAGACCTGGCTGATGGTTGGCGAGGTACTTGCTGCCGTTCATGCTGTTTTTTTGGCGGACGAACTTGCTCAGCACCGCTGATATTCAGTGTTTTATTTTCCGGTACTTCAGACTTCGCGGTGGTCTCACGCAATTGTTGTCGAAGCTCTCGCAATCCCGATAAACCATCTGGCGCAGCGGGCATTGCTTTTTTGGGGGAGTTTTTAGGTGTTTGATTTGAAGACATAGCGCTGCGCATTATCCCAGATTTTTACGCCGCACAGGAAATGTTGCACTGTTTGCCATAACACACCCATTCTGATCTCATCAAAACAACATTGCAGATCGGGGTGTATTGGCCTGACAACAAGCATCAAATCATATAAATAAATCCCCTCTTTATTTATCCTATAATGAATAAAACTAGAATTCTGGACTGTGGCCAAGCTGGGTTTGCATAGCTATCCAGCAGCCCGGATTCCTGTCTTTAGGCAGAACCTGTTTCATCAACGAAAATGAAATGTGTTCCAGTCAAAATCCAGCCGCGTGAGGATCAAAATGAAAACCTGGATTATTCTGCTCTTTACCGGTTTACTTGCCGCCTGTGCCAGCCAGCCTGGCCAGAAAATAAGCCACCTGCAGTTGCATGATCAGGGCTTTGGCCCGGCATCGACCTCCATCCGCGCCGACGAGGTCATGGCACTCAGCAAGGAAATGCACGCCTACGTTAAAAACGAGATTGCCATCCAGATGCGTGGCAAATCACCGCAAAAAGCCCTGTTTGACGCATTGTCCACCAAAGGCCAGATCAGGCTTGAATACGATGCTGAAATAACACGCAATGCAGCACAGGCCTTCAGTGCCCGTTCCGGCAATTGCCTGTCGCTGGTTTTGATGACGGCTGCACTGGCAAAAGAACTGGGGATGGAAGTGCAATATCAGAATATCCTGATGGACGAATCCTGGAGCCGCAGCAATGACATTTACTTTGCGGCAGGACATGTCAACATCGTACTGGGAAGCAAATCAGGATTCCGTCACTTTACCCAGGAATATAGCCAGTCCATGGTGATCGATTTCTTGCCGCCCAGGGAAATTCGTGGTCAGCGCGCAGACCTGATACGTGAAGCCACCGTGATCGCCATGTACTTCAACAACCGCGCCGCCGAATCGCTGGCACAACACCAGGTCGACGACGCCTACTGGTTTGCCCGCGCCGCCCTGACGAGCGACCCTGATTTCGTCGCTGCCTACAATACCCTGGGCGTGATTTACCGCCAGCATGGCGACCTGGCATTATCCGAAAGCGTGTTCAAGCAAATTCTGGGCAAGGAAGCAGAAAACACCATGGCGCTCAGTAACCTGGTCGAGGTATTGCGCAAAACCGACCGCCAAACCGAAGCACAGGTGTATGCCACCAAACTGGCAAGTTTGCAGCCAAATGCCCCTTTCCATTTCTTTAACCTTGGCCTGGCAGCAATGGACCGCGGCGAATATGCCAAAGCCAAAGCCCTGTTCAAACGGGAAATCAAACGCGATCCGAATTATGACGAATTCCATTTATGGCTGGCGCTGGCGCATTTGAAACTGGGGGAAACCTCGGATGCGGTAGAAGAATTGACACTGGCGCAAGCCAACAGCACCACCCGCAAGGCCGAGAATTTGTATGCCAGCAAACTGGAAAGGATTAAAGCTGCTTACCACTAACCCTCTATCCGGCCTGTCCTGACAGGCACGCCCTGAACAGGAACCAAAGCCTGATTGACAACAATGTGGAAATTCGACCACGTTGGATGGACATCTGTTTTCTCGTCTCAGATTATAATTGGCGGATGGAAAATCCCGTTCAATTCGTTCAATGGCTGCGCTCGGTCGCGCCGTATATTCATGCCTTCCGTGGAAAGACCTTTGTGGTCGCCTTTCCCGGTGAGCTGGTCATGGCAGGTGCACTGCCGGTTCTGGCTCAGGATTTATCACTTTTACATGCACTTGGCATCAAGGTTGTCATCGTCCATGGATCGCGCCCCCAGGTTGCCGAGCAACTGGCCTTGCGGAATGTCGAAGGCAGTTTTCATAATGGCATACGCATTACCGATACCGCAGCGCTGGAATGCTCGAAAGAGGCGGCTGGTGAATTGCGCCTGGATATTGAAGCCGCATTCAGCCAGGGCTTGCCGAATACGCCCATGGCACATTCTGCCATCCGCATCATTTCAGGCAATTTTGTCACGGCCAAACCAATCGGTATCGTAGGTGGGGTGGATTTCCAGCTGACCGGTATCGCCCGCAAAGTGGCGTATGACACCATCCACCGCATTCTGGATGCCGGCAATCTGGTGCTGCTTGGCCCGCTGGGTTTCTCGCCCACTGGCGAAGCCTTCAATCTGACGATGGAAGACGTGGCCGTATCAACCGCCACCGCCCTGCGTGCCGACAAACTGATTTTCATCACCGAAACGCCGATGATGGTGGACCAGGACAATGATGAAATCCGCGAATTGTCATTCATGCAGGCCGAGCAAGAATTAAAAACCAACTACTTGCCGCCAGATTCGGCGTTCTATCTGGAGCATGCGGTCAAGGCTTCACGTGGTGGCGTGCCACGGATACATATCGTGCCTTACAAGATGGATGGTTCAGCACTGCTGGAATTGTTTACCCATGATGGTGTCGGCACCATGGTATCGTCAGAAAACCTGGAAAGCCTGCGCGAAGCCACGATTGAAGACGTGGGTGGCATCATCAAACTGATAGAACCGCTGGAAGCCGACGGCACTCTGGTGAAACGCGGGCGTGAACTGATAGAGCGCGAGATCAATTATTTCTCTGTGATAGAGCATGACGGTGTCATCTTTGGCTGCGCCGCCCTGTATCCTTTCCCATTCGAAAAAATGGCAGAAATGGCTTGCCTGACCGTCAACCCGGATGTGCAAAGCCAGGGCGATGGTGAGCGCATCCTCAAGCATATGGAAAAACGCGCACGCCGCGCCGGCTTTCATAGCCTGTTTGTGCTGACAACACGCACTGCACACTGGTTCCTGAAACGTGGTTTCGTCAATGCTTCATTCGACGATTTACCCAAGGACAAGCAGAAAATGTATAACTGGCAACGTAAATCATTGGTTCTGATCAAGCAGCTCTAGATCGCAAGCCGTATAATTCACGCTGTTTTCGAGATTTAGCAAAAAGGAGTAACACCATGGCCCGTACGGTCCACTGCATTAAATTAGATAAAGAAGCCGAAGGGCTGGATTTTCCACCGTATCCCGGTGAATTGGGTAAAAGGATATATGAAAGCGTGTCCAAAGAAGCCTGGGCCGCCTGGCTCAAGCATCAAACCATGCTGGTCAACGAAAACCGCCTGAACCTGGCTGACACCCGCGCCCGCAAATATCTGGCAACCCAGATGGAAAAACATTTCTTTGGTGATGGGGCTGATGCTGCAAGCGGCTACGTCCCCCCGACAGAATAAGTTGCTTGCACATACATAAGAAAGCCCGCTTAGGCGGGCTTTCTTATTACTTCGACGCGCACTGCATCAATAAAATTCTATCTTGCCGGTTTCCACATCCAGCATGGCACCGACAATTTTTATCTGACCCTTGTCAGCCATTTCTTTCAGCACCGCACTCTTTTCCGTTACTGCCTTGACCGTCATTTTGACATTCATTTCAGACACTGCTTCGACAAAATGGTGATTTTGCGATGAGCGGTCACTGCCATGAATGTCCGGCGTTGCCTTCACTGCCGGCATAATCTTGGCCACCAATTGCGTCAAATTACCCAGATTGGCATTGTCACAAGCACCTTTGACAGCACCACAATGCGAGTGCCCAAGGATGACAATGGTTTTAGAACCAACAACCTTGGCCGCATATTCAAGACTGCCGAGTATGTCTTCATTGACGATATTGCCAGCTACCCTTGCAATAAATAAATCACCTATCCCCTGATCAAATACCAGAGCGGGATCAGAACGTGAATCTATGCAACTGACAATACTCGCAAAGGGGAACTGACCATCATGTCCCGTTGCCTTGACCTGCGCAGGCAAATCTCGCTTGAGCATATTGCCGGAAACAAAGCGTTGGTTCCCCTCTTTCAACATGCTGATGGCAATGTCAGGGCTGATCTTGCTTTGCATGGTCTGATTCATTGCCACGCTGATGACTGGCTGGCTTGCCGTTGGCGACTGTGTTGCACAAGCCGACATCAATAATGCAGTCGTCAATGCAGCGAGGAAGCTTAACGATGTGGCTGTTTTTTTATTTGTACTCATGTTTGTATTCATTTGCATATCTCCTCATAAAATTGAACAACGAATGACTTCTTATTCACCTGCGATTGCCCCCTATTTACAGCAGACCAACCCGAACCATTCCCTTGCCACATTCAAAACTGCAAGGTTTTAACACCTTCACTGGTTCCCAACAAGCAGACATTGGCTCCTTGCTGCGCAAACAGGCCAACAGTCACGACGCCGACGATATTATTGATCGCGGCTTCCAGCGCCACCGGGTCGGCAATCTGCAAGCCATGTACGTCCAGTATCATATTGCCATTGTCAGTCAACAAAGGCTGGCCATCTTTCAGGCGCAAACGGGCTTCGCCACCCAGAGCATTCAGCTTGCGGGCAACGACCGCGTGCGACATCGGTATCACCTCTACCGGCAAGGGAAACTTGCCCAGCTTATCCACCAGTTTTGAACCATCGGCGATGCAGATAAATTTCTCAGCGACCGAGGCTACAATTTTTTCACGTGTCAATGCGGCACCACCGCCCTTGATCATGGCACCCTGTGGCGTAATTTCATCAGCACCGTCGATATACACGGGCATGGATACCACGTCATTCAAATCCAGCACGGTAATGCCATGTCCGCGCAAGCGTGCTGCGGTGGCTTCAGATGATGCAACCGCCGCCTTGACCTTGTGCTTGATCCTGGCCAGTTCATCAATAAAGAAATTGGCGGTCGAACCTGTTCCAACGCCAACAATATCGTTTTCAACCACATAGGCTATGGCAGCCTGGGCTACCGCCAGTTTCAATTCATCTTGCGTCATGGTGCATTTCCATCAAAGTTGATCATTTGCCCGAATTTTACAGGACAGGCTGATCGTCCTTGCAGATTCTGAGTGAAATTGCATCAAACCGGCCACAGCGGCACCTCTTCCATCAGGGCCACCTGCTCGCGCAATTCGAGTATGCGGTCTTGCCAATACCTCTGGCTGTTAAACCACGGAAATGCGGCCGGAAAGGCCGGATCACTCCAGCGCTGTGCCAGCCAGGCTGAATAATGAATCAGGCGCAGCGTGCGCAATGCCTCTATCAGGTATAGCTGACGGCTGTCAAATTCAAAGAAATCTTCATAACCAGCCAGGATATCTGTCAATTGCCGCTGCATGTCCTGACGGTCACCCGACAGCAGCATCCATAAATCCTGTATGCCCGGCCCCATGCGACTATCATCAAAATCCACAAAATGCGGGCCAGCCTGGGGCCCGGATTCCAGCCACAAGACGTTCCCCAGATGGCAATCGCCATGCAGGCGCAATGGCTGCAAGGCCCCCGCACGTTCATAACAGCGCTGTATGCCGTCCAGGGCTTGCCGACTGACACTTTCATAGGCTGGCAACAGATCAGGCGGGATAAAGTCATGCGCCAATAGCCAGGCACGCGGCTGCACGCCAAAGGTTTCTGGATTAATGGCTGGCCGCTCATGATAGACAGCAAGTGCCCCTACAGCATGGATGCGGCCAATAAAACGCCCCAACCATTCCAGGGTTGCGGCATCCCCGGTTTCCGGTGCCCTACCACTCTGCCTGGCAAACAGGGCAAAGCGAAAGCCCTGATAATGGCGCAGGCTGCTGCCATCTGCCGCCTGCATCGCACCAACCACCGGGATTTCATGTTGTAATAACTCACGCACAAAATCATGTTCTTCATTGATGGCTGTATCCGTCCAGCGCAAGGGGCGGTAAAATTTGACGACCACAGGTACATCGTCTTCTATGCCGATCTGGTAAACCCGGTTTTCATAGCTATTCAAGGCCAGCATACGGCCGTCGCTGCGCAAGCCGCTGCTGTCAACAGCGTCCAGCACCAGTTCGGGCGTCAAACCGGCAAAAGAGTCTGGGAGATTGGTATTTGTCATGTTGTCTATTGTACGTGTGCCAAAGCCTGTACGGCATAAAAGACCTGCACAGCCAGCAAACAAAGCGCTAAACTGCCGGTATTTTCAATCTCCACTCAAGAGTGATCCATGCATCTCGATGAACCCTTAAGCGACAAAGAATTCAATGAACTCGACAAATTCCTGATGTCGGACAAGGTCGGCGATGATGGCATGACCATGGACGCCCTGCACGGTTACCTGACTGCCATCGCCCTGGGGCCGGAAATGATACCAATGGGAGAATGGCTGCCACTGGTATGGGGCTTGCCGGATGAGGGTGAACCCAAGTTCAAGAATGAAAAGGAAATGCAGCGCATCACCGGCCTGGTGGCCCGTTTCATGAACGAAATACAGATCACATTTGAAGTTGCGCCACAGGAATATGAACCCCTGTTCTGCGTCATGGAACAAAATGGCAAAGAATTGATAGACGGCGAAACCTGGGCCTGGGGCTTCTGGGAAGGCATGCAATTGCGCGAAGAAGCCTGGGAAGCCGCCTGGGAATCAGAAGAAATCGGCCCGCTGCTACAGCCTATCTACCTGTTGGGCGCAGAAGAAATCGAAGAAGAAGAATTGAAATTCGTCGATACGCCAGAAAAATGCCATGAACTGGCCTTGACGCTGGAAGCATCCATCCCCGCCATACGCCGTTTCTGGGCACCCTTGCGCAAATCCGGCGTAACGACCGTCAAGCGCGATGCCCCCAAGGTTGGCAGAAATGACCCTTGTCCATGCGGCAGCGGTAAAAAATACAAAGCCTGTTGCGGTGCCGGTACTGATAGCGAGCCCACTCTGCACTGATCGCCAGGCAAACTCAGCGCTGGAGGGAACCCTCTAGCGCAAACCGCCCTGTCTGCATGTCTTCATGCTATTTTTGTACTTCTCAATACCACGCTGGAGACCACAATGAGTTTACAAGAACAATTCAACCAGGCACAGGCTGATTCCAAAAATCTGCCAGAGCGCCCAGACAACATGACCCTGCTGAAAATCTATGCCCTGTTCAAGCAAGGCAGCGGTGGTGATGCCACTGGCGAGCGCCCTGGCATGACCGACTTTGTCGGCCGCGCCAAGTTTGATGCCTGGGCTGAACTGAAAGGCACCACCCAGGAAGCCGCCATGCAGCAATATGTTGATCTGATCAACGACCTCAAGGATTAAGAACGTGTTTACGATCTGTAGCGAGCGAGCGTCAGCGGGGTGAAGAGCCGCGCAAAAAGCGGAATGTACTCTAAGTACATGAGCATTTTGAGCAGCGCATGAGCCCCGCGTGGACTCAGATTGCGCACGCGCAGTAAGATCGCAAACAGGTTCTAAGCCATCGGGTTTAACCAATCGCGTGGTTTGCCTTCAATCAGGCCGGCAATCAGATTATCCGCGGCACGATTCGCCATTGCCCGTCGGGTGGCCTCTGAAGCGCTGGCAATGTGCGGTGTCAGCACCACATTTTTCAGCGTCAAAAAGTCTGGATGGAATTTGGGTTCATTCTCAAACACATCCAGGCCGGCCGCCGCAATCCTATGCTTGCGCAAAGCTGCAATCAGCGCCTGATCATCCACAATACCACCGCGTGCCAGGTTGACCAGGGTCGCGCTGGGTTTCATCAATTCAATTTCAGCCGCAGCTATGCAATGATGTGACGCTGGTGAATACGGCAAGACCAGCACCACGTGATCGGCCTGCGCCAGCAATTCTTCCTTGCTGACATACTGGGCATGATTCGCATGCGCCTCCTGCTCAGCGCTCAGCCGTGAACGGTTGTGATACATGACCTTCATATCAAAGCCCATGGAACGTCGTGCTATCGCCTGCCCTATTCTGCCCATGCCAATAATGCCCAGGGTAGCACCATGTACATCCGCCCCCAGGAAAGAGTCGTAACGCCACTTGGTCCAGTGGCCTGCACGCAACCAGTGTTCGGATTCCGTCACCCGCCTGGCCGTCGCCATCAACAGCGCCCAACCAAAATCAGCCGTCGTTTCATTCAACACTTCCGGTGTATTACTGGCCATGACGCCATGCGCAGTACAGGCTGGCACATCAATATTGTCGTAACCCACCGCCATGCTGGCGACCATTTTCAAACCTGGCAACTGCTGCAATAGCTCCGTATTGAATTTGGCGCTGGCAGTCGCCAGGGTACCGACCTTCCCCTTCAACTTCGCTGCCAATTCAGCAGGTGTAAAAATCACATCATCCTGGTTCGATTCAACTTCAAAATAGCCCGAAAGCCGGGTCAATACCTCAGGAAAAATAGCGCGCGTAACAAGAATGGCAGGTTTCATGCATATCCTTTTAATAATAAAAACCAGACCGAAAACCTTTCCGGCCTGCTTCAGAATTCACTTGAATCATCCTGACATCATAAACCTTTCCTCTATTTTTCTTATTTAGCCTTGCAGCCTTGATAAATAAATTGCCAATGAATATTTTCAGTTATGCCTTTTATTATCCATTTAATAATTTCCATGAAATACCCTCCTTACTTCCACGCAAAATCTTATTCGCAAAAATAATTCGATTTAAGAATTTTTAACATTTAATTTTCATATATTAAAAATAATTAATGGAAATGCAAATAATTTCCAGTTTTCCATAAACTTTTCTCAAAAAGTCTGGATACCTTGTGCTCAAACGCGGCACTTTTTAAAGAAGCATTGTTGTCACGTTATCTACTATTTACATATACAAAGGTGAATTGACATGGTTGCAATTGTTAGCGGAAACAGCACAGGCCTGAACTTAACGTCCTCCAGCAATTTGGGCCAGCGCGGTAACCTCGGTTCCGCCAGCCAGGGCAAGACCGGCGAGCAAAGCAGCGTCAATATTGCCAATGGCAACCTGG